>CAKZKQ010000221.1 GCA_937123825.1 uncultured Pseudomonadota bacterium
CCTCGGCCAGCGTGGGGGAGGGGTTGGTTTCGGCGACTTTGGTGATTTCGTCGCTGAGGAATTCGCTGTGGCCGGCATCGACCAGGGCCGAGCGCAGGTCCAGGAAGTCTTCGGAGGCGCAGGTGATGGTCACCACGCCGTCTTCGAATTCAATGTCTTCCGCGCCGCCCTCCAGCGCCACCTCCATCACCGCGTCCTGGTCAGCGACGCCTTCTTCAGACAGGGTGATGATGCCCTTGGAGTGGAACATCCAGGAGACGCAGCCGTTGGCGCCCAGGTTGCCGCCGTTCTTGGAGAAGGCGTGGCGGATCTCGGCGACGGTGCGGTTTTTGTTGTCGGTTGAGCCTTCGAGCAAGACCGCCACGCCACCAGGGCCATAGCCCTCGTAGGTGAAGTCTTCATAAGACACGCCCTCAAGCTGCCCGGTGGCCTTGAGGATGGCGCGCTGAATGTTGTCGTTGGGCATGTTGACGGCGCGGGCCTTCTCAACATAGAGGCGCAGCTCGGGGTTGGCGTCCAGGTCACCGCCGCCACGGCGCGCTGCCGAGGCGACCTTCTTGATGATTTTGGAGAAGACCTTGCCGCGCTTGGCGTCCACAGCCGCTTTGCGATGCTTGATATTGGCCCATTTACTATGTCCTGCCATCTCGATAACCTCCTGCAAGCAGACATCCTATAAAAACGTCGCAGAGCACACGGTCGATACTATAGATATGGCCTTGGCCGCAAGCCCTGGCATGAGGTGAGTCCTTGTGTGTACGCCTGTGCGCGTGCAAAGGAACACCGCTGAACCTGGTATGGGGCCTGTGTGAGTATCCGCCGCGAGCCGGTCTGCTGGTATAAGTACACAGCGAGAGACTTTCCAGTGCGCGGCGGTGTTTTTGTGCGGGATTCATACCAAAATGGAGACAAAGTCAGTTGGACGTCTGCATTTTGGTATCAGTGGTTCTTGGTTGAGGTTTGGCTGCTGCCGCAGCATCCTGCGCCGAGCATCCATTCAAGCGCGGTGCGCAGTTCTCCCAGACCAAAAGGCTTGGAGAGAAAGCGGGTCTTGGGATCCTTGCTCAACATCAACATCACGTCATCCACGCTGTAACCGCTGACGAGGAGCACCGGCATGTCGGTGGTGAGCTTGCGGAGCTTGCCCAGGACCTCTTCCCCGCTCAAGTCGGGCATCGTCAGGTCAAGAATGACGCCGTTGAGGTGGTCTTTGTGCTCGACAAAGCGCTCCAGGCCTTCTGTGCCGCTCGATGTGGGCAGGGCGTCGATGCCAAGGTGCTGGAGCTGCCGCATCAGGCTCTCGCGGACGGTCACCTCGTCGTCAATGATGAGGACCTGAGACCCTGCGCGCGGCTGCAAGGGCAGCGTGGTGGAGCTTGCGGCGTCTTTGTCCGCCTGAGTTTGTGCGTGCGGGTGTTCTGGGAGGATGATGGTAAAGCGCGTGCCCTCTCCGGGGGTGCTCTCAAGGTTGATGGCGCCCTGGTGTGCGCGCAAGATGCCTTCGGTGACCGCCAGACCCAGGCCTCGGCCCGTGAATTTGGTGGTGAAGAAGGGCTCGAAGATGCGCTTTTGGGTGTCTTCATCCATGCCGCAGCCGTCATCTGCGACGCTGATGCACACATGTGGTCCAGGGCGCAGCGCCGTGTTCAGAGGTTGGTCTTCCAGATCGGCGGCGGTCAACGCTCGCGTGGCCCACGAGATGGTGATCAGGCCCTGGCCGTCGCAGGCGTCGCCGGCGTTGAGCAGCAGGTTCAAGAAGACCTGCTCCAGCTGGGTGGCGTCGCAGTGGACCCAGGCGCTGCACCCCTCAAGCTCGCCTCGGATCTTCATTGTGCGCGGCAGCGTCGAGCGCGCCAACTGTGTCACGGTCCCCAGGATGTCCTCCAGGCGGTGTTCCTGACGGTGGATGGGGCGTTTGCCGGCGTAGGTCAGCAGCAGCCGCGTCAGATCGCTGGCCTTGCGGCTGGCCATCAGCGCCGCTTTGATGGAGGCTTCGACCTCCTGGGTGTCCTCCATGTCGCTCAAGGCCAGATCCAACTCGGCGGTGACGCCAAAGAGCAGGTTGTTGAAGTCGTGCGCGACGCCGCCAGCCAGCAGCCCCAGGCTCTCCTGCTTCTGGCTGTGGGCCATGCGCTTTTCAAGCTGCTCCTGGCGAGTGATGGCTTCGGAGAGCGCGTGGTTGCGTTCGGCCAGGACCTTCATGGCCATTTCCCGGCGTTTGTGGGCCTGGGTGAACCAGTTCTGGACGATGATCATGAAGATGGCGCCAATGACGATGAGCAAAAATGCCGTCATGGCGTTGTTGGCGATCATGAAGTCGTGCGGGAGGGGGGCAAAGTGTTCTCCGGCGTGCATGGCCAGAAAAACGATGCTGATCGTCAGGCAGATCACGGACCACACCAGCGCCCCGCGCGCACCCCACACCAGACCGCCCATCAACCCAGAGAGCATCAGCCAGGCGACATCGCTGCCGTAAAAGCCGCCCTTGAGGTAGGCGTCGGCGGACATGCCCGTGACCAGCGCGGAGAAGAAAAAAATCTGCACGGCCTGACGCTGCCAGTCCCGCTTGTAGAGCCACACCATCAACACGCTGGCGCCCGTCATGGAGGCCTGAATCAGGGCCGAGATCCAATCGCCCCTGGCGAGTTGGTTGAGTGCCAGGATGGCCGTCAGGATCACCGCGCAGAAGGTCATGAAGACAAAGGCTTCGGCGCGCAGATAGGGTTCGCTGTCGACCTTGATGTGTTTGGGGATGCACCAGGCCAGCAGGCGCCGGATGGGTCCGGTCAGCAGCGATGTGTTGTTTGGGTTGTGGTTCTCCTGGGGATCCACGCGTGGTGACTCTTTTGCTGGTGTCGAGGTTGTCGTTCTGGGCCCGCTGCGCGGCGTCGGGTTCATCGAGGTTGTGGGGAGCGTGCGCTTTATGGACATCGACACTGGTGGGCGTTGGGTTGAGCCAGCCGCGCTTTTGGGGCACGCCGGGTTACGCCTTGCCTCTGGCTGAGGTGGTCGGTGTCAGTCGTCTTTGGAGCCCTGCCTGAGTCTCTGTTGTGCCACCTTGCGGATGTGGTGGTCAAACTCGGGAAAGTCGCTGAGGATCCGCTTGAAGGAGTCCTGGTCTAGTTTGAAAAGCTCGCAGTAGGTCACCGCGCGGATGCTGGCGGTGCGCGGCTCGTCCATCAGCAGCGAGACCTCCCCAAAGAAGTCGCCGCTGCCGATCGTCGCCAGCACCTCGTGGGCCCTTGGGTCGATGACCTCCAACTCGCCGCGGCTGACAAAGTACATCTCGTGGCCCTGGTCGCCTCGGTGAAAGACGTAGTCTCCCGGGGTCAGCAGCAGAGGCTGGAGGTTGCCGACGGCTTGCCTGATGAAGTTCTCGTTGGCCTGCTCAAAGAGCGGCACGCGTTTGATGACCTCTTTGTTGAGGTGCATGGCGATCTCAGAGCGCAGCGACGGGGGCAGGTCCATCAAGACGTCGTAGTCCACATACCCGGTGCGCGTCTCCCAGACGTAGCTGTAGTACGAACGCACGCGCTCCTGGAGACGCCTTGGCACCGAGCGGCTTCGCAAGAAGGCGTTGACCCGGTCCATGCGCTTGACGTGTTGCTCGCGCTCGACGTCGAGGTTGGTCAGCAGCGTGGCGACGTTACCAATGACGTAGCCGTAGACGCCCACGCCAAGGAACATGGTGGCCATGGTGAAGAGGGTCTGGGCGTTGGTCGACGGGGTGATGTCGCCGTAACCCACGGTCGTCAGCGTGGTCACGGACCAGTAGAGGGCCTGAATGTAGCGATCGACCTCATTGGCCGAAGAGGGGTCCAC
>CAKZKQ010000222.1 GCA_937123825.1 uncultured Pseudomonadota bacterium
CACTTCGTCTCCGGTCCGCTCGGCCAGCGTGGTCATCCGGGCACGGACGCGGGCATCGCCGGGCGACGACGCAAACGCCTGACGCGCCACCCCGGAGGCATCTTCAAAGCGACCGGCTTCAAAAAGCTCCTGACCCAGGGTCAACTCGGCCAACCCGCGCAGCGAGCCGCTGGCCTTGGCGATGAACGCCTCAAAGACCTCGACCAGGCCATCGATCTTGCCCTGGCGCCCAAGCTCGGCCCTGAGCAGATAGAGCGGCACCAGATCCCTGGGGGTGGGCTCATCGACGTTGTCCAAACGACTGCGCAGCGTTTGCAAGACCTGGTCGCGCAGGCGGCCGCCATCGACGTTGTCTTCAAACGCCGCCGCCATCTCCAGCATCAGGGCCGACTTGAGCAACTCTTCGCTGTCCGAGAGCGTGCCTGCGCGCGTCAAGACCAGCAACGCCCGCTCTCGGTGACCGTCGCGAAGCGTCCGCACGAGCAAGAGGCGCCGGGTGAGGCGTCGCTCCAACCACTGGGGGCGCAGCTCCAGGGGACCATCGCCGCTCTCGGCCTGGCGCTTCCACTGCAGCACCATGCTCTCGATGCTCCTGTCGGGCACCCGCACCGACCGGGTCCGCGCCGCCGACGGCAGCGCGCCGCTGCGACGCCACAGCGCCTCCAGATCCTCGATGCGGCCCGTCTCAAGCAACGTCCCCTCGATCACCTCAAAGGCGTAGCGAAACGGCGCCGGGGGCATCTGACGACCGTGCCCTTCGAGGTTCAACACCCGCTCGGCCACCCGAGCATAACCGTCCGGCGACGCCTGGGCCTGGTAGAGATAACTCAGCGAGAGCAGCAAGAGCGCCATGCGCAGCGCGATGTCGTCACAGCGCTCGGCGCGCTCCAAAGAAATCGCCGCCGCCTTGGCCCACTCCCCTTCCACGACGTGCAGGCGCTGGAGGCGCTCGCGGACCAGATCTGAGACGGGCACTGGCCCCCCGTCGAGCTGCTGGGCGTAGACCTCACCGGCCGCCTCGGCTTGGCCGGTGGACCAGAGCCAGTCGGCGTAGCGGGTCTGAAAGACCACCTTCTCCCGGCGATCCTGGAGGTGACTGGCCAGAAACTTCAAAAAGGTCTCCAGCCGAGCGCGTTCGTGTTCGGCCAACGGCAACCAGTGGCCAGGAGGCTCGACGCCAAGCTGCGGGGGCGGACCCGCCGAGAACATGTCCAGGCGCCGCAACACCAGATAGAGCAGCGCCCCGGTGGCACCCTGGGCCGCCAGGTCCATCACCGCGTCGGCGTGCTCAAAAGGGATCTCGTCGGGCATCGCCAGCGACAGGTGGTGCAGCTTGAAAATCAGATGGCCACGCTCCTCGGCGCTCTCCACCTGCTGCAAACGCTCCCAGACAGACCCCACCGCTTGAGACCACGACGCATGGCCCGGCTGAGCGGCGCGCAGCGCCAACGGCACCGACACGCCCGGCGCCGCGCTGAGCGACTCCACCGCCACTGACCCCGCTTGACCCGGCTCACCGCGCAAGAGCCCCAGCACCGCCACCAACAAACGCGCCACCTCTTCGGCGCGAGACTCCACCAACTGTCCCTGCTGGGACAACTCCACCAACTCCTGGCCGCACTTGATGAGGACATCGACGCTGATTTCATCGGCTTCGAGCGCAAGAAAACCCAGCAGCCCCGACACCTCCCCACGGCGCCAGGCTTCCAGATAAACCTGACCGGCGCGTTGCCGGTCTCCCACCAATAAAAAGAAATCTCCCAGCAGCGCGCTCTCTTCGAGCCCAGGCCAGTACGGAAGTTCTTCGAGCATCAAACAGGCCTCGTTGCCTTAAGTCACACCGCGCTCACACCGCGCTTACAACACCGCGCCCCTTTGGTGCGCCTCAACCGGGCGCCGCCCCCGTGGGGTTTCAATGGACCGGGTTCGCGCCTGCACCCCCGACCACAGACACTGCGGCGCTACAGGGGAGATGCAGCGCTGCGGCCTGTGTCATTGCAGACCAGCCATTGAAAGCGTTTTGGGCTGGGGCCCAACCGCAGCAGCACCCACAAAAGATTGCGGCGAGTCTGCCACAATGGGCCTTCACAGTGGTGGCACGGAACACGTCTGTCGCTTGCCTTGCGCACTTTAGCACACATCAGACCTCATGCGCGCGGTAAGCAACAATACGCAACACATTTTCCCGCAAGACGATCCATCCGGTCCCACCAGACGCAGCGCAAGACACACCACCCCTGGCATCTGCATCACAAAACAGACCTCGGAGCGGCTACAAAAAGAGAATGGGAGAGGAAAAGAAGGGGGGGCATTGTTGCGACGCGACAAGAAGCGCTCGCAGAGCAAGGCGCCAGGGCGGCGCCCGTGTGCTCGGGGGACCTGGCTGGCGCCTTGACAGGCGCGTCAGCCCGCCGCCTCAGGGATCGAAGCAGCAGCGGAAGCCGACATCGACGCCCGGGCCCTGGCCGTCAAAGGAGGACTGGCAGGTCAGGGCGTTGCCGTCAGACTGGAAGGAGCCACCAAAGATCTTGCCCAGGTTGTCCTGGAGCGCAAACTCGGAGGCGTTGCCGCTCAGATCGTAGAGCGTGGCCTGCCCACGGGTTGAGATACAGCCCGCAAAGTCCTGGTCGCCCATGGTGTCGGTGGGGCCGGTGGGGGCAAGGCCACCGCGGCCAGCGTCGGCGCCGTTGCAGGTGGCGGCGGTGAAGTTGTCGCCGTAGGGGTAGCGGTCCTGGTTGGCGCCGCCGCAGGCAAACTGAAGCTCGTCCAGCGTGCACAGGCGCTTGCGGGCAAAGACCACGCCGCCGGGGCCCTGACAGGCGTCGCGCGCGGCGGTCAACTCCAGACCGGTCCAGGGCAGCACGCCCGGGCGGCTGACGGCGCGGGAGTCGTCGGCGCCAGCGCTGCCCTCATCGGCATCCGGGCGGCTGGACTCGAAGCGATCCATGCACCAGGTGTTCTCGCCGTCGTTGAGAAGCACCATCCCAAAGGGGCAATCGTTGGGGCAGATGGTGCTGGCCTCGGTGGGCGTCTCGGGCGCCTCATCGACCACGCCGCTGCAGTCGTTGTCCAGACCGTCGCAGATCTCCGGCATCTGGCCCGGCTCAATGACCGGCTCCATGGTGACGGGATCGACGCAGCCCACGCGGACGTTGTTTTCGCAGATGACGATGCCCTCGGAGCAGACGCCGCGGTTGGTCGAGCACGGCGCCGGGTTCTCCGGGTCGCAGATCTGGCAGTTGTCGTTGCCGTCCACGCGGCGGTTGCAGTTGTTGTCCAGACCGTCGCAGGGCTCCTCGGTCTCGGGGACCTGCGCAAAGTCGTCGCCGTAGGCCCCCGAAAGGGCGCACACGGGCACCTCGGCGCGGTAAAGGCCGGTGTTCTCATCGCGGGTGGTCAGACACTCGGTCACCGCGCCGCCGCCGTCGGGGCCCGACGTGGCGCACACGCCGACGTCATCAAGCGGGCAGCGGAACTGGCAGATGCCCTCCACACAGCGCATGCCGTTGTCGGCCTCGGGCTCGGCGTCAGAGAGCGCGTCGCAGTCGGCGTCTTCAGTGCACTCGGTCTTCTCATCGACGATCTCAATGGCGGGATCGTCGCAGGAGCCGTCCTCCGCGCAGTCACAGTCGTTGTCCTGGCCGTCGCAGATCTCAAAGGCGCCGGGGAAGACCGTGTCGTCGTCGTCGTTGCAGTCGGGGCCAAGGCAGGCGTCGCCCTCTCCGTAGCCGTCGCCGTCGGCATCGACACACTCGGGCTCAACGTCGGGCAGTTCGCGGCGGCAGATGCCCTCCTCTTCGCCCTCTTCCTTGTCGCAGATGTTGGGCGACAGGCAGTCGCTGTCTTCGGTGCAGGTGAAGACGTTCTCAGCGGTGGGGTCGAAGTTGACCACGCAGCTGGCCAACGCCAGCGCCGAAACCAGCGCGCCGCCAAGGATCGCGCGCCTGACCATTGCAGCCGCGCCCTTGCTCATCATGTTATCGATCATCTTTGTTTTATCCGTGCGTTGGGGCACAAAGCATTCTTGTTTGGACTTGAAGGGCAAAGCGACTCGCTCACCAGGAGAAACCGGCCGACACGCCGGCGCCATCGGGGCCGAGCATCGGGGCGATGCGCACGCCGTCTCCGGCCAACTCTTCTTCGGTGGCGATGTCAGAACCGGGGGTGATCAGGAAAAGGAGCACGCTGGTGACCCCCGCCGCGATCCCCACACCATAAAAGACGTTGGCCAGCGTGGCGCTGCTCTTGGCATCGTCAATCCGACCCTGGGCGTCCACCTGGGTCACGCTGCCTGCGCCCGCGGCGTCCTCAACCTCGGTCTCAATCGAGCGCGCGTCCAAACCAAAGAAGGCCCCGACGCCCAAACTCACCACACCCACACCCAAAGTCGTCCACGCCATGGCCACCTGCAGGTCACTGGGACCCTGGGGCGCCACCGCGCCGCCGCCCTTCTTGGCGATGCGCACATTGAAGAGGCGCTGAGCGCTGCTGACGATCGCCTCGCCGAGCTCCTCCTCGCCGCCCTTAACGGTGCGCGAGACGTAGTCCTCGACGGTGCCCTGCTCGATGTTGATCAGGTCCAGGCTGATGCTGTAGTCACCGCTGGTTCCGCCCAGGCGACCAATCACCATCTTGTCCAACCCCAGCTCCCGACCAATCCGCGTCAGGCACACCGGGTTGTAAAGACAGTCTTGCGTGCCCTGCTCGCCAAGCGCCGAGAACTGGTCCTTGAGCGCCTGGGGCGAAGAATTGGCGTAACCGTAGGCGGAGAACTTGTCCAACTCGGCCAGGAGCACCTCGTTGGCGCGGTTGGTCACCGACAGGTCCGTGTTCAACTCAGAGCGCAGGATCAGGCCAGTGATCATGATCGACTTTGACGGCGCCGCCGCCTCGGCCTCATCGACCGTGAAGTCCATCGTGTCGCTGTCGCCGCCCTCTTCACCGCCTTGCTCGCCACCCTGTTCACCCTCGACCTCGTCGACGGTGAAATCCATGGTGTCATCTTCCTCTTCCTGTGCCAGAGCCGACGTCATCGGCCCCATCAGCGCCAGGCACAACGCCAGGCAGAAAGCCAGCGCCCTTGCCCAGGCGGAGCGTTCTGTATTCATCCAATTCTCCTTGGTGCTTGATGCGATGTCTGTCGCGCGCAGGATCCTGCGTGACATAACCAAGATTCAATATAGCAGCAGCCCCCCAGACGGACAATTCTATCCCCCCAGACAAAGACCACCGCACCGTTGTGCGCTGCCAACACCGCCGGCCAATGCATCCAAGCATCACCGCATGCCGACACCCACCCACAACCGCGTGCCCGAGCGCCAACGCAACACAAACCCCTCAGGAACGCAAGAGCACCACCCCGCAACCGGCCTCAAAACACGCCCCGATCATCCCCGACACCCGCTCCATCATCACCGCCATCCGACCATCCACCTCCCCCAAATCCGGCCCCCGCGCTCGCCACGCCTCCATCCACACCCCGCACTCCTCCGGCCCCAACCACCCCAACAAACCCTCGCCGTATCCACCATCGCCCCACCCCCACACCGCCGCCCGGCGGCCCAACAACGCCAACCCGACCGCCAACGGGTCCCCCTCAAACCGCTCCCAATCCGCCTTCCCCCAGTCCTGACCCCGGCGCTCCAAATACCAACGCTCAAAATCAAAGACCGTCCCGCGCCTGCCCACCATCACCACCTCGGGCAACTCCAACACGCACCGCCGCGCCGCCTGCTGAAACAACTCCATCGCCAACTCCGCCCACAACGACGACTTCCTGTGAAACGGACACCGCGACGACGCCTCACACTCCAAACCACAGCCGCCATCGATCGACGGCGCAAAAAAACACAGCCCCGCCACGCTGCGCTCATCCACACCCAACGCACCATCCAAAGCCACGCACTCCTGCGACAACTCCACCCACGACCCCGAACGCATCAACCCCCAACTCTGCGACGGCTTGCGATGGCGCTCATAATGCGCCCTGAACGATGCCTCACTGCGCCGCGCCCTGGCCACGTTCTCCTGCCACAACTCCTCCAACCACAGCGCCACCGCCTCACCTCGCCACAACGCCGCCAACTGTGGCACCACCTCACCCCTCCAACGCCCCACATCAAACGCCCACAACTCCGAACACGCACCCATCACCACACCCCCAAGCGCCGTCCATCGCACCCATAAACGACGTCTCGCCCCACCCTCCAACTGCACGCCATGTTAATTTATCAAACTTGCCCTATCTTTATCTTGACATCCCTGGCCCACATCACCATCTTCCACCTGTCCCAGAGCATACAACAACTGGTGATTCACTCTCACCGGCGTCCAGCGGCCCATGCGCACAGAAGCACACGCAGGAGGACAACTTCATGTCTGCTCAATGTTCAAATTGCAGCATCAGTGTAAACAGTCAGGAAGCCTACTTTTCAGACGCGGGCGATGCCCTCTGCCAGGATTGTTTTGTGGAAAAGGACACCCAGAGCCTCTTGGAGCGGGGTGAAGAGGAAGGAAATTACTACGCCGATGTGCCCGAGGGGCAATCGGGCTGGGGTCAGGTCATTGGGGGTTTGGCGGCGGTCATTGGAGCCGCGGTCTGGTTTGGCGTGGGCTGGATGGCAGGCCGAATCTACTTCTACCCTCCGATTCTGGCCCTCATCGGCCTCTTCATGATCTCCAAAGGTGGCTTTGCGCTCCTGAGCAAGAAGTAGCCCCACCGTCGCTCGCCGTGCTCATGGACCACTGCGCCAGCCGGGCTTGTGAAGCTCGACCGACTCCAGCTTCCCTTCCACAAACCACGCCATCAACCCCAACTCCAGCGCCTCAAGCTCCGCATCGCCCCATGGATCCTGGGTTTTGAGGTCTGCCGTGTGTCCATGGGCTTCAATGTGGCTTTGGAGTTCAGACTCAGACATGCCCTGGATCTCCTGCCCCCAAAGCATCAGCGGTTGGGTCTGCGCATCAAAGGTGATGGCCAGCACACCGCGCTCGCGGGTCAGCAGGACGCTGCACGCCGGGTAATCAAGGCGACGGCGCCCTGAGGGATAACCGGGGACATCACCAAGTGTTTGGATTGCTTTGGGCTTGCCCAGCGCCGCCTCCAAAAGCTCGCTGGAGAGCCCAAAAGCCACCGCGTGGGTGCCAACGGCGGGGATGAGGTGTGTCATGGGCATTAAAACGGGCTTGAAGGGCGCAAAATAGGGGCCAGACCGAGTCCCGCTCAAAACGAGCCAGCAATGACGGCTCTCACAGCCCATCTCATCGTCGTCGATGCTCGACGAACCCCCGGTTCGTCTGCGCTCTCCTCCTCGAGCTGAACTGCGATTTCTCGCCCTTGCAAGGCTCGTTTTAAACGGTTCTCGGTCTGGGCAAAGCCGCCAGTGAGGGTGGCCTTGTTGGGGGTTGAGCGGTACAATTCTGAGAGTCAATAGGCCACAACCCCAACACCTGGCGTCGAGCACAGCGCGTGGACAAACCAGACATCACGATTTTAACGCCGCTCTCGCTTCGAACCTCATGGCGTTTTCCGCTTCAGAGCGACGCTGCTCGCCGTGAAGTCATCATCGGCGGTTTGTGGCTTTTGGTGCCCTTTGTGGGGTGGCTGATGAACATGGGCCACCGCATCATCATGGTCCACAACATGATGCACGGCCGGTCTGCCTGGCCAGCCTGGACCGACCCCAAGGGGCTGCTCTGGCACGGTCTGGTGACCTTTGTGGGCATGCTCTATTACTACAGCCCGGCGATGGCGCTGGCGGCGGTGTATTGGTGGTGGGGCAGGGCGCTGTGGGCGATCATTGCTGCGGCGGTGCTCTTTGTCATGGCCACGGTGGCCATCCCCGGCTACATGTCCCACTATTGCCGCGAGTTTGACCCGCGCGAGATCTTTGACCCCTTTCGGGCCGTCTCCAGAGTTTTTGAGAGCGGTGCGGCCTACTGGCACGCGTGGTTGATCGCGCTCTCGGCGCTGGCGACCTCGTTTGTGGGGCTGCTGGGTCTGGGGGTCGGCTTTCTTTTCACCAGCGTGTGGTTTTGGCAGGTGGCGGGTTTTAGCTTTGCGTCGGTCATGACGCGCCGCCACGGTTTGATGCAAGAGCGGTGACCTGGACTTGAATCCAAGGCTGCGCTGCGCTTTGCTGTCCCCACGTTGACCACCGCCTCGGTCGGCGCAACGGTCTCCATCGAGATCACACCCAGGCAGGACCCGCAGACATGATCCAAACCCCCATCGACGGCTTTGCGCTGCGTTTCGCCACCGAAGACGACGTGCCGCTGGTGCTCTCCTTCATCAAAGAGCTGGCCGAATATGAAAAGCTGGCCCACGAGGTGGTCGCCACCGAGGAGAACCTGCGCCGCACCCTCTTTGGGCCGCGCCCCATGGCCGAGGTG
>CAKZKQ010000223.1 GCA_937123825.1 uncultured Pseudomonadota bacterium
CAGACGTCCGACTTACTTTGGGGCGGCCCTGATGGCCCCAGGAACCACGTGACTCGCTTGCGGTGGCGCTGCCACAGCTGCGCTCGACCCGAGGTCCCTGGAACTCATCATTGCTCGCCACAAAGCAAGCCTTTCGTCTGCATTTTGGTATTATGCGGGCTGGTCTTGGGGGGTTGGCAGCTTGGCGCCGTCTGTCAGCAAGACCTCAAACGCCAGTCTGGCCTGCGCGCGCACCATCTCCACCGGTTCATCGGTCTTCATCTGCATCAGCACCGCCGTCAATTGCGTGTCGATGTAGTGGGCGGCCAGCGCGGGGTCGATCTGTGAAGAGACTTCTGCGCGCTCCTGTGCCTTGCGGTACCAGGCTTCAAAACCCTGGCGGCGCTCTTGCTCCAGGGCTTCGAGGCGCGCTTTGGTTGCAGGGCCAAGGCGCTGGCGCACAAAGCGCATCTGCGTAAAGAGGCACCCCGCCGGTGTGCCGCGATCTGAGCTCATCCCCACGATGAGGCGCTGGGCGATTTCTGCAAAAGGCAGCTCCCTGGTCAGCGCTCGCAAGACTGGGAGCAAGACCTGCTCTCGGTACTCCAGCAGCACCGCCTCTTTGAGCCCATCTTCGTCCCCAAACTCTCGGTAGAGGGCCGGTTTGGCCAGCGATGCGCGGCGGCAGACCTCGTTGAGCGACAAGGCGTGGATGCCTTCGCGCCAGTAGTGCTCCATGGCCTGCGCAATGACGCGTTGGCGGTCGACGGTTTTGGGTCGGCCCCGTCGTCGGGTTTGGCGATCGTCGCTCATGTTTTTGTACCAGTTGGTATTTTAGGTCTTGACCGGGCCCTTTGCCTGTCCTTAAGTATATATCGTACTGGTTGGTACAATAATTTCCAGTGCACCTGCCGCGCGGTCCTCTTTTGGAAGGGAACGGCCCGCGCGCCACGTCAAAACGGAGGTTCCATGATTGCCGGACACTTTGCAACTGCGCTCGTCGCCAAGCAGCAAGCCCCCAAAGGGCACCTTGCCTTCTACCTGGTGATATCCCAGTTGCCGGACCTGCTGTGGCACCTCTTTCATTTCCTGGGGGTGGAGCCGACCACGCCGGCCAATCCCATGAACGCCAGCTTGCAAACCATGCACGCCCAGATGACCTACAGCCACGATCTGCTCCCCACGTTGGGTTGGGCCATGATCGCGATGATGTTTGGGCGCGGTCTCTTCAGTTCCTGGGGACCGGGCTTGGCGGCGGGTGTGCTGGTCATTGTGCATGCGCTTTGCGACGCGCTCAGCGGCTACCCCCACAACCTCTTTGGGCCCGAAAGCCACCAGGTTGGTCTAGGGCTTTATCAAAACGCGCCTTTTGTGGCGCTGGCGTTGGAGGGGGTGTTCACTGCGGCTGTGATGGGGTGGGTGTTCTGGAGCGACAAGAGGGCAGGGGTGCGCCGCAGTCGGACCACGTTGGTGGTTTGGGCGATGGTGCTCGGCGGCGGCATCGTCATGATGGTACCCACCGCCACCCAATCGACGTCGGAGCTTTTGGGGGCGGCGCCGTTGGAGGCTCTCTCGGGGACTTTGGTGCCCATGTTGGTGGTGACCTATCTGGGCATGATGGCGGCGCTGGTGTGGGCCGACGTTCAGCCGACTCGCCTGTTGCAAGAGGCGTCTCTTCAGGACGAGTCTCTTTGATGTGTGGGCGTTGCGCCCAGGAACCACGCGTCTGCGCCCTGGGTCTGTCAATGGGGCGGGACCTTGCGGGTTGAGCGCTTGGGTGCCTTCAAGTCTGGCGCTGGAACCAGACCATGCCGCCGATCAGGGCGAGCAGGGAGCTTATGACACCAAAGACCTCAAGGGGGCCGGGTTGGCTGGGAGGGGCGTGCTTGTGGCGGTGTTGCTCATCATGGTGTTGATGGGTGTGTTTTTTGTGGCCATGTGCCTGGAGTTTGTGGTCGTCGGTGTGGGGTTTGGCCGAAGCTTTTTGGATGGGCTTGTTGCGGATGCAGAGCAGGCTCTTGCCGACGTCGCGGCATGTGCCCTGGTAGAGTGAGCCCTCTGTGTCGTTCCAGGCGCACAGGTCGCCGAGGCTGTGTTCGTGGCAAGCTTCCCATGGGGCGCTGTTGGTGTGGCCCTGGTGGGCCATGGCGGTTGGGGCCGCCATCAACACGAGCAGCATCGCCGCCGCCATCTGTCCCGTCAGTGTTTTCATTTCAACAGTCCTCCGGGCAGTTGTCGGCGGTTTCGGGGCCGTCACAGGTGTCGTCGCCGCAGCAGCGCATGCCGTCAGGGGCGTCGTCGCAGCTCAGCGCGTCCATGTTGTCAGGCGGGTCATCTGGGGTGTCTCCAGCGGCAGTCGCCAGGAGCCCTTTAAAGCAGCCGATGAACATGTTTTCGCCGGGGCTGGCGGCGTGGTAGTGGTAGCCGCGTACGTCGTCAAATTGTCCGCGGCACTCGTCCAGTCCGTCGGCCTCAACGCCGTTGGCGTCGGTCATGGCGTAGATGCCAAAGCCATCCCGGGCGTAGCCGATGAGTGGGGCGTGGTCATCGCATTGGGCGATGGACTCTGTGCAGCCTGTGGCGGCGTGGTAGTGGTAGCCTGCGGCCAGGTTGACATGGCCGCCGCAATCATCAAAGGCGGCGATGGTGTAGGCCGAGATGATGGCGTTGAGGGGGGCTGGCCCCTCAAAGTAGACGCCGTTGAGGGCCAAGCCCACCGAGCCGCGGCCGTCGATTTCCGTGGTGTTGTTGCCCATGACGGGGAATTTGGGGATGAGGTATTCTTGAGGGACGCCGCCATCGACGTATTCAAGCAGGCACTCGACGCAGTGGTTTTGAAGCTCTTCGGCCACATCAGGGCGCGCGGCGGCGTCGCATTCTTCCAGGGTGTCGGTGACGTTGATGTCTCCGGTGTCCGGGTCGTAGAGTTGCCAGTTGTCATCGCCGTAAAGCTCGGCCAGCCCTTCGATGAAGGGGCCATCGATGTCAAAGTGTTCGCCGTCTTTGATCCACAAACCGCCGGCCTCGGGTCCGTCGGCGATGTTCCGGGGGCAAAAAGGCCCCACTTCATGGTCTGCGGGCGCGCCTTCAATAGAAATGCTGTAGCACACCGTCTGGGTGCCATCGCTCAGCGTGCAGTCAACCTCTTCAATATCGCCGTCGAGCCCGCCGGCCAGGAAGTGGGATGGTTGAAGGCCTTCGCCGGGGGCATCGGCGCATGCGTCGTTGTTGGTGTCGTTGTTGGTGTCGTTGTTGCCAACATTGTTGACGTCGTTGTTGGTGTCGTTGTTGTCGCTGTCGCAGACACACTCCTGCAGGCCTGAGCCCTCGTCGTTGCAGGTTTGAGCGCCGTCACTGCCGTCGGTGCATGTGCAAGCCACACTTTCTCCCGGTGTGCACACGGCGCTGGTGTTGTCGTCGGTGTCGTTTGAGTCGTCAGAGCAGCCAGTGCCGCTGACCAGGAGCAAAGCGCAGAGCAGATGCAGGGTTGTTTTCATCGGTCCTCCTCACATTTCGAACATCACCATCCCATAGCGCACATGGTGTTCGAACGGGCTCGTTCGCCACAGCATTTGCTCAAAAGCAATAGGCAGGCCGACTTTGGTCGTGGTCGTCAAAGAGGACCTTCCCTCTTTGTCAGAAGATAGAGCGCTGCACCTGAAGGGAACCTTGTTCCCAAACGAGGCGCGGGCTGTGGGAACTTTGTTCTCGCGGCGCCGATGGGGGCTGGGGTGGGGTGTCTCATGCCGCGTGTCCATTCAAGCGCGCCACTGCGAAGTGCGGCTGTCCACAGGGGTTTGCTGCGGTGTGGCGGGGTTGGGTGGTACGCTTTATGCCATGTCGTTCTTGTCTGGCGAGTGAGGGGGAGATGAAGACCTTGTGGCGGCAGTATAAAAACCCCATCGTGGTGGCTGTGTTTTTGTTTTTGATGACGCTGGTCTGGGCCTGGCTCAGTCATCGGCAGGCTCTTGAGCAGGAACGTCATTCGCTGGCGCGCCACGCCCATAGCCTGGCGCAGGGGGTGTCGTTGATCGTGGCCCAGTTTGAGGGGGTTTCTCCGGAGCGAGACGCAGAGTTTGAGCGCGTCCTGCGGCAGCAATTGCGTGTGGGGGCGCCGTTTCGATTCATAGAAATCAAACGTGGTCAGCAGGTTGTGGCGTCCATGCCGCCACCGTATCCACTGCAGATTGGCGGGCCCGCAGCCTTGCCATGCCCGCCGGGTTTGCGCTTCTCGGGCGCCCCGCCTTTGGGCTGTTCGGTCCGCGCCAAAAGATCCTGGGGTCAGATTTTGCAGGCGTGGTCGAGGCCGTTGGCGCAACGGTAACCACGTTCAAACCGGGCGATGAGGTCTTTGGCTCTACCGGTATGAAGCTTGGCACACATGCGGAATACCTGGCTGTAAAGGCGAACG
>CAKZKQ010000224.1 GCA_937123825.1 uncultured Pseudomonadota bacterium
TGGAGGTCATCGAAAACAACCCGCCAGACCTGGTCCTCATCGACTTTCTGATGCCCCGGCTCAACGGCGTTGAGACCATCTCCAGGCTGCGCAAGTCCGAGCCCGAAGGCCAACGCATGCCCGTCGTGGCCGTCACAGCCAACTCCATGGTCGTCAAGCGCGAGCAATGGGAAGAAGATCTCTTTGACCAGATCATCCACAAGCCCGTGCTCCTGCACATGCTCATCAAAGCCATCTACAACACGCTGGGGCTGGAGTGGGTGGCCAGAGACGAGCCCCAGCGCAGAAAATCCCCCACCACCTCCGAGTTGAGCGTCACCGCCCACATCGACCCTGCGCTGCTGGTGGAGTTTCACGAGTTGGCCAGCGCGGGCAACCTGTTTGAACTTGAGGCAGCGTTGGGTAAACTGTCCCAGGACACTCCAGAGGCCGCCGCACTCATTGGTCGCCTCAGAGCCATGATCGACAACTTCGACGACTCGGCCATCCTTTCGACACTCGAACGCATGATGTCGCAAAACCCCAGGCCGCCTTCGTAGCCAGCCAGGCTGTTCAACAGCCGGTGGACCCCCCTTCATCACCAGATTTGTGATGTTGTAGGAGGGTCAAAAAGAGCACACCATGACTGTCCAAAATTCGAAGATTTTGGGCGCTTGTCGTTCTTTTTCTACATCAAACCCAACAGATGTTCGAATGCACGTTGATGCATGTTGCTGTACCTTCACACTCAGTTGAGCTATAGGGCAGCGCGGTCGTCTCCCCAGGCTTACTCAAACAAAGCCCCAACGACCCACCAAGAGTCATGGATATGGGAAACCCCAACCAGACACATCACACAAGCGCACACACAACACAGGGGACAACTCTGATCGTGTTGGGTGCTTGTCTGCCTTGCCCGACTGCTGACGCACTTCACACACACCAAGATACCCACGGCGAGCCGCCTTTTGAGGCGCCGCCGACCTCCAAATGTCACGAGGACAATATGTCGTACCGCTCCACATTTCCGCTCTTTGCGGCTTTGGTGGCTCTGATGGTCTTTGCAGGGTGCTCCGACCCCGCAACCTCTACACCGGACCCAGACCCCACCATCCCGTGTGACACGTCCTCGGACTGTGACGGTCAACTTTGCCTGCTCAACGAGTGCCTGGCCTGCGTGGACGACGCGGCTTGTGCGCGCGATGACCTTTACGGCGTCGGCGCCACCTGCAACGACGATGGCATCTGCGAGTCGTGCTTTGGGCAAGATGGCTGCGCGTGCGATGAAGGCGCGTGCGACGACGGCTTGCGTTGCACCGACGACGTTTGCGAGGTCTGCCCCGAAGGCAACGAAGGCTGCGGCTGCTTTGGCAACGGCACCTGCCTGGACGGTTTGCGCTGCGGCGAGGGCGATTTGTGCGAGCCCTGCCCCGCGGGCGAAGAGGGTTGCGCCTGCAACGATGAAGAGTGCGACAATGGTCTGGTCTGTATGGAAGACCTCTGCGTCGAAGACCAATGCGTGGTCGGTCAAGTTGACTGCCCTTGCCGCGACGACGAAGACAACGCCTGCGACGAAGGTCTGACCTGCTCCGACGGCGGCCTCTGCGCTGAATGCTCGCCCGACATCGAGGGCTGTCCCTGTGATGAAGACGGGGAGTGTGAGGGCGACCTTGTCTGTGACGAGGACGAAGAGACCTGCCGCGAGCCGCAGACGTGTGAAGACCTGGGCTGTGTGGCCAACCAGCTCTGCCAGGACGAAGACGAGGGCGTGGACGCCATCTGTCTGGAAGAATGCGCGGAAGGCTTTGTCTTCAATCTCGAAACGGGCGTTTGTGACGAGGCTGAGGCCCCTGGCCCCAACTGCCAGCCTGAGGCCGAGTCCAGCATCCTGGCCATGTGCCAGGGTCAAAACCGCGCCTGCGTTGAGGGCGAAGACACCGCCGAGTGCGGCGGCTGCCTGCCCGACTTTGTCGAAGAGGCCGAGCAGTGCCGGGCCGCGGTGACGTGCGCGGGGCTGACCTGCGCCGATGAAAACCGCCAGTGCATCCCCAACCAAGACAACACCGACGCAGCCTGCGGCGAGTGCTTGATGGGCTTTGAAGAGGTAGAGGGGCTGTGCCAACCCATCCCCGAAGCCAACTGCATCCCCAACGCTGAAGACAGCATCCTGGCCGACTGCAATGCCCAGGACCGCCTCTGCGTGGAAGACGGCCAGACGGCCGCCTGCGGTGACTGCCGTGAAGGCTTTGCCGAGGACCCCAACACCCAGCTCTGCACGCGTCGCCTGTGCATTGACACCAACTGCGCTGCGCTTGGTCGTGAGTGTGACGGAGAGCCGCTGGCCGAGTGCGGCGACTGCTTGGAGAACCTGGTTCCCAGCGACCCCAACGACCCGCTGAGCCAGTGCAACGAGCTGGTGGCCTGCGCCGACATTGAGGCCGAGTGCCAGGAAAACGGTCAGTTCTGCGTGGAGCGCGACGGTCAGGACGCCGTCTGCGCCGATTGGCCCTGCCTGCTGCCCGACAACACCCCCGACTTCAACCGCGCCTTCCGCGTGGACCAGAACCGCTGCACGCTTCAGGAGTGCGGGCTGGGTTGTGGTCTGGAAGGCGAGACGGGGCGGATTCACCCGCAGACGCTGCGCAACTCTGAGCGCTGTGTGTGTGAGACCCTGCCGGGCTACTACATCCTGCCCGAGGGTGATTTTACGGCCAAACCCTGCGATCAGGACGGCGACGGCTGGGTGGCGCTGCCCGCCCGCGACGCTCTGGAGTCGGGCGATGACGCCCTGGAGAGCAACGCCCGCTGTGACCTGCGCACCATCGACCGAATTGTGTTGGAGAACGAGTACCGCCAGACGCGCACCATCAAGCTCTGCGAGGAGGGTCCGGTGCCGGAGGTGAGTTGCGAGGTCGAATCCTGCGACGAAAACGGCTTCAACTGCAGCGACTGCAATGGTGGCCGCTGCAACCCGCTATCGAACATCTGCGAGTGCGAGTTGAGCCGCCGCGTGGACCTTTATGAGTCTGTGCGCAACGACGACCAGGAGACGCTCAACTCGGAAGGCGAACTGAGCGCCCCGACCTACGGCACAGACATCGGCCGCCCGCTGCGCTCCGAAGAGCTCAACCCCATGACCAAGGCCTGCATCTCGGTCAGCGGCGACGCCAACGACAACGGCGTGCGCGATATTGTCGAGTGGCAGGGCGATGAGCCCACCGAAGACGCCGATTTGAACCTCTTTTCGAGCTTTGCCTACTTTGTGGAGCTGCACGAGGGCCGCTATGAGCGCACGCTGGGCCAGGATGTGGGCCGCTACCACATCCGTGAGAAGTCTCGCTGTGAGGCAGACTTCCCTGTGCAGTACAACTCTGAGCGCGACGGCGAATACTGGCGCGACTGCACCCGCAACCGCGACGTGGATTTTGACCGCACCGGCGACAACCGCCTCATTGGCCATGAGTTTGCCCAGTGGACCTGCGACCAGCCCAGCGACGGCTGCCCCACCCCGCCCCCGCTGACCGATGTGACGGCCGACGGCGAGATTCCGCCCCACGGCTTGTGTGAAGAGGGCGTGACCTTGCCGCCAGTCGATGGCATCTGGCGCGGCATGAACCACTCCGGCCAGTTCAAGTGCACCGAAATCACCGACGTTCTGCCCGAGGACCGCGACACCCAGTCTCCCCATCTGCGCACGCTTGAGGAGTTGGCCCGCGCCGATGGCCTCGAGGGCGGCTTCCAGATGAACGCCTGCACTGTGGCCTGCCCCAACAATGAGGTGGTCTACGAGCGCCCTGAAAGCGATTTTGCGGATGTGTCGGATCTGACCTTCAACGGCAGCGCCGAGCAGGTCGGCCAGGAACTGGTGCTGGCCGATGGCGCCGAAGAGGTTGGCTCTGCGTTCATCACCGAGCCGATCGACATGACCAACGTCCACCGCTTCAACACCCACTTTGAAGTCCATCTGGCGTCAGCCAACGCAGGCTTCACCTTTATGCTCCACGGC
>CAKZKQ010000225.1 GCA_937123825.1 uncultured Pseudomonadota bacterium
ACTGGTGTGCAGCTTCGCCCCCGGCCCGCATGGCTTCCACGGGCTGCGTGACGCCGTTGACGGTCACCTCGATGGTGACCCCGCCGTCCCCAATGCCCAGACCCGTGTCGACGATGTTGGCCGTGATGGTGTAGCTGCCCACGGTGTCTTCGGTCAGCTCGCCGGGCTGGGTGTCGATGTCCACAATCTCGGGAGCGGTGCGGTCGATGAGCACCAGGTGTTGGTCGATGTTGAGGTTTTGATCGACGTCGATGACGGCCAGAATCAAGAAGAAGCGCCCTTCGAGCCCCGTGGTGTCAAACACGCCCAGTTGACCGTTGACGACCTGGGTCAACACAGGGTCCGAGATGGGCTCGGCGTTGTTGGGGTCGTCCTCGGGGGCCAGCGCCAACACGTAGGCCAGGAAGTTGGGGTCGGTGGCGGTGCCAAAGACGGGAATTTGGCCGTCCAGCAGCGCGCCCTCTTCCGGGCTGGTGATGAGCGAGACGGCAGGGGTCGGCAGCGGCTCGGTGGTGAAGCTCCACTCAAAGGGCCGCTCCATGGGGTCGCCCTGCAAATCCTGGACGCCAAAGACGCGCACGGTGTAGCGCGTGTTGGGCAAGAGCGGCTGAGCCGGGGTGCCGCTCAACTGACGGTCGCCGACCAACTGGGGGTTGATGACGACGGGCCCCTGCCCTTGAGGGGTCAGCACAAAGGTCCCCGCGTCGATGGTGTCGGGGTTGATGGGAAGATCAAAGGTGACCAGCACGGTGGCGTCGAGCGCCACATCGGTGGCCCCGTTGGCCGGCACCACGCCGACCACCGAGGGGCTGTCGTCGGCCACAACCACCACGGTGCGGGTTGCAATCGGTCCCAGCTCGGGAGAGTTGTCGGCGTCGCGGGCCTGGAAGTCCAGAATGTGCTCCCCGGCCGCCAGCGGACCCAAAACGGCCGTGTCTTCCAAAGTGACGATGGTCGGCAAACCATCAACCGAAATCAGGCGCTCGGCCACACCCGCAGGGTCTTGCACGACCCAGGTGGCCCGAATCAGCTCCCCCTCTTCGATGATGCCGTTGCCGTTGCCGCCCTCTTCGGTGATCGTGATGGACACAAAGACAGGGCCTTCATTGTCGTCATCCCCGACCGTGACTGTGATGGCGGCGGTGTTGTTGGCGGCGTTGTCAGGCTCTCCGGGATCGCCCACCACCACCACGCGATACTCGCCTGCCACCGGGAAGTTGACATCAAAATCCAGGTTCTGCGACTCTCCAGGCTCCATCGTCCGCTCAATGACAATGGGCTCGGCAAGACGCACGCGCTCGCCGTCGCGCTCGTCAAAGACCTCAATGAGCGTGGGCCCCACAAGCTGACCGAGGCCCTGGTTGCGGACCGTCACGGTGATCTGCGCGGGTTCGTTTTCGGTGGGGTTGGCCGGAGAGACCACGATGGCGTCGGCGGTGATCACCAAATCGCCCTCATCGGGCGGATCAACGTCGACACACGAGCCCGCCTGACAGGTCTGGTCCACGCGACAGGGCTGAACAATGGCCACCTGCTGACCGCAGGGCGACACCGTCCAGACATCGCCCCCCACACAAGCACGGGTGGTCCTGGGCTCGCAGCGGCCGCCGGGGGAACAGGCGTGGTCTTCACGGCAGTCGCCATCACCGGCGCAGGGCGCCGAGCAGAAGGTCAGCGCAGGGTTTTCGTCGTAACTCCCACACGCCCAGCCATTCAGACAGTCGCCGTCGCCAGCGCAGGCGTCGCACCACTGCCCTTCCCCGCCGGGATCGTCACCGCACAGGCGCTCGCTCTCAAAACCGCTCTCACACAGGTCCTGAACGGCGCGGAAGGCGTAGTTGATCTCTTCACCAAAGGGCTGCCCTCCTTCGTTGGGCAACTCATTGACCACAAAGCAGCCGCCATCAAAGGCATAGTCCTGGGCGCCGCGCACCAAAATCCCGACCACCTGGCCGCCTTCATCAAAGACGCCAGAGCCGGAGTTGCCTCCAAAGGTGTCGGTGGTGGCCCGGAAGAAGTCCAACTGGTCTGCCCTGGGGTCGGTCACCGTGCCGCCAGCGTCGATCTTGGCCGGAATCCCCGAGGGAAAACCAATGCAGGTCACCGGACCATCTGGGCGCACCGCCTCGGGCTCGCGCTGAACAGGGGCGGGCTCGTGACCCACCACAGGGCGGTCCAACTGAATGATGGCGTAATCCTGGGAGTCATCCAGGCGCTGCACCACAAGCTGGTTGCACGAATAAACGTCGTCCGACGTCATCGGCGCCAGCTCGCCCTCGGCCTCATGATGGTAATTGAAGACAAAGCGCATCCCACGACACTGGGCCTGGGTCTCGACGCAGTGGCCAGCCGTCAGGATGAGGTCATCGTCGATGAGGGTCGCCGAACAGAATGACGCGGTGGGATCGTCAATAAAACGCTGGCCTGGGCACAAAAACCGTGCCTCTCCGAGCGTATCGCCCGCCACAATCTGAACATTGTTTGGATCGCGGTCATCGATGGACCCAGGTCGCATCAAGGCCACGATGGAACGGCGAGTTAAGTCTCGCAGCGCTGGATCGGGATGTGCGTAAACATCCTGTCGGTCGTCCTCGCCGTAAATCACCTCTTGGGTGTGCTCTTCAAGCTCGGGGAGGTCATCCAACACCCCACCGCTGCATCCCGGCGCCAACGCAAGCAACGCCAACCCCGTCCAGAACCACCAAACGCGCCTCTTCATGCGCCGCCTCTCCTGCAGGTCGAACCCCATACTCCAGGCCCTGGGCAAACCAAGCGACTTGTCCACAAGAGACAATCGGCTTACGCGCCCCAACTCTATCGTTTACAGTACCACAAAACGTGCCAACCGGCGTTCGTCACTTTCTTTACGCACGCCAACACGGATTCGGTCAGAACAAACGCTGCCCAAAAACGATCGCCCCACCCCCACAGCGATGCCGAACGAAGGCGCACAGATGCAAAGGCCCCAAAAACGACAAACGCCGCTTGCGAGCTTCACAAGCGGCGTTTAACGCTCACTGCTGGCAGCAGCGCGTTAGAATATCAGAGCTTCAGAAGAGCACGGTGCAGTCGTTGGGCGTCGGAGCTTCCTGAATGCGCCAACCATCGGTGGTGCGCTCGATCGAGGTGTTGGCGCCCGCATCGGCCACGTCCACCGCCGCTTCGTTGCCCTCGGGGTCCACAAAGCCATGGGCGTTGGCGCCGCCGTAGAGGACGTTGTCAATCGGCACGGAGCCAGCGTTGATCTGGTCGGCGGTCAGGTTGAAGAGTCCAACCGCGTCAGCGTCGTTGCCCGAGTTCTGCATGTCGGGGTTGAAGTCCTGGGGCTGATCAAAGGTCGGGTTGCCGTTGTCAGCGCCAGACTGGGTGCCGCCAACCACAAAGCAGCCGCCGGGCTCAATGGTGCCCGAGAGTTGGTAGGTGCCGTTGTCGTAGGTCCGACCGCCATAACCCAGCGCGTAGCCCGACAAATCAATGGTCTGGTTGGTGCCGTTGTAGAGCTCGATCCACTCCTTGCCGTCATCACCGCCCTCGGCGTCGTAAAAGACCTCGGAGATGATCAGACCCAGCGGGGGCGTCTCCACCACTTCGGCGTTGGCCGACACATCGGTGCCGCCAGCAGACGCCGTCAGCGTCACCGCACCAGCCGCGTCACCGGTCACAGAGAAGGTCGCCGTCACCTGACCGGCCTCCACCGTCACCGAACCCGGCAAGGTCACCAGACCATCGGGCGCGGCGCTGAGTTGAACCTCGGTGCCGCCCTCAACCGCAGGCACATCCAGGCGCACGGTCAGCTCGGCGCTGTTGCCCAGCGTGATCAACACACCCTCGGGCTCAATCCCCACCGGCACCGGCACGCGATCCGCGTCCAGCGCCACCACCGTCACATCCAAAGACTCGCCCTCAAGCGTCGCCGTAATCGTCGCCTCACCAGCGGTCTCGCCGGTGACCTGCAACGTCACCTCACGCTCGCCTTCGGGGACCGTCACAGTGGCCGCCACGGAGACCACGCCAGGAGCATCGCTGGCGAGCTGGATCTCGGTGCCGCCTTCAGGCGCGGGGCGATCCAGGGTCAGGGTCAACTCGGGGGCGGTGTCAATGGGGCCGTCGCTCAACTCCACAAAGACGCGCTCGGGGCCAAAGGCGGCCAGCGTCGGAGGCGCCGCCACCAGATAGGTGACGTCGTCGGCGTCGCGGGGCTCAAGCTTGGAATCGGCGTTGGCAAAACGGATGACGCCGGTCACTTCCAGCACGTCATCGACCTGCGGGAAGGGCTCGGTGGCGTGCATCAGGTCGTTGACCCGCAGGCCGCCGTTGCAGACGTATTCGTTGGTCGGGTCGCTGTCGCCGGGGCCCGCAGCGGGGTTGAGTTCGACCACTTCGCAGCGGACCGTGGCCAGCACCGACTCCAGCGCTGCAGCGCGGGGGCCATCGGTGGCGGCATCGGCAGGCGCCGCGTCCACAGGCGTGGGCAGCGGGGAGTCGGCCTCAAGCACCTCCATGTCCACCACAAAGCTCAACTGAATCTGACCAAAGAATTCGCTGATGGTGGCGCCGTAGCGCACCAGGTTGCCCACGCTGGGGATGGCCACGTTGTCCGGGTTGGCGCCGGGGATGAAGGTGAAGATACCGCTGAACTCGGCGCCCTGGGCATCATCCTGGGCCGCATCGGGGACTTGAATGAAGAAGCTGTTGCCGGCGACCGCCGTCACAACACCCTCAACCACCACGCGCTCGCCCACCTCGACGCCGCCCGTCTTGATGTCGTAGATGCTGACCGGGCAACCGGCCTGACCGGGGTTGAAGTCGTCGGGGCAAGCGTCGCAGACATCGCCTTTGCCGTCGCTGTCACCGTCGTTCTGGTCGGGGTTCGGGTCGCGGGGGCAATTGTCATCGACGTTGAGCACGCCGTCGGCGTCCTGGTCGGCAGGATCGGGCGTGGAGCAGACATCGGTGTCGGGGTCCACGGGACACGGGTCACAGACGTCGCCAGCGCCGTCGCCATCAAAGTCGCCCTGCACGTTGCCGTCAACGGGGCGCGCGGGGTTGAAGACGTCGGGGCAGTTGTCGAGCTCATTGGCAATGCCGTCGCCGTCAAGGTCATCGTCGGTGACTTCACCCGAGAACTCATCGGGGCGCGACGGCACGCAGGTGGGCTCACCGGCGGGGACACCGCAGAAGAAGAGATCGTAAGAGCCACGGTTGGCGCTGACCAGCGCCGAGAAGTCCGTGCCCAACTCTTTCTGGACGCAGATGTCTTTGGGCGTGCCGCAGTCCTCGGGCATGGTCTCACAGCCCTGGGTGCCGCCGGGCAGCTCGGCCATGATGTCGCTGTCACCAAAGAGCGGGTCACCGCCGCGCATGACCAGCACCGTGGTGTCCATGTTGCCGTCGATGACGGCCCGATAGGGGCTGGCGCTGCCCTGGCTGGCGTAAACGGCGATGTCGGCCAGGAGGCCTTCACGCAGCAGCCCCACGCCATCGTCCACAGCCATCGCCGTGGCGGCGTTGGTGGTGGCCATCTCCCAGATCTGCTTGTCGGAGAAGTAACCGTTGTAGTGCTGGGTGTTGAGGCTGTCGGCGCAGGCCAACTCGCGCAGCATGTTGATCGAGCCGCTGGGCGTCCAGTCGGTGCCCAGCGCCAACAACACACCCTGCGCGTCGAGCATCGTGACCGGCGCGGTGTGGCCGTAGAGCGAGATGTTGCTGCGCGGGGACCAGATCACCGAGGTTCCGTTGGCGGCCAACTCACGACCATCCACGGGGATGACACCGACGGCGTGGAT
>CAKZKQ010000226.1 GCA_937123825.1 uncultured Pseudomonadota bacterium
CCCCATCAACAAGCCTCTCAACTCGTTCAACCGCGCTTTTGAGAGCCAGCACCGCCGCGCAGCGGCATTCCCAGACCATCTCTCCCTCTTTCATGAGCTTTAAGGCGGCCTGTGTGGCTGCTTATGGGGGCCTGCCCCCATGCCCCCGCTGGGCCTGCAGGCCCAGACCCGCGGTGTTATTTGATGGCGAGCGCCTCGGCGGCAGGTTGTCCGTCAATGGTCAGGGTGATGTGGTTGGCCAGTGTGGCGAGGTGCTTGAGGGCGTCGGGGCGTTTTTTGGCGGCGACGGAGACCGAGAGCGAGTCGAGCTGGGCGATGTAGGGCGAGCGGGCCAGGGCGGCGGCGCCGGTGGGGGTCAGGGGGTTGCCTTCGAGGTCGAGGTGTTTGAGCCCGGCGACGCGATCGGCGGTCGCCAGTGAGAGCATGCCTTCGTCGGCGATGCCGTTGTAGCTCAGGTCGAGGTGGGTCAGGGCGGGCAGGTGCTGGCTTTGGGCGAAGACGTCGGGGCCGCCGTTGAGTTGTTGGGTGTTGGAGAGGTTGAGCCACTGGAGGCGGCGCAGGTGGTGGGTGTTGGCCAGGTGTCCGATGCCAAGCGGCCCCAGGGGGTTGCCGGAGAGATCGAGCCGCTGCATGCGGCTGGCGTGGTGGCTGCGCGCGATCCGCGCCGCTGAGGCTGGTCCCAGTCCGGTGTGGCGCACGTCCAGGGCGACCAAACCGATGAGTTGGCCCGCCTCGGCCAGTCTGGCCAGTCCGGCTTCTCCCACGTCATTGTGTCCCAGGTCGAGGGTGACCAGATCGACCAGTTGTCCGGCGCCCGCCAGGGCGTCGATGCCGCGCAGGGTCAGGTTGTTGAGGGCCAGACGCAGGGTCTGGAGTTGTCCGACCCATCCAGAGGCGGCCAGGGCCTCCATGCCCTCGTCGCCCAGCGCACAGTTGCACAGGTTGAGGTGGGTGATGCGTGAGAGGCGGCGTTGGTCGGCCAGTTTGCGCGCGCCGTCAGGGCCCAGCGGTTTGTGGGCCAGATCCAGGTGTCTGACCAGGGTCCAGGCGGGGTGGATATTGTCCCAGGACATCCATTCGGGGTTGGTGCGCACGGCGTCGGGCCAGCGATCCAGGAGCGCCTGGGCGTATTCGAGGCCAATTTGGATGCTTTGCCAGGGCCAATCTTCAAAGAGGGCCATGACCTGGCGCCAATGGCGAGCGTCGGGGTTGTTGGCGCGGGCCAGTCGGCGCAGCGCGCCCATTTTGGCGCGATCGGACATGGTCAGGGCACCACCACAGCAAATTCCAGCGATTGACCCGCGCTGAAGTTCAGTTCCAGGCGCACGTCCTGGGATTGGGGATCGACGGGCACCGGCTGGCCATCGAGCGTGGCCACGGCCTGGGGACCGGGCAGCTTGATGTAGAGGGCTGTGGTGCCGTCATTTTGAGCATGATACGTCCCTCGGACGCCGTCAATGGCGACGCTGAAGTCAATCAAGAGGGTTTTGACCGCGACGGGCTCTTCAAAGGTGGCCGGGGCGATGCGCAGCCCGTCGCCGTTGGGGGCAGGCTCCAGGCCCGCCACGCGCAAGGTGGCCAGCAGCGGGGCGGCGTGCTGGTTGGAGTTCATGACGGGGAAGTCGGTCATGGCCGAAAAGAGCGATTGCCAGGTGAAGCCCAGCGGAGAGAGGGCGTCGGGACCGGACCAGATGCCGTACCAGAGGTTGGGGTTCTGGCGAGCGTAGGCGGTCATGGTGTGGCGCCCCAGTGCGGCCCAGGCTGCGGTGGGGTTGTGCTGGCTGTAGCCCCAGGTCAGCAGCCCAGTCAGGACGTGCCAGGTCAGCTCGTTTTCCAGGCGCAGGGCGCCGGTTGGGGAGGGTTGGTCAAGGATGTCGAGGATGTTCTGGGTGACGGCGGCGCGCTGGTCGGGGTTGGGTTGGCTGTCGATGAGGGCCCAGAGCTGGCCTTCGAGTTGGAGGTCGTCCTGTCCGACGGGGAGGTTGGGCCCGACCCAGGCGCGGCGGTACCATTGTCCGGTCCACTGGGCCTCGGTGGCTTGGCGCACGCCCTGGAGCCAGGTGCGGGCGCGGTTTGCCAGCGCGGGGTCGCGGGGTTCGATGAAGGCCAGGGCGCGGGGGACGATCCAGAGGGCCATTTGTGAGTTGAAGACCGATTCGCCGCTGTTGCGGGCAAAGGCGGGGTCGGGGGCTTCGGAGACGATGATGTCGTTCCAGTCGCCTGTGCGCAGGCGGACAAGGCCGCGGGGGCCGGTGCCGATGTCGTCGATGAGGTGGATCAGGGCGCGGCGCGCGTGGTCGTAGGTGGTGGCCTGGGCGTCGACGTTGCGGGGCCAGAAGGGGTTGGTGTCCTCAAGGAAGTCGGTGTCGCCGGTGGCGTTGAGGTATTCGGTCAGGGTCCACAAAAAGAAGAGGTCCAGGTCGGAGGGTTGGCCAAGGATCTGGGCGTCGCCCAGGACGCCAAAGCCTTCGACGAGGTAGCTGATCTGGTCGTCCTGGCCGTGGGTGGTGCGCATGATGGTGCGCAGGGACTCTCGGGCAAGGTGAGGGTGGGTGTAGATCATGGGGACGGCGGAGATGGCAAAGTCGCGCCCAACGCCGTCAAAGCCGTGTTCGTAGAGATAGGTGGAGCCCTGGGTGATGGCGTGGGCCCGGAAGTAGGATTCGTAGAGGGAGGCCTGCATAAGCTGGGCGGCGTGCCAGGCCGATTCTCGGTGGAGGAAGGGGTGGGTGACGGTGGCGACGCGCGGCAGGTGGGGGGACCACGCGGCGGCCAGCTCGGCCTGGAGGTCTTGTTGGGGGTCGGCCCAGGTTTGAACGTCCTGAAGCTCGGTGCCCTGGGGCAAGGTGCCGTAGGCGTAGCGCAGGGTGACGCTCTGGCCGGGAGCCAGGGTGACGGGGACTTCATCGACCAGGAGGCCGCCCTGGGGGACGGCGCCGGTGGGCGCCAGCGGTTGCGGGTCGGTGCCCAGCGCGGCGGCGTCGGGTTGGTGGACGGAGCCCTGACCAAAGAAGGCCGCGCGGTCGGTGTGGATGCGCACGGGGGTGTCCTGGGCAGAGGGCAGCAGGCGCGCCAGCGTGATGTCGCTGGGGTGGTAGTCCACAGAGGACGGGGTGTTGATGTCGGGGCGCGGCAGGCCGCTGGTGTAGACGTGCCGGATGGAGGCGCCGTGATCGTGGTTGACGGCGCGCAGCTCAAAGTCGGCGGCCAACTCGGCGCGCTCATCGTCCTGGAGGTCGCGCTCTTCGGGGCCGATAAGTCCAGAGCGGGCCAGGACAAAGCGCAGTTGGTGACGGTTGACGTCCCAGAACTCGTAGTGCCTCAAGGTGCGCGTCTGGTTGCTGAGGTTGGTCAGGGTGACCTCGTCGAGCACAAAGGGCCAGTCGCCAAAGGGGGCGCTGATGGTGTGGCGCACGCGCAATTGGCGAAAGGTGGTGTCGTAGCGGGCGTAGCCGACGCCAAATTGGCGCTCGGTGACGGCGCCGCAGGGTCGCAGGCGGTGCGCAGTGGCCCAGAGCTGGTCGTCTTCGGCGATGTAGCTGTAGCCGCCGCCAGTGCGCCCTTCGGGCAGGTCGATGCGGTTGAGCCAGGTGGGGCCGCGGTCCCGGTGCATAAACTGGACAAACCCATCGTTGCTGGCCGTGGCCACCATCCGGTCGTTCCCAAGCTGGAACCAATGATCTCGTCGTGGCCGATCTTCACTGGTCAACCACTGCGCACGCTCGTCGTAGGCCTGGTCGGCGGTGTAGTCGTAGGCGGGCAGGCCATGTTCGTCGACGATCCAGCGCCCAAATCCTCCAGAGCCAGCAGGGCAGTCCACAAAGGCGCTCGGGTCGGTCAAAGAGGCCGGTTGGCAGTCTTCGACGGGGGTGGGCGGCGTCGGCGGCGTTTCATCCGGGCAGCGTCCGTCGTCGGCGCGCACGACCACGGGTTCCAGTGGTTCGTCTGGGAGATCAGGCTGGGTGTCTTCGGAGGCGTCTTGTGTGGGGACGTCATTGTCCTGGGCGTCCTCAAATTCGTCGGCGTCGCCTTCTGGGGTGTCTTCGGGGTCCTGGGCGTCTTCGGCGGCGTCTTGTTCGACGTCTTCGGGTTCGTCGGGGACATCCTCCAGCGTGTCTTCTGGCCCATCGGGAGCGTCGGGGAGGTCGGTGTCAGGCTCGTCGGCGTCTGGTGGGGAGAGGTCTTCGTCGCCGGTGTCTTGGGGGTCTACGGTGTCCTGGGGTGGTGCGGTGTCGTTGGGAGCGTCTTCAGGCTCGGAGATGTCCTGAGGGGGCGCGGTGTCGTCGGACGCGTCTGCGGCCTGGGGCGGCGCGTTTTGGGCGTCACTGCACGCGCCCAGGCCAAGCAAGAGGGCCAGCGCGAGTGTTAAAGTGGAGATGGATTGGGTCATGGTCATGATGATGGGGCGTTGAAGGACGTTGTTTGGGTGAAGGATTGCGCCTTATGGGGCCGGACGCAAGGGATCGATGTCACGCCAGGCGATTGGGCGCGCTATCGGTGTGGATGGCAGATTTGAGGCATTGAAGAGGCGAAGGACCATGGGTAGAGGCAGAATCTGGGCGTTGGCGGCGGTGATGTGTGCGGCGGCGGTGGTGTCCTGGCCAGCGCAGGCGCAAGCGCAGCGGAAGTTCAAGAGCCTGCTTAAGAAGGAGCAGGAGCCCCCCGACCGTAAGCTTTCGGTGACGGGCGACGTCTTTTTGCTGCTCAGCCCCGTGTTGAAGCTCACCGGGGAGCTGCGCATGGGCAAGGACTGGAGCGTGGCGGGTGTGGCCGGCGGAGGCAACGCAGCCCAGGTGGACGTCTTTGGTGGTCAAGAGGTGGAGGTTGAGGCGTCGGTTTTGATGGCCGGCGCGCAGCTTCGCGGCTATCTCTTTGGCGATTTTGATCGCGGGATGGTCTACGGCGTTCAGTTGATGGCTGTGGTCAGGACGACGCCAGGGGCGCCTGTGGAGGACATGGGGTCGGGGATGTCGATCGCGCCATTTTTTGGGTACAAGCGTGTGCTTGAGGGCGGTTTTACGATGGACTGGCTGCTGGGGATCGAGGAATACGTCACCCAGGTGGAAGGCGGTGGGTTTGCCAACACCGTGGTGATGTTCAACCTCAACTTTGGTTGGTCGTTTGGGAGCGGCGCTTGATCGCTTGAGCCTGCCCTTCAGTACCCCGCGCCCAGGCCCAGACGCCATTTTTTGGGCATCAGGCTCCACTCCTCATCGGCGAGCGTCGATTCCAGCCCTGCCATGCCGTAGATGTTGCCCCCTCCGACGTCGTGCACGACCCCCAGTGGCAGGTAGAGATGGGTGAATCGCAGCCCCAGCGAGGGGTTGGTGTAGATGCTGGTGGTGTCGTTGATGTGAAACGCGGTGGGCACGGACAACGCGACCCACATCGCGCCCATCTGGAGTTCGAGGCCCATGGAGGCGACGTCATTGTCGATCGCGTGCCACCGGGCGTAGCCCCCGAGCCCAAAGAGTTGCAGTTCCCCAAAGAAGACCGTCAACCCGACGCTAAAGAGCGTGCCGCGCTGTTCGGCCCAAACCTGCCCGTCGTAGCGGATGTGTGTTTGATCGGGATCATTGTGCCGGTTGTCAAAGACTTCGACCGGGGTGTTGTTGGTGAGGCTGATGCCCGCGCCGATTTCGTTGGTGTTGGGCGGGTTGAAGGGCACAAACGACGCCGTTGGCCCGCAAGCCCAGAAGACAAAGTAGGCCACCGCCAGCGTGCTCAGAGCCGCAGCGATTTTTTCGCGGGGGGTGCGTGGCATGTTCATGGGTCTGGCTCTCCTGAGCTTTCGTGTCAGTCACTGTCTTTTCCTTGAGGGACATTGTGGTCACTGGTGGACTTTTGAGCAAGGTGTGCCGTTTTGTAGGGGACTCTGGTTACGGGCGCCATAATCCCCTACAATAGACCCGCTGGTTTGCGGACACATGATGAACCCTGACGGCAGGGGTTGGAGGGTGCGCAATTGAGGTTGGATGTGAGCAGAACTGTTTGGGCGGTGCTGGTGACAGCTCTGCTGGCGTTGGGCGCTTGTGTGGCGGGGGGACCTGCTGGCGAAGACAGCGGCAACAACGACGCCAACAACGCGGGCAACAATGACGTCAACAACGTTGGCAACAACGACGTCAACAATGCTGGCAACAACGACGTCAACAACGTCGGCAACAACGATTCTCCCAACAACGACAACGTCGATCCGCTCCTGCCGCCCCAGTGCGAGCCCACCGGAGAAGAGATCTGCGACGGTCTGGACAACGACTGCGACGAGCAAGTCGATGAAGACCGCGCCTGCTCCTGCACCGGCGACCCCACCTGCTACGGCGGCCCGCCCCAGACCCGAGGGGTTGGGGCCTGCGTCGATGGCATGCGTCCCTGCGACGGCGAGTTCTTTGGCACCTGCACAGGGTGGACCGGACCGGTGGAAGAGGTCTGCGACGACCGCATCGACAACGACTGTGACGGGATCGTCGATGAAGGCGCCTGCCGCGAAGTCTGCCAGCCCGGCGACAGCCGCGAGTGTTACGGCGGCAATGAGGCGCTGGCCGGCGTGGGCATCTGCAACCTGGGCCAACAGGTCTGCAACGTCGAGCGCCGTTGGGATGCCTGTGAAGGCTGGGGCGAGCCCCAGGACGAGATCTGCGACGACGGCTTGGACAACGACTGCGACGGCGTGGTCGACTTTGACTGCAACGACGATCGTCCGCTGCAGGAAGACAACTTTGTGGTCTCCGAGCAAAACGAGCGCCAGCCCGTCGACTTCATCATGGCCGTGGACAACTCCGGCTCCATGCGCGACACCGTCGCCCAGGTTGAGGACAACCTTGGCAGCTTTGGTTCTCGCCTTGCCAGCTCAGGCATCGACTATCGCTTTGTGATGGTCTCCCAGCGCGGCACCGACCGCAGCGAGCCCGACGTCTGCATCCAGCCCCCCATGGCGGGCCCCGGCTGCTCCAACTCGGCCCGCTTCCGCCACCTGAGCCAGACCGTCGGCAGCCACAGCGCCTACAACGACATCCTCAACTGCTACGACGGCTGCGGCTCCAACAACCGCGCCTACAACGACTTCCTGCGCCCCAACTCCCTCAAGCAGATCATCGTCGTCACCGACGACGAATCCCAACTGCCCTGGCCCAACTTCCGCGATCAACTCACCGGATTCATCGGCGAGTTCATCCTCAACGGCGTGGTCGGCACTCGTCAGGGCGGCTGTGTGGCCGATGTCGGCAACCGCTACATCGAAGGCGCCACCGAGACCGGCGGCGAATTGCTCCACATCTGCGACAACGACTGGGGCCAGGTCATCGACGTCCTCTTCGAGTCCACCATCTCCCGGCTCGACTCCACCTTCGTCCTGACCCGTCAGCCCATCGCCGAATCCATCCAGGTCTTCGTCAAGATCGGCAACGGCCCCCTCGAAGAACAGATCGGCAACTGGATCTACAACGACGTCTCCAACGCCATCACCTTCACCGACACCACCACGCTGAGCGGCGGCGTCACCGTCATCGTCCGCTACCGCCTCTGACTTTGCTGGGTGACCCCAGCGATTGTAGCGCTCACTGGCGGGGTCACGCCGCTGGGATTTGGGCTTTGCAGTGAGAACGCGCTTGATTTGTGGCAGGTGGCTTTGTTGGGTGACCCAGGTGGTTAGGGTCGTGTCAAGCGATTATAGCGCTCCCTGGCGGGGTCACGTCTCTGGGGCGCAA
>CAKZKQ010000227.1 GCA_937123825.1 uncultured Pseudomonadota bacterium
TTTCACACCCACTTGACCGTCGATCTGGCGCTGGCATGAAGGCCCAGACCCCCAGATTGCTCCTGCGCCCCTTTGAGCCGAGCGACGCCGCTGGTTTTCTGGCCCTCAACGCCGATCCAGAAGTCCTCAAACACACCGGCGACCAACCTTTTAGGGATTTGGCCCACGCGCGCGCCTTCATTCTGGCGTATGACCACTACAAAAGGCACGGGTTTGGCCGCTGGAGCGTCCTTGCCAAAGACGACGACCGCTACATGGGCTTTTGCGGCCTGCGGCGCAGCGAATCGTCCGGGGATGTGGACCTGGGTTTTCGCCTGATGCGGGCTTTCTGGGGCAGGGGATACGCCACAGAGGCGGCCAACAAGGCGCTGGAGTTGGGATTTGAGGCTTTTGGCCTTAAACGCATCATCGCCAGGGCCGTTCCCGACAACAAAGCCTCCCTTCGTGTCCTCCAAAAGCTTCACATGTCCCCGTGCGGGATGCAGTTGGAGGGCACGCAGCGCTGGCTCGTGCATGAACTGACCCTGGATGCCTGGAAAACCCTCTCTTCTCATGGAAAATGAGGCTACCGAGGACAGCGCCGGGCACGTTTGAAGCTCTGCGGCGCACGCGATGAGGAATAGATCCACGCAAGAGGCGCGTTGAGAGCCGCTGAGAGTCCAAACGCCACCCCGACACAGACGCCGGACGCGGACTGACCCCACCACAAACCTTGAACAACGACCCCAACATCCAAGATTCAAGCGCCAAAGCGGCCTTCATCATGATCAACGGCTCCTTTGGCATCGGAAAGACCACCTGCGCGCGGCTCCTGAGGCCAAAACTGCCCGGCGCCGTCATCTTTGACCCTGAATGGATAGGCTTTGTCCTGCGTCGCCTGCCCGGATACCACCGATCCGACTACCAACACCTCCCATCCTGGCGCCGTTTGACCATCCTCGGGGCTCGCCTTTTCTCGATCATGGCCCCACACGTCATCATCCCCATGACCTTCACCCACAAAACCTACTTCAGAGAGGTCAAAGAGGGCCTGAAGGCGTCTGGAAAGCCGCTCTTGCACGTTTGCCTGACCGCACCGTTGCCCGTCGTCCAACAAAGGCTCACCCAAAGGGGCGAAGTCATGGGCGATCCACGCTTTGAGTGGGTTCACCGCCGGGCCATTGACTGCTTCCATGCCCACCAGGACCCCGAGTTCGCCCTGCACATCCCCACTGAAGGCCGGGCACCCGATGAGATCGCCGCGCAATTGGCTCGGATTGCCTCACCGCAGCTCTGAATGCCCTTGTGTCTGGCCGCTGCCCGACTTAGCTTCTGCGCTCCCGCGCCCAACGCTGCGATTTGAGGTGTGTCATGAGGATTTTTTTGGACGATGAGCGCCGTCCTCCCGAAGGCTGGACGCTGGTGCGCTGGCCGCAAGAGGTCATCGCGCTGCTGCAGACCCACAAAGTCACCCATCTGAGCCTCGATCACGACCTTGGCAATGATGAGCGCGGCACCGGCTACGATGTCATCGTCTGGGTCGAGCGCGCTGTGGCCGTGGACGGCTTTGTGCCGCCTGCGATCCGCGTCCACTCGGCCAACTCATCGGCCCGCATCAAGATGGAGGCGGGCATCAAAGCCATCGAACGTCTACACAAAGCGCAGCGCCCATGAAGTTTGCCGTACTCTTTGGCCTCCAGGCCCTCTTGCTTGCCTGGGCGGCGGCCTCCTGGGGCGGCTTTTGCGGTGCGGTGTGCCTGTGGGCCTCGGCGTCGTTTGCCGCTGTGGCCTGCGCCTACGGTCTGCGCAGGCCACAGTGGTTTGGCAAGGGTCCCGGCGGTCGCCTGAGCGCATGGCACAAGGCCTTCCTTGCCCCATTCCTAGCCGTCTTGTGGGGGACGTGGCACGCCATCCGCCTCACCGAGCGACAAGCCGCCTTCCACCGCACCCACCCCAGACTCCTGGTGGCTCGCCGTTTGTTGGGCAAAGAGGTCCCCCAGGGCGTCACCCACGTCATTGACCTGACATGCGAGTTTGATGAACCCCAGGCCGTAAGGGAAGGGCGCCGTTGGTTGCCGGTCGGGTGCCTCGATGCCTGCGCGCCACCCACAGAGCCGCTGCTGGCGGCTCTGCAGGCGACGCTGGATGACCCCACCAGCGTCACCCTGATCCACTGCGCCCAGGGACACGGCCGCACCGGCACCGCAGCGGCGCTCTGGCTGGGCATGGCAGGCCTGGCCAGCACCCCGCAGCAGGCCCTTCACATGCTCCAGGCCGCTCGCTCCGGCATCAAGCTCAGCGCCGCTCAGCACACCTTCCTTGAGGACACCTGGGAGCGCGCGCTCTCCAACAGGTCATGAGTGGCGGTTTTATGGATGTTTTGCCTGCGCCGAAACCTTGTATGGGTAGGTGGACGCCCAGGACGTCATACCAAAATGCAGACGAAAGGCTTGCTTTGAGGCGAGCAACGCTTTGGATGCATCGCGACATCATTTATTGCCACCCACGGTCCGAATGAAATACGCTCTCGGCTGACGCGGCCGGATGCACCAGACCCAACCGGCCAAGGGGGAACACACCATGAGTGACGACAGCACGCGCCTTGTGGCGACCATCAGAGACTCGATCATCGGAGACGACGTGGTCATGGAGGGCCCTTTTGGTCCTCGCCGTGTCATCTATGCCGACTACACCGCCTCGGGCCGCTCTTTGGCCTTCATCGAAGACTTCCTGCGCAGCGAAGTCATGCCGATGTACGCCAACACCCACACCGAGAGCAGCGGCACCGGCCTGCAAACCACCCGCTTTCGTGAAGACGCCCGCGAGATCATCCACGAGGCCGTCGGCGGCAACGAAGACGACGTGGTGATTTTCTGCGGCTCGGGGGCCACCGGCGCCATCAACAAGCTGGTCGATGTGCTCAACCTGCGCATCCCGGCCGACCTCGACGCCCGCTACGGCCTCGAAGACCGCATCCCCGCCAATGAGCGCCCCGTGGTCTTCATCGGCCCCTACGAGCACCACTCCAATGAGCTGCCCTGGCGCGAGTCCATCGCCGACGTCGTCACCATCGATGAAGACGCCGATGGACGCGTTGACCTGGACCACCTGCGCGAACAACTTGAGCTTTACAAGGACCGCCCGCTGAAGATCGGCAGCTTCTCGGCCGCCTCCAACGTCACCGGCATCGGCTCTGACACGCGCAACATCGCCGTGCTCCTGCACCGCTACGGTGCGCTGAGCTTCTGGGATTTTGCCGCCGCAGGTCCCTATGTCGAAGTCGAAATGAACATGCAGGACGAGAGCCCCGACGGCCACCTGGCCTACAAGGACGCCATCTTCCTGTCTCCCCACAAGTTCATCGGCGGCCCCGGCACGCCCGGCATCCTGGTCGCCAAGCGCCACCTCTTTGGCAACCGCGTCCCGGCCCAGCCCGGCGGCGGCACCGTCACCTACGTGGGGCCAGTTGAGCACCGTTACCACTCCGATCCCGTGCACCGGGAAGAGGGCGGCACCCCGGCGATCCTGGGTGCCATCCGAGCGGGGATGGTCTTCAAGCTCAAGCGCGCCGTGGGTTACCACACCATCCGCAGCCTGGAAGAGGGCTTCATTCAGCGCGCCATCGAGTCCTGGAGCGCCAACCCCAACATCCGCATCCTGGGCAACCCCGACGCCTGGCGCCTGTCCATTGTGTCGATGATCATCCAGCACGGCCAGCGCGCCCTGCACCACAACTTTGTGGTCGCCCTGCTCAACGATCTCTTTGGCATCCAGGCCCGGGGCGGTTGCTCCTGCGCCGGACCCTACGGCCACCGCCTGCTGGGCATTGACCTGACGACCTCCCGGGCCTTTGAGCGCGAGATCTCCCGTGGTTGCGAAGGCATCAAGCCGGGCTGGACCCGCGTCAACTTCAACTACTTCATCTCCGAGCCTGTCTTTGATTACATCATCCAGGCCGTTCACATGGTCGCCAACGATGGCTGGAAGCTCCTGCACCGCTACCGCTTCTGCCCCATCGGTGGTCAGTGGCGTCACCGAGACCGCCTCAAGGCCAAGCCCATGAGCCTGCATGATCTGCGCTTTCGCGGCGGGCGCCTGAGCTACCCCACGCGCCACATGACCGCCCCCGAGTGGATGTTGCCCGACTATCTGGAGGAGGCTCGTCAGATCCTCGACGATGCTGGGAGCGAGCTTGGCCAAGCGGCCGAACCCATTGAGCGCTCGGCCGATTTTGAATCGCTGCGCTGGTTCCTCCTGCCCGAAGACCTCCAGCAAAACGCCTGACCGGCGTTGTCTGGCCACTGGCCCTTGGTTCCAATGGTCAGACCAAACCCAACCCCTCCACCCAGGTTTCATCCCATGGTTGCCATCCAGCCACTCTTTGGGGGAGCGCTCCACCAGCTTCCCTGCGAACACCCCTTTGGCAACGCCGTTCAGACGACCGCCTATCTGGCGATCAGGCCGGAAGGCGGCAACGTGCTCTTCTACGGCTCGGGTCATATGGCCGACTGCCTTGATGGGTTGGAGGCGCTTGGCGGCGTGTGGCGCCAACTGGTCAACCACCGCGACGAGGCCACCCCAGGCGCCGATCTGGTCAAAGAGCGCTTTGGCGCCCCGCTGTGGTGCCATTCATTGGAGCGCGAGGCCTGCGCCCAGGTCTGTCATGTCGGCGACACCTTTGAGCAAGGCCCACTCACCGATGACATTGAGGCCATCCATACCCCCGGGCACTGCCCCGGCAGCACGTGTTTGCTCTGGCAGACCCCCAATGGCCAGCGGATCCTCTTCACCGGCGACACCTTCTACCCCTCAAAAGGGCGCTGGACGGTGGCCATCGCCGAAGAACACCGCGATCAAATGCGCGCCAGCCTCCAAAAGCTCACCCGTGAACACATCGACGCCCTGGTTCCGAGCCTTTTCATCGGGGAGGTGATGTGGTTGGAGGGGGCCGACGCGGTTCAAGACGCCCTGAAGCAGTGCATAGAGCGCCTCAAAGCCCCCAAAGGGCGCTGAAACCTGGGTGATGAGATGGATTTGAGGCTGCGTTGGTCCCATTCAAGGCCCGAAGGGTTGACTGTCGGCTATGGACACGTGGGTTTGCACGGCTCAAAGGTGCTGGGACAGTGGTTTGCGCTGGACAAAGAGACCGGCGCGCTGCTGTGGGAGCGCGGCGCGGTGGGCTTTAATCACGTCTCGGGGGTTTGTGACGGGGTCATCATCGCCTCAGAGCTTCGCTCGGGCGGTCCCTGGACGGCCAGCTTTGGTATTTTTGCGCTCAGCATCGCCAATGGAGAGCTGCTCTGGGCCGATCGCACCGCTGTGCGCCATGAAGGTTGGATGAAGATCTTCGATTGGCTCCCGTTTGTGGCCAAAAACCGCCTGGATTCGCCCCAAAAGGTGGCCGACGGCCTGGTGTGGACCGAGATGGGGCGGTGTTTGGATGTTCACTCAGGCAAAGCGCTCGACGCAGCGCTGCCTGATCCTCCCGAAGACGTGCCTTCTTTGGCGCATCAGCTCTATTTTGATGGTGAACTGGCGCTCGGCGAACTGACGCTTAAGCCCGGAGGGTACGGCGATGGCTTTCATATCGAGGCGTTGGACGGCGGTGGCCAGCGGCGGTGGGCGTCTTTGGCCGAGCAGGAACAGGGCTTTGTCCGCAGCCACTACCTTTCGTACCGCTCGCACAAGGGAAAACTCTTTGTGGTGGTCGGCGATGGCCCCGAACATGTGCCCATTGACCCCCAAGAGCCTTCATTTGTGAAACAAAACGCCGTCAACCACCACATGATCATCATCGACGCGGTCACGGGGCAACGCTGGCGCGTTGATCTTTCGCCCGAGGACGCCGCCGAAGGCTGTCGAATCGAAGACATTCAGGACGACATGGTCTTGATCAGCCGCGGTGGCACGCTCCTGAAAGCCTACGACATCGTTTGGTCGTAAGTCAGCGCCCGTTGTGCCCTGTATGGATGGGACGTTTGCCCCCGCGTGACCACCTTGGCCCATGGTTCGGGCATTTTGTGGGCTGTCTGAGGGTTTCGCTGTGGTCTGGCGCAGCCGTGGGGTGAGGTGCGGCGCCGTTGCGGTCTTGTGCAGGGGGTTTTCTGGATGATGGGCAATAAAGGTGTCTGGGTTGGGCTGGGGTTGATGGTCTTGCTGGCGAGCTGCAGCGCAGAGCGCAGCGGTCAACGCTCGGATCAGTCCGCCGACACCACAAACTCTCCTGCGCCGTCCAGCGCAGAGGCGACCCCAGCGCCCTTTGTCGGTCCGGTGCGCACCTTGCCCGCACCCATTCCCACCACAAAACCCCTGCCGCCATCGACCATGCGCGGCGTATGCCTGGCCCACAACCGTGAATACGACGATGAGCGCGGCTATGGCAGCGCTTGGTCATTGGCCAGCAAGAAAGAGTTGGTCGCGTTGGGGGCAGACTGGATCAGCGTGACGGCCTTTGGTCACCAGGAGGCTCTGGAGAGCCGTCAGGTGACCTTTGACCCACTTCACCACGAATCAGACGCTCGCCTTGAAGCCGAAGTCGCCCAAGCCCACAAGCTTGGCTTCAAGGTCATGCACAAGCCCCACATGCACATCAACCCCAGCCTTTGGCGCGGCCACATCGAGCCCACAGGCCCCGACGGCTGGGATGCCTGGTTTGAAGGCTACACCACCTTCATCCTACATCACGCCCAACTGGCCGCTCGCCTGGAGGTCGAAGCCTTTGTGGTGGGCCTGGAGTTGGCCAGCACCAGTTGGTACCACCGCAAACGCTGGGTGACCCTCATCGACGCCGTCCGTGAGGTCTACCCCGGGATGCTGGTCTACGCGGCCAACTGGAACGAGGCCCAGCGCGTGGTCTTCTGGGACAAGGTCGACGCCATCGGCATCCAGTTCTTTCCGCCGCTGTCTGAGGCCGCCCACCCCACAGCCCAGGAGCTGCGCGTGTCCATCGACCACCACTTTGACCAGTACGATGCCCTGGCGCGCGAACACAACAAACCCATCATCCTGACCGAGTTTGGCTACAAAGCCATCCAGCACACCACCAGCGCGCCCAACACCTGGCCACAACACCTGCCCGCCGAGGCGCGCGTGACCTACGAACACAACCAGGCGTTGGCCTACGCGGTCCTGCTGGAGGCGGTGGCGGCCCGAGAGCGCATCGCAGGGCTCTTTGTCTGGAAGTGGTTCACGGACGTGGACACAGACCCCGAGGGGGCGATTGGGTTTTCGCCAAGGGGTCGTCAGGCCGCAGGCATCTTGCGCAAGGCGTTTGCTGCCAAAGCGGCCTCAGAATGACGCGCCGACGTTGAGGTTGAAGAGCCTGAAGGTGAGCTGGGTGGTGTCGTCCAGAAAAGCCTTGGCGTCGCGGCGAAAGGAGATGGGCGGGTTGGGCTCACGATCGATGGTGTCGATGGTCAACTGGGTGTTGTGAACCGGGATGGACAGGCCAACCCACTCCACGCCAACGGTGAACATGTCCCACTGCCACTGATTGCCGATGCCGGTGTTGAGGACAAAGTCCCTGGACCTCATAAAGCCTTCGTCAATGACGCTGCTCAAGAGGTAATCCTCGGGGATGATAAAGTTGCCCTGAAGCTCACGCACGCCGCCGCCTGCGGTGAGGTAGAAGCTGTTGCCCAAAAAGTGCTTGACCTGCGCTACGGCGTGGAGGTCAATGACCCCGTAGAGGCCGCCGGGGGCAAAGGCCGACGCCGCCATGCGCCCCTGTATCTCCAGAAGGGTGTCGGGGCTGATGTGGAGCCCCAGCGTGGCTGCCAGTCCAATGCCGGGTCCGTTGGCGAGCCCCGAAGAGAGCAAAATCTGGGCTTCCTTGTTTTGGCGAGCCTCGCCGCTGTTTTTGGGGCCCGCGATGACGTAGGAGTCGGTGGGTTGACCTGCGGCGGGTCGAACCGGGGCCAGGACGACCTGGGGTTTTTCAGGGGCCAGCCCGTACCAGGCCTGGGTGTAGGCGTCCACGAGGATGGACGGCCAGAAGAAGGTGTCGGCCACGATCCAGCCCGCCTCCAATTGCCGAAAGAGCTGCAACTGGAGGGGTTTGTAGCCTTTTTTGCTCACCCGGAAGCTTTTTCCAAAGTCGGTTTTAACCTGCACATCGCAAGGCGTGGAGGGACACAGCAGCGCGTTGTCCTTGTCGTGGACCTGCGCCCCGGGTGGGGTGGTGCTGATGGAGACGACCTGTGAGTCGCCATTGAAGACCGTGGCGCACCCTGAACATGTCCAGAGGAGCAGGGCGCAGAGGATGGCTGCATGCCTGATGTTTGGGTTGAGGTGCAACGTCGATGTCCTTGGCTGGTGGTGTCCCCACGGCGGTTTTGGCGGACATTGCAGGTTTCTGGGGCCTGAGCGTCCATGGTTGTTCAACGTGGAGACATCTTAGCGCCCAGAGTGCACCAGTGCCAGCCCAGGCAAGCGCAGTGCGTTGCCTGGGGGGTTGCTGGGCAGGTGATGTGGGGGAAGCTCAGTGTTGGGCTTGTTTGGCCAGGGTGCTGCGGTAGCGGGCCAGCTTGGCGGCGTCGTCCTGTCCCAGGGCCTTGTGGATGTCGGCCAGGTGGGTAAAGAGGACGTGAAGTTTGGGGTGGGTCTTGCGGGTCAGGCGCAGGGCTCGCCGTTGCGCGCCCAGGGCCGCCTTGGCGTCGCCTTGCTTTAGCAGGATGAGGGCCAGCGTGTCGAAGTAGAGGCCCTGCTCGTGGG
>CAKZKQ010000228.1 GCA_937123825.1 uncultured Pseudomonadota bacterium
CTATTGCGAGTGAGCCACGTGGTGTCTGACGCCATCAGGGCCGTCCCAAACGTCACAAAGTCAGTCGGACGTCTGTTATTTGGTATCATATACCACAAAGCACGCCACAATTTGATGGCGTGGTAGGCAAGCGGCGCAGCGCACGCAGGGTGCACAAAAAGAAAAGGCCCGCACAACGTTGTGCAGGCCAGATGCGGGTCATTAAAACTGTGGATGCGCCTTCGTACGCAGGCTGCTCAGCGACGGCGGCGTTGGGTCAAGAGGCCCAGCGCCAGCAAGGTCATCAGGAAGAGCGAGGGGGTGCTGCCATCGCCAGCGGGGGTCTGCGCCACCGTGCAGATGAAGGTGTTGTTGGAATCGACGGGCGGAGGAGGCGTCTGACGAGGCTCCTCGGTGGGCTCTTGCGAGTCGGGTTGGTTGTCAACCACGGGGGGATCCTGGAACTGACAAGCGTCACCAGTGCCGTCGCCGTCGCTGTCGAGCTGAGTCGTGTTGGGGACGCGCACACAGTTGTCGTCGCCGTCCAGCACGCCGTCGCCGTCAAGGTCGTCTTCGCAGATGTCGCCTTCGCCGTCGCCGTCGAGGTCATTCTGCATGGGGTTGCCGTCTTCAGGGCAGTTGTCCTGGAAGTCGGGCACACCGTCGCGATCGGTGTCGGTTGCGTTGTCGACATTGTCGCACGCATCGCCGCGGCCATCTTCGTCGCGGTCGCGCTGGTCGGTGTTTTCATCGTCCGGGCAGTTGTCAGCGATGTTGCCAATGCCGTCGCCGTCGCGGTCACCGTCGCAGACATCGCCCCGGTCATCGCGGTCGGCGTCGCGCTGGTTGCTGTTGGAGATGTCGGGACAGTTGTCGTCGTCATTGTCCACGCCATCGCCATCGACGTCGCCGTCGCAAGGGTCACCGATGCCGTCAAAGTCGCTGTCGATCTGGTCCGGGTTGGCGATCGAGTCGCAGTTGTCGGAACCGTTGGAGATGCCATCGTCGTCGATGTCGCTGTCACAGACATCGCCCAGGCCATCGTCATCAACGTCGCTCTGGTCGGTGTTGGGATCGTCGGGGCAGTTGTCGTCTTCGTCCGCGATGGTGTCTTCGTCGCGGTCGTCGATGGGCTCCACGACCTCACCGGTGATGATGCTCATGATGTTGACCGCACCAGCGTCACCCACCACAAACTGGGCGCCTTCGGTGGGGTTGGCCAGCAGCGCCAACGGCATCAGCCCTTCAAAACCATCAAGATCAAACGCGGCCAGAATGGCGCCGTCGGCAGGATCCAGACGCCACAGACCGGTCAAACCATTGTTGGTGGTCGCCAGGTAAACGCCGTCGCCGCCTGCTGAGATGTGCTTGGCATCGTCCACAAAGCCCGCGGTGTCCGCCAGCGTGTAGTCGAGCATGACGGTGCTGTTGTTGGCGTTGATCGCCACCCAGCGCATGCCTGTGGCGGTCTCTCCGTCGAGCGCCGCGCCCACCATGTGCACCACAGAGCCCATCACGAGCATGGCGTCGGGGCGGAAGGTGTCGGCCAAGTCGGCGCCAGCGAGCAAGCCAGCGACGCGCGCGCCGCCCGCACCCAGCACCCACACGTCCATGGCGTCGCCAGCGCTGCAGTCGCGCGCCAACAGGACCGTGGAGGTGGCGATGACATCGGACGCCTGCACCTCTTCCAAGCACTCATCGCCGATGAGCTGGACCGCAAAAGTCTCGGCGCCCGTATCATCAAAACGGGCCACCGTGGTCACATCATCCACCAGACCGGTCACAACCAGCCCGTCAGCACCGCCGCCAAGGCGAGCCCCGGGGATGTTGATGTCTTCGGTGGCGATGGGGGTTTCAAAAGAGACGTCGCCGTCACCGGCCAGGCCCACCACGTGGTAGCGCTCGCCGTCCACCCAGCTCAGCAGGCCCACGGCGTCATCGGCCACCGCAGCCACGCCCGCGCAAACTGTGGACAGCTCCGCGTCCATCTCGCCGGTGGCCACGTAGGAGGCCGCCGTCACAATCTGGGTGCCATCGGCGTCAGCCCACGTCACCGCGCATTGCTCGTCTTCGTTGGTCGCCGCCGAAGAGATGACCCCACCGGCAGAGCGATCCGCGCCCGCCCAGTTGGCCATGGCCTGGTTCAGATCAAGGCGCTGGCCATCCTCCACCAGCTCCTGCGCCGACACCGGCCCGGCAGCCATCACCAACATTCCGGCCGCCAACAGCGTCACAGTGGACTTTCTCTTCAACACCCTCATGACTCTTTCCCCAAACATTTATCTTCTTCAGAATGCAATTTTTCAAAAGATCACAAACAGCGGCGGAGTGTAGCACCCCCCCACCCCCCAAACAAGCCCAGTGGGGGTGAGGGGGTTGATCCCGTCGTCGCCTGCGGGTTTGCTGACCCGGAAGGTCAGCAGCACCACTTGTCTCCTCGGCCTCAACCCCCTCACCCCCACTGACCGCTCGATGGCTCTCTGCCTGCCGTTGTCATCTGCGGGTTTGCTTTGGCCCCAACCTCACTGCGTGACCATTCATCTTTATAGAAAGAGAAGGTCTGGTGAGCTTGTGTCCATTGACAAATTGGTGGGGGTGGATAGGGTACGGCACCTGCGAGCGCCTGTACGAGCTTTACCGCGGCGCTGGCATGACCCTGTTTGATCTTAAAAGAGCCGCCTTTCATGTGCGCACACGTGGGGTTTTGGGGAGAGTGAAGAGCCACCTGGCTTTTTGGACCGAAACACCAACCCCGCAACGGCGCAGGCAGGCACCATAAACAAGGATGGAGTGATAGACGTGAGCAACTACGATGTCGTCGTGATCGGGAGCGGACCTGGGGGCTATGTGGCCGCCATCCACGCCGCTCAGTCGGGTTTGAAGACCGCCATCATCGAAAAGCGCCCCACCCTGGGTGGCACGTGCCTGAACGTGGGCTGCATCCCCACCAAGGCGTTGCTGGAGTCTGCCCACCTCTACGATAAGATGAAGGGCGCCAAGAAGTTTGGCTTGAAGGTCGCTGGCCTTGAGGTCGATTGGAACGGCGTGCAGAAGTACCGCAAAAAGGTCGTGCGCCAGAACACCAACGGCGTGGCCTACTTGATGCGCAAGAACTCCATCACCGTCTACAGCGGCCACGGTCGCCTGCTTGGTGGGGGTCAGATCTCCATCACCGACGCCGAAGGCAAGGTCGAAAACATCACGACCAAAAACACCATTTTGGCCACCGGCTCGGTCTGCCGCGACCTGTCCTTCATCCCGATGGACCACGAGCGGATCGTCAACAGCGATGACATCCTGGAGCTGCCCTTTGTGCCCAAGCGCATGGTCGTCATGGGCGCTGGCGCGGTCGGCACCGAGTTCGCCTCGGTCTACAACTCCTTTGGCACCGAGGTGACCATCATCGAGTTGATGGACCGCCTGCTGCCCATCGAAGACGAGGACATCTCCAAGGAGATCGAGCGCGTCTTCAAGAAGCGCAAGATCAACTGCCTGACCAGCCACCGCATCAAGAGCGTCACCCGCTCCGGTGATGAGGTCAACGTCACCGTCACCGACCCCGACGGCGGCGAAGTCTCGATGACCTGTGACGTCTTCCTGATGGCCGCTGGCCGCGCGCCGGTCTCCTACGACCTGGGCCTTGAGAACACCAAGGTGGTCGTCAACGAGCGCGGCACCGTGCGGGCCGACGAGCGGATGCGCACCGATGAGCCCGGCGTCTACGCCATCGGCGACCTCATCGACACCCCCTGGCTGGCCCACGTGGCCTCCCACGAGGGCATCCTGGCCGTGGATCACATCCTGGGCAAGGACGTGCACCCCATCAACTACGACCGCACCCCCAACTGCACCTACTGCGACCCGGAGGTGGCCTCGATCGGGCTGACCGAAGCCAAGGCCAAAGAGCGCGGCTACGAAGTCAACACCGGCATCTTCCCCTTCTCGGCCAACCCCAAAGCCAGGATCATGCAAGAGTCCGAGGGGCTCATCAAGATCGTCGCCGACGCCAAGTACGACGAGGTCCTGGGGATCCACATCATCGGCCCCAAAGCCACCGAGCTTATCCTCGAAGGCGGCATGGCCCTGGCGCTGGAGTCCACCGTTCAGGACATCGTCCACACCATGCACGCGCACCCGACGCTGGGCGAAGCCCTGGGCGAAGCCGCTCACGCGGTGCTGGGTGAACCGCTGCACATCTGAAGGCAGCGGCCCCAAAGACCCCAGGGCAGGTGTCGAACCCTGCCCTCGGGCAAGCGAGAAAGTGACCGAAAGGAGATTCCGCGGCGGCGCCGCCTTTCATAGGCGGCCCCCAATACAAGGGGGAACACCACACCCATGCGCACAGAGATCATCATGCCCCAGATGGGCGAATCCATCGCCGAGGGGACCATTGTTGAGTGGCTTAAGAAGCCAGGCGAGTATGTTGAGAGGGACGAGGATCTCTTTGAGATCTCCACAGACAAAGTTGGCTCGGTGATCCCGTCCCCCGTGGCGGGTTACCTGGCTCAGATCCTCGTGGGCGCCGGCGAAAAGGTGGCCGTGGGGACAATCGTGGCCTACATCTCCGATTCGGCCGACGAGGTCGGCGGTGACGCAGCGGCCGCACCTGCCGCCGCACCGGCCAATGACGCACCTGCCGCGGCCAGCGACGCACCTGCCGCCGCTGCCCCCGCCCAGGCGCCTGCGGCCGACGCCGACACCAGCGCCGCCGAGCTGCGCCGCACGCGCTCCACGCCGCTGGTGCGTCGCATCGCCGCCGAGCACAACGTCGACATCGCCCAGATCACCGGCACTGGCCTGTCGGGCCGCGTCACCAAAAAAGACATCATGGCGTTCATCGACGCCGGTGGGGCCAGCAAAGCCGCCGCGCCCGCCGCCGGCACGCCGGTCAACTACGCCCCGTCCATCACCGTCGACGCCCCCGAAGCCCCCGTCGGCCCCACCGACCGCGCGGCCCCCATGGGCGTCATGCGCGCCGCCATCGCCGACCACATGGTGATGTCGCGCCGCGTCTCGGCGCACTGCCAGACCGTCCACGAGATCGACGTCACCCGCGTGGAGCGTCTGCGCAAGAAGCACAAGGCCGACTTCCAGGCCCGCGGCGCCAAGCTCTCCTTCACCACCTTCCTGACCAAAGCGGTCGCCGACGCCCTGCGGACCTTCCCCGAGATGAACGCCTCGGTGTCGGGCCGCAACATCGTCTACCACGGCGATGTGAACGTCGGCGTGGCCGTGGCCATGGAAGAAGGGCTGATCGTCCCCGTGGTCAAGCGCGCCGATGAACTCTCGATGGTGGGCCTCTCCAAGGCCATCGCCGACCTCTCCACCCGCGCGCGTTCCAAGCGCCTGGACCCTTCGGACGTCCAGGGCGGCACCTTCACCATCTCCAACTCCGGGGTCTTCGGCTCGCTCTTCGGCGTGCCGATCATCAGCCAGCCCCAGGTGGGCATCCTGGGCATCGGTGGCATCAAGCGTCGGGTCGTGGTCGTGGACGAGGACGACAACTTCGCTGTCCGCTCCATGGTCTACTGCTGCCTGACCTTTGACCACCGCCTCATCGACGGCTCCACCGCCGACGGCTTTGTCAACAAGATCAAAGACACGCTGGAGAATTTCCCCGACCTTTGATCTTCCGCCAAGCCCCACCAGCCTCTCGCCCGCACGGCCCTCATCGCCCTGCGGGCTTTTGCGTTCTTGCACCCAACGTTGCCCTCACCGACCCCGGCGCGGCTTGGGCGCGGCGCCAAACCACCGGTCAGACTCCACGCCGGTCGGTGTGGCCACCAAAAGCTGCTTGCGTCGATAGTCGCTGCCCACACAAAAGCACTGACAACCGCCCAGCCGGGCGCGGCGCTCCATGTGAATGTGGCCGCAAAAGGCAGTCTTGACCCGCGGATCGGCCTGGAGCGTCTGCCCATAGCGGTTGGCCCCCAAAAAGGCGTTGGCAAAACGCCACATGTGGGGAACGCGCTCGCGAGGATGCACCAAGAGCGCTTTGGTGACCACATGATGCACGGCCGCCACAACGTGTCTGGCGCCGAGCGTCTGCTTCAACTGAGCCTGGAGGCGCTCGTCGAGCAGGCGAGTGAGCGGAACGTCGGCTTTGTTAAAGTTGGCTTTGACGGCGTCATTCCACAAAGGACGCCGCTCGCCGGGCAGAGTCTTGGCCTCGTAGGCAGACAACGGGATGCCGATCTCTTCGTCACGAAATGAGTAATCGTACCATCCCATCGAACCCACAAAGGCGGTGTCGCCAACCTGCAAGGGCAACAGGTGGAGCGGGTGAAAGCCGTGCGCCTCAAAGACCTCGGGCAACGCCTCCTCGTGCAGCGCCCAGGAGTCGCCCTCAAAGGCCGGATCCAACCAGACATCGTGGTTGCCGGGCACAGCAAGCTTCAGACCTTCAAAGTCGGCAAAGAGCGCCAGAAGCTCACCGGTGCTTTGCAAGTCATGGCCCAGATCACCCACAAGGATGAGGGCGTCGAGGGGGTTTTGGGTGACGTGCTGGGCCAACTCGATGGTGGCTTTGTCGCCGCCGCTGCGCAGGCCAAAGTGGAGGTCGCTGGTGACGTAGAAACGCATGGTGGTCGTCCCGGGTGGGTGGCGCGCTGATCTGGGCGCAGGACGCGGAGCATACCATACCCGCGGCCTTCTAACGCACCACCGTCACAAAGCTCGACACGCTCATCAACACCAACGCGCGCTGCGTGGCCGGGTCGTAGGCCACATCCAGCGGCCCTTCGAGCAGCGCCGCGTCCCCCAACCCAAACGGACCCGCCACCGACGCGTCGCACTGCGAATCAAAGAGGTAGAGGGCGTCCTGATTGAACGCCGTCACGTACCCCACCCCATCGGGCCGCAGCGCAAAGCCTGTCAATTGGTTCCCGTCGCCCAGGTACACCACGATGGGATCATCCGGCCCGCGCAGCACCTCCAATGTCTCCAGATCGAGCTTGTAGAGGTGCGGCGCCGAACCCGACGGCAAATACCCCACGTCGCCCCCCGGCGCCATCACCAACGTGCGCGGGTTGCCCGCAAAGGGCAGCTCGGCGCTAAGCGGCAGGGCCACGCTGGTCTCAAGCGCCCCTTCCAGAGCGCCGCCCAGCAGCGCGTCGAGCCCCAACACGTCCACCGCGCCGCCCGACACCGGCTTAAACGCCTCGGTGGCCGGCTCAAAGGCCACCTCTCCCGCGCACACCACCAAAAAACGCCGCCGCGCCGGGTCGTAGACCACATCCAGCGGGTTGAGCGCCGAGGTCTGGAGCGAGCCCACATGGCGCAAACCCTGACCCTCAATCCGCAGCACGTGCACTTGACCGGCCCCAAAACCCGGCCCCACAAAGTTGCTGGCCGCCACCACCACCACGCCCTCGGCCTGGGCCACCCCCGTCGGCGCAGGGATCGGCGGTTCGACGTGTTCGGCCAGACGCTGGCCCGTAGTGCGGTCGTGCAATGAAATCGAGTCGGACACAAAGTGGGTCACCACCAACGCCTCGTCGGTCAGCGCCAGATCCCACGGCCCACGATCGTTGCCCACGTCCACAAAGGCAGCCTCGTAAGGCCCATCTGGCAGCGTCAGTCGCCCCACCGTGTTGTTCCCCGAGTGGACAATCCAGGCGTGCTGACCGTCGACGGTGACGGTGTTGTTGGTCGGCCCGGTGGCAAAGGCACGCGTCTGTACCGTGGGGGCCTCAAGCGACGCGCAGGCCGCCTCATCAAACGGCGGCAGTGAGCCTTCGGGCTGCGGCTCGGTCGCCTCATCGGCGCACCCCCAGAACCCCAACACCGCCCACACGACCAACACCACACGCACGATCATCATGGCGCCCCTCCCACAGAAGACAACTCGGCATCAGGTGCCCCGGACGACGGCGGCTTGGACGAAAATGCCCCTGATGGGCTCCACTGAAGCTGAACCATCATTGAAGCGCCCGGCAAAGGGGTCTGCAACGCGTCCACCGCCGCGCGCTCGTCCAGGACGTTGCGCGCCGTCACGCTGACCGCGAGTGTCGAGGAAATCTCCCCCACCGCCCCCACATCCACAAAGACCACCGGACCGTTGCTAAGGTTGCCAAAATTGTCCAAAAAGACCGTCGAGCGCGCTGTCGAACGGACAAAGATCTCGATGCCAGGGCGAGCCACGGTCGCGGTGGCTGACACCTTGTGGACGGGGCGGCCTGGCAGCGGGTCCTGGGGGGGCGCGTCCAGGCGCGCGTCGGTCAACGTGTATGATCCTTCAAGGCGAAGCCAGCGCCACGGCACCACCACCCCGGCAGCCTCCACGCCCAAAGACGTCGCCGCCCCCGTGTTCTGCGCCCGCAGACGCGTGGCCGACACCGGCAAAAAGAGGATCAAGTCCTCCACCAGGAGCGCAAACGCCGCTGCCTCCAGCCGCACCCATGGCCTCGGCGACCACATCACCCCAAGATCCAGGCTCCAGGCGTCTTCGGGGCGCAGATCCGGGTCTCCCTCCACAAACTCGTTGCGCAGGTAGAGTTCATCAAACCCCGGCGCGCGCCACGCTCTGGCCGCGTTGGTCTGCAAGGTCCACTGCGGCGACACCACCCAGCGCAGCCCCAAAGACGGCAAGAGCGCCGCCTCCACGTCGCTCATCCACTGGGCCCTGAGCGCTGGCAACACGCTCAGCGGCGCCCCGCTCTCTCCTGCGAGCAGCCACTCTACCGAGAGCGCCGCCGCCGCCTGAGTCCGCG
>CAKZKQ010000229.1 GCA_937123825.1 uncultured Pseudomonadota bacterium
CGGCGACCGAACCAAAAGCAAGCGCAGCGCCGCGAACCGAAAGCAAGCCAAGCGCAGCGCCGGCGCCGCGAACCGCTCTCAGCCCCGCTGAGAGCTTCACCAGCCGTAGTCGTTGGCGAAGGATTGGTCGAGGTTTTCGAGGGCTTTGGGCCAGGCGGTGGCGGGGCCTTCGGAGAAGAAGGCGGGGCATGTGGGGTTTTGGGCGTTGGGGTCGAGGGGGCAGTAGGGGGTGAGGATGCCTTCGAGCAGGAGTGCTTCGAGGGCGTTGTAGTTGATGTGGGTGTCGGGGGTGTTGTCGTTGGGGGGCAGCAGGAGGTTGTCTTCCTGGGTGAGGGTGCGGTTTTCAAAGAGGGCCTTGAGGTTGGCCTCGATGGGTTCGTTGGTGGTGATGGGGGTGGGGCCCTGCAGGGAGAGGATGAGGTCGCCGAGGAAGGCGGTGAGGCCTTCGATTTCGGGTCCGTCGAGGGCTTTCCAGTTGAGGCTGCCGGGGATGTCGGAGAAGACGCCTTCGATGATGGCGGACTGGAAGTGTTCGAGGGCTTTGCTGAGTTGCCCTTCGGCCAGGACGAGGCGCTCGGGGGCCTTGATGTTTGTGAAGACGTCTTTGTTGAAGGCGTCGAGGCGGTCCTGAAGGGGGACGTCGGCGGAGAGTTGGCCGGCGGTCATGGGCCAGTCATAGGCGCCGGCCCAGAGGGAGGCGGCGATGGCCAGTCGACAGACGCCAGCCAGGGCGTGGACTTCGCTGCGGCGCAGTCCCAGGAAGGTGCGTCCGTGGAAGGTGCCTTGTGGGAAGTCAAAGCGCTCAAAGCGGTCGTTGTTGAGGCCTTGCTCCATGGCGGTGGCGATCTCGTCGATCTCGATGACGAGGCGCAGGAGTTGGTCAAAGACGAGGTTGATGCTCAGGTTGGGGTTGAGCTGCGCGGCCAGCAGGGAAGGGTCTTCCAGTTCGGCCAGCGTGAAGGGCAGGACGCGGTCGTATTCTTCTTCGATTTCGAGCTGGTCGACTTGCCGGGCGTAGAGGGCCAGGAGCCCGTCGTCGCTGTAGAGGGCTTCCTGGGCGTCCATGGTTTGGCCGCCGATGAGCGTGTAGAGGGCCTGGGCTTCGGTGTGCTCGGGCAAGAGCAGGAGCCGGGTGAGGGCGCTGCCGATTTGGGCGTTGGCGGCCTCAGGGCGCAGGGAGGTGAGGTTGACGAAGGCGTCTTGTGCGGAGCGGATGTCGTGGCTCAGCAAAAAGGAGTCGGCCTTGGTCAAACCGGCCTCGATGACGGGATCTTCGGGGATGGGCTCATCAAACCCCACGCTGCCGTCGGCGTCCAGACCAGAGCACGATGGCGCTGCGGTCATCCACACCACCAGCAAGACCAGTGGCCATAAGCGCCGTAGGTTGTTCTTGCTTTCTATATCAAACACCCGAACACCATGTGGTTGAGAAGTGGGTGGTCACGGTTGTGACGCGTGCTCCTCCTGCAACCTCAGGCACAGTGCATGCACTGGGCCAACTGCACCAGGGATGTGCGCAAACCTGCCATGGATGCCACGCTCACCGCCGTTGTCTTGGACGTACGGTGGCCCGGCGCGTTGCTGTGGTGGTGTTGCGAACGTCTTTGGAGTCCCGTCTGGTCGGGATCGTGGCCCTTCCAGTGTCCCATCGCCAAAAAGTGTAGCGCATGGGACCGGGGCGGCGCCACTCCTGGCTGCGGTGGGCTTTGTCATGGGGCCTCTTTTGGCCGCCGATGGATGGGGTGGGGCAAGGAGGTGACAACGTTGACACGGTGGTGGATAAAGTTTGCTCCACATGGCGGATGAAGTGGCCACGGTCAATGTGTTAGACTCTTCAAACGGAGCCGAAACGATCAGATTGATCATGAGATGCGCATGAAACGGTTCGGGAAGATGGTGAAAACCTGGGGTGTGGTCGCTGGCCTGGCGTGGATGTGCCTGGCGCTGACGTCGTGCGCCGATGAGGAGGCCGTCGATGGGGTCTACTTCCAGGTGATCGACAGCGAGGCCATTTTGCTGGGAGATTTGTCGGACCTGGGAGATGTGGCCATGCGCCTGGATCTCTTCCAGTTTGGCGATGAGGCCGGCGGTGTGGTCCGCTACTACTCCCTTGAGGAAGTCCGGGGTTCCATCGACTCGCCCTTTGACAGCACCGAACGCGTCTGTTTTTGGACCAACCGCGTGACGCTGGATTCAGATCAAGTGCGCTTCTCGCTGACCTTCAAAGACCACCGCAACCAGGATGTGCGCTTGACGCTCGACCGCCAGGAGCAGGGGGTCATCCTCGATGGCAAGCGGACCCTCAAGCGCACCACCTTCAATGAGTCTGTGGAGTTGCCGACCCCGTCGATGATTCTGGAGCGCGATCCCGACCTGGTGGCGCGCCCGTCATGCATCCGCACGCCGGTCTACATCAACGAACGAGAGGCCGAGCCGTTTTCGGCCACCATGCTCTTTGACAACGCCTTGTTGGAGCTGGCCGAGCAAGAGTTTAGCGGCCAGGAGCAGGGCCAACTGCGCGCCGGATTCTTGTGGGTGGGCAGCGACACCTCGGAGGTCTCCGAGTGGGCCGCGCCGCTGACCAACTTCAACGTCAACGACCTGACCATTACCCCCGAGGACCGCAGCATCTCCTACAAAATCTACCGGGGCCTGCCGCCCGGGCACCTGACCATCGACTCCGACACCATCCCCTACATCAACAACGAAGACTTCAGCTTTCGCATGGTGCTGGGCGTGCCGGTGGTCTACCGCGACCGTCAGGTTGAGGCCTGGGACGAAAACGGCGACGTGTCCATGGACTGGGACAAAAACGTGGAGCCGCTGCTGGGCACCTCGTTCCGCTCCATCGACGGCGGTCGAACCTACGTTGGCCGCGTCCTGGCCTTTGTCGAAGGGGACGAAGACGCCTCTCCAGGCAACTACCGACAAGAACTCTTTGAGGGCTACGCCCCTCGCCAGGGCTACGAAGTGGTCGAGGTGAGCTTTGACGCCGAAGAGCGGCGCATCACCCGCATCACCACCGCCCCAGCCGAGTTGGATATTTTTGGAATCACCGAAGGGGTCTACGGCGAGCTGTCCATGCCGCGCCTTCCTCAGCCTCGCCGTCTGGTGCAATGACACAAGAGATGGTGGGCGCCAGGGGCGCCGGACAACATTGGCTGCTGGGAACGCTGATGCTGCTTGCGGTGTGGCTCTTTGCCGGGGCAAACCACGCTCAGGCGCAGCGCCGCTCGGCGACGGTGGGCCAAGAGCGCGCCGCCAAGGATGAGCTGCGCTTTAAGGTCTACGTGCGGCCGCTGGCCTTTTACCCCGACCCGCTGGCCGAGCGAAACGCCCAGACCCAGCGCATGGTTCACCAGACCATCCGCGCATTTTTGGGCTTTTTGCCCGAAGACTCCCTCAAACAGCAAGCCCCCGAGAAGTTTGTGGACGTGCGCTCCTTGCAGAAGGCCGTGGCGCGCTACTTCTCAAACCAAGACGAGCGCTTTGTGGTCATTCCCAACGATGACCTGCTCTTGGCGATTGAGCGCGAGGCCCTGCTGACCGACAGCGGCGGCCAGTCCGTGCTGCGGATCATGATCCAGACCGAGCAGGCCAAGGCGCTCAAAGAAGAAGGCGTGCGCGCCCTGTCCAGAGCCGACCTGGAGACCGCCGAGATCAAGCTCATGGAGGCTGCCAGGCTCTATGAGAGCGTGCAAGGCGAGTTTTTGTACCCGGTGCAGATGTCAGAGATCTATGAGTATCTGGCGCTGGTGTACGACGAGATGCGCAACCGCGGCCAGGAGTTGGACCAGGAGACCTCGGCGCGTTTTGAGGACGCCCTTGAGCGCATGGTGCGCCTGACGCCCGAAAAGAAGCTCGTCTATCCCTTTTATGCCTCTTCGTTGGAGCGGGCCTGGCGTCAAGCACGTGCGGCTGTGCTCAAGAGCCGCCGCAGCGGCCGGGACCGTGTGGATTTGCTCCTGGCCGAGCGTGTGGGGCAGCTTTTGGACGCCAACGTGGTGGTTTGGGGCTATGTGACGCAAAAAGGTGGGCAGCTTGAGCTGACCCTGCACATGCACCGCCAGGACAAACCCGAGCTTGAGGCCGCTCCGCCCGAGCGGATTCGACTGCCAGTGGGCAAAACCGCGCGTTTTGAGCGTGCCCAGCGTCTGGCCAGCCGCTTTGCGGCCTGCATTGAGCCCTTGCCCGAGCCGCCCGCACCCGTGGTGGACCGGGAGAAGGGGCATTTTTATCTGGACTCGACCTTCTCGTACCTGGTCTACCTCAACCCCGAGCAGACCCGCTTTGACAACTTTGGGTTTTCGTTGTCGGGCAGCTACATGCTCTCGGACAACTTTGCGTTGATGAGTCGAGTGAGCATCATGGTGGGCGGCTCGGACGTGGAAGGGGACTTGTTGTCGGATGACTTCAACTCGGTACGCAGCTTTTTGGGCGGCGCGTTTTCGTTGCGGACGGGGCTCTTTAGGCCCTTTGTGACCTTTTCGGTTGAGGCCAACCGGATTTCGCGCTTTGAGCGCACCGACAACTTCTTCTGCAAGATCAACCGCGACGCTCCAGCTTGCGGCCCTGACGACATCGAGAGCAAACCCCCAGGGTGGCTCATCGGGATCAACAGCCAGCTTGGCACCGCGTTGAACCTCTACCGCGACCTCTTCATGACCGTCAGCGGCAACTTCACCTTCTACTCGCTGCCCTTTGAAGACAAACCCGTCGACCTCCCGCTGGGGCTGGATGCCGGGCTTGAGTACCGCTTTTAAATCCCCCAAAAACAAAAAATAGACGCCTTCAAGGGCAAAAGAGCAAGCGCGGTCAAGACGCATTGAGCACGGCGGCTTATCTCTTCGAATGTCAGGTCCTGTTGACGTAAGCTCCCGTCGCCGGTGGGCCGACAACGGCCAACATCGCCCCCGACGCCCTCCCACGTGCCCCTGGCACGAGTTCGGTTGTCAAAAGCGATCTTGTCTCGTTCTCGTCACCACCGAACTCGGTCCCCTTACGTCAACAGGACCTAGAACGCATGGAACGAACCGAGATGAGGTTGGACCGTGGGAGATTCCAGGTTGGTGCGGGTCTTTGAGGTCATTGAGGCGCGTCTGGACGAGCCTTTGGACGTGCAGGCGTTGGCTCAGGTGGCGTGCATGTCGCCCTTTCATTTCCATCGGGTCTTTGGGGCCTCGGTGGGGATGGAGGTGATGCGCTATGTGCGTGGCCGCAGGTTGACGCGCGCCGCTGAAATGCTTCAGGAGCCGGGCCAGAGTCTGGTGGGTGTGGCGCTGGAGTGCGGTTATGGATCTCAGTCGGCGTTTACACGTGCGTTTCGGCGTTGGTTTGGGGTGTCGCCCGGTCGGTTCCGGGAGGAGGACCCCGCGTGGATGATGATGCGTCGGGTGGACAGGCTCGATGCGCAGGCTTTGGAGAGACGCATGGCACTGGTTAAAGGACCGGAGAGGATTGTGGAGTTTGAGGGTTGCGTGGTGGAGGGGATGTCGGGGACGTTTGCGCCGATGGACCCAAAGATCCCGGCGCTCTGGGGCAAGTTCTTGCAGAGTTCTGGTGGCGCCAGCCAGGGGCGACGCTCGTTTGGCATCTGCGCCAGTCTGACGACGTGCCCCGACGAGGTCCAGCAGGAAGGCCGCTTCTGGTACATGGCCAGCCACGAGGCGGAAGGAGAAGAGAGCCCCGAGGGTTTGGAGCGCTTTGAGATTCCGCCGGGGACCTACGCGGTCTTCACGCACCGTGGGCCGATTTCTCGGCTGGGCGAGACGGTCAAGGACATTTGGGGTGTGTGGGTGTCTCGCACGGCGTTGAAGCTGCGTCAGGCGCCTGATTTTGAGCTCTACGACGAGCGCTTTAAAGGCGACGCGCCCGACTCGGAGTTGGACATCTACATCCCGGTTCACAGGGCCGAATGATGCCTTTTCTGGGGGAGTATTTCATCCGGGGCGGTGGGGCATGGTGGGTGTCATCCGGCGGCTTCGGCGCCAGCTTCGGGTGAGGCGGCGCCTTTGTTGGTGAAGTGTGCGATGGCCACGGGCAGCACCACCAGGGTGGAGACAATCAGTCCGTAGGTGGCGGTGACGCCGGGGTTGAAGAAGCCCCAGTCGGCGGTCTGTTCTTTGGTCATCAGCCACTGCCCGGCCCCGTAGAGGCAGAAGTGGGTGATGAGGCCGGTCAGCGCGGCCGAAAAGGCGACCTCTTTTTTGAGCGTCGGCACCAGGATGCCAAAGAGGATGGGCACGGTGCTGGCGGCCACAATGCCGTAAACCCCAACCTGACCAAAGATGCCCAGGAGCTTGGGCGGGCTCAGCGAGATGATGAAGGCCAGCACGCCCATGGCGATGAGGATGACCTGACTGGCGCGGTGCGCGATGTGGCTCTGCTCGGTGGGGGTCTTGTCTTTGAGGACGTTGTTGCGCGTCAGGTTCAGAAAGAGGTCGTTGGCGGCGATGCTCGACAGGGCCACCAGGATGCCGTCGAGGGTGCTCATGCCTGCGGCCATCAGCGCCACCGTTATGACGGCCACCAGCCAGTCCGGGAAGGTCTGGATGATGTAGACGGTCATGACCATGTCCTGGCGCATCTTGCCGGTGGTGGCGTCCACAAAGAGCTGCGGGTCCATCTGGGCCAGGTGGGCGTAGAGGCCAACCAGGAGCAGGGCGGTAAAGAGCGTGAAGACGGTGATGGTGACGATGAGGTAGCGCCGCACGTCTTTGTCGTTCTTGACGTAGAGGGCCTTGGTCATGATGTGGGGCTGGCACACCAGCGCAAAGCCGACGATGAAGCCGCTGACAAAGACCGAAAAGAAGCTGTTGAAAAGCGGGCTCTTGGGGTTGATGGGGGCCAACAACTCCGGGCTGGTCTCTGCGATGCGGGCAAAGGCCTCGCCGTCAAAGAGCAACCCCACGCCGCTGAAGATGATGATCGAGGCGATGATGACCATGATCCCGCCCTGGAGGGTGTTGGTGTAGGCGTGGGCGTAGGTGCCGCCGATGAAGATGTAGCTGAAGACAAAGCCGATGATCACCACCAGGCTCTGGACGTTGGTCAGCCCCAGCGTCTTTTGCATGACGATGGAGAGCCCGGCGACGATGAGGACCACAAAGGTCAGGCTCAGGAGGTTGATGGCGGCAAAGAAGACGCTCATGGCCTTTGAGCCGTAGCGCTCGCCGACCCACTGGGGCAGCGTCAACGCCTGGTTCTTGGCCCCGATGCGTCGAAACCCGGTGCTCATGATGACCAGACCGGCAAAGAGCCCAAGGGCGATGGCCACCCCCAGGTGCATCAGCGCCGCCACGCCGTGGACATAGACAAAGCCAGGATTGATGACGAAGGTCGCCGTGGAGGCGATGGAGGCCGCCAGCGTGATGCCGACCACCACGGGGCTCATGTCGCCCTTGCCGATGGCAAAGGACTCGATGCCGTCGGTTTTTTTGTGTCCCAACCAGGCCAGCCAGCTTGTGCCCACCAGGTAGAGCCCAAAGAGGGCCCAGATCAGCGTATTGTCCTGCATGTGCCCGGCGATGCGGGTAATCTCGTCCATCATTGTCCTGAACCCCCTTTGCCGCGCGTCTTCATGGTCAGGTCTGGCGCAGCGCATTGTTGTCCTATCGTCTTCGTTTTAGCGAAGAGAGAGGGCAGCGTCAATGGATTTGTGTTGCGCTGCAAAAATATGTGCTGGGTTCGCTGTACGTAGGATCGAAGGGCGTTTGTAGCAAGGAAGTGTCAGTGCGCTGCAAAATCGACCGTTTGCCCATCCACCATCACTTCGAGGGGCTTGGTGTCGAGCCAGGACTGGGGCGGTGTGTTGGGCAGGTCGATGGGCAGGACGATCATGTCAGCGCGGGCGCCCACACCCAGGTGCCCCAGGTGTCCGTCGTCGCTGGCGATGAGCCCCGCGCCCAGGCGACCATAAGCCAGGGCGGCCTCCAGGGCGGTGACGCTCCAGCGCTTGTGCCAGCCGCCTTGCGGGGCGCCGTGCTCGTCTTGGCGGGTCACCGAGGCGTGCATTCCGGCAAAGGGATCCAGTGTCTCGATGGGGTAGTCGCTGCCAAAGCCCACCGGAATGCCGCGCTCCATCACTGCGCGCCAGGGGTAGCTGGTCGCCTCGCGCTCGGGGCCGATGAGGCCGCGCACAAAGCGCATGTCCCGCGTGGCGTGGATGGGCTGGATGGCCCCGTAGAGCCCAAGCTGGGCCATGCGGTCGAGTGTCTCAAAGCGCGGATGTTGCACATGCTCAATCCGCCACCGCTCCTGGCGCCCGCTGTGCCATCCGGCACGCGCGTAGGCCTCCACCGTCTCAGCGATGGCTCTGGGCCCAATGGCGTGGGTGGCCATCTGCCAGCCGTGACGCAGCGCAGCGCGCGCCACGGACTCGATCTCCTGTGGTGAGGCCACCGGAAAGCCACGGGTGACAGGAGAGCCCTCGTAAGGCTCATAAAACCAGGCGCCCTTGGACCCCAGCGCCCCGTCGGCAAAGGTCTTCAAGGTCTCCACCGACCACCAGCCGCCGTCGACCTGCCACGGCGCGTGCTCCAAAGCCCAGGCCGCAAGCGCCGCAGGCTCATCGTAGACCATGCCCCGCACCCTCAAAGGCACTCGCTCTGCCCCGCGACCCAGCGACCGGGCATAGTCCTCCAGCTCCCCTGGCTTGATCATGGCGCAGTGGACTGTGGTCACCCCATGGCGCAAAAACCGCA
>CAKZKQ010000230.1 GCA_937123825.1 uncultured Pseudomonadota bacterium
GGAAGGATCGACCCATGATCGATCCCAACCCGCCGCTGCGTTCGGTTCGTTCACCCGGCCACCTCGTGGCCTCGGCTGACCAGATCGCCACCACTGCGGGGGTGTCCACGTTCGCGAAGGGTGGCAACGCCGTCGACGCCGCGATCGCCACCAACGCGGCGATCGCCGTGGTGGGCTACTCCAAGTTTACCGGCGACGCTCGCGAGACCGAGGCGCACGCCTTTTTGACCACGGTGGCGGCCAAACAAGACCAGTACAACTCTCGCTTTGGCACGTTCGTCACCGCGTCGGCCAACCCTGGCACGGTGCCGTCGCCCACGCAGAAGATCGCCTGGGACCGGACCAACGCGGCGTGGATTGTCCTGGGCGCCAGGCCCAAGAAGACCCACGTCTCCTTCCAGTACGAGACCCGCGGTGGTGCCGCCACAACGGCCTGTACGCAGCCCGGTGACTTGCCGGCCAACTCCGCCTGCGCCCCCGAGATGGCCAACCGCAACTGGTGGTGGGCCATCGCGCGCAACAGCACCACCTTTGTGCTCATCAACTCCGAGCGCGGCAACACCTGGACCATCGACCGCTGAAGGTCCAGTCTTCTGTGGCCCCATCCCCTGGGGCCTTTGTGCCGGCGGCCCCATCGCTGCGCGCAGGCTCTTAGAGCCACTTTCATTTTCATCACATCCACAAGTCCACAGCACCGACAATCCATGGTTGCATCGGGCGCGGTATGCGTTTGCATCAGCGCGGAGCTGTGTCGTGTGCCTTGTTGTCTGAGCGCTCACCCAAAGGGGAGGGGCTTTGAGCCCATGTGTTCTGCAGGCCTTGCTGGGCGCGGCAGTGTGAGCATGAGTCTGAGGAGGGCGAGGGGGCGGGCGCGCAAAATGTCGTGGGGGCGGGTGTGGGTTGGTGTGCGACGACATTTATGGTCACCGCTTGATGAGGTTTGTGGGCGGTTTTTGGGGGCAATGGATGCAGAAAGTGCCGGAAAGTGTCGTTCGATGGGGGATTTATGTGGTGGGTGACGCAATTGTGACAATCCGCGGGTTTGCGTCGAGCGCCTATTTTGGGGGATGCATCATTATACAGGGGGTTTGTGGTGGGGGTTGTACAGTGGCGAGGTCGGGTATGGGTGACATTATGCGTCACCGCCGACACTGAGCGGCACCGGGATCTGGGGCGATCTTGACACAAAGCGTCACTGAACGGTCGATTCACCCGCTTTGTTGGTTTTGTTTGTGGTTATTTGTTATCTTTTTTGTGCTTCGACGCCGTGTTTGTCGGGGGGTGATGTTTTTTTGTTTGTTTTTTTGCGAGGTGGCACGCGCTCTGCACTAGGGGTTGGCGTCGCCGCGAAAGTGGCACCAACAAACAGCAACCACTCAATGACCACCATCGCACAAAGGAGAAGAGTCATGTTGAAGCTGCGCAAAGGTTTTACCCTCATCGAGCTCATGATCGTTGTCGCCATCATCGGAATTTTGGCCGCGATCGCCATCCCCGCCTTCATCAAGTACGTCAAGCAGTCCAAGACGTCTGAAGCTGGCATGAACCTGAAGACCCTGGCCGATGGTGCTGCTGCCTACTACCAGGCTGACCACTACACCACCACTGGTGTGCCGGTCGCCGAGAAGCAGTTCCCCACCGCCGCCGGTACCTTCTCGGTTGAAGGCGCCTTCACCCACCATCCCCTGGCTGTGCCCAAAGGCACCAAAGAGCCCCAGAACCTCACCGCCTTCGCCGCTGAGCCCTGGAAGAGCCTGAAGTTCGCCATCGCCAAGGCGCACTACTACCGCTACTCCTACCGCTCCTCCAACGCCGCCAACGCCGCCGACTCCTTCTCCTCGAAGGGCATGGGCGACCTTGACGCCGACGGCAGCGAAAGCCAGTTCAACCTGCTGGGCTCCACGGACGTCAACGGCGAAATCGTCATGACTCCCACGTTCCTGACCAACCAGGCTCTCGAGCTGGAGTGATGTCGGCGCCGGGCTTAAAAGCCTGACCCGTCAACAGCCCCTCTCTCCACAAGATGGAGGGGTTGTGGTGAAAAGCCCCCTTGCTACAAGGGGGCTTTCACTTCTTGGGGCGCTTTGTTATCTTGTCGGCGGTTGATGCGTCACACCCGTGGTTGTTGCCGTTGGGCCGTCTTTGACGGTGGCCATTGGCGGATTGAAGGGGGTTGTCCCGTTCATAACGGAACCTCTGGGGTGTGCTGCGCCAGTGTGAGAGCCATCCGAACACCAAATCCTTGTGTGGGGGTTGTCTGTGATGAAGAACGTGCGTCAGGGTGTGTGGTTGGTGCCGCTTTTGGTGGTGCTGATTGCCGCAGCCGCTCTGTCGCATCATGGGGCAACGGCAGAGGGCCGCAGTCAGACGAAGGCCAAGCAGGTTGAGCTTGAGTACCTGCCGTCTGTGACCAATGCCCGGCTGACCTCATTGGGCCATCAAAGCGCTCTGGCTGATTTGTTCTGGATCCGGGGTGTGCTCTACTTTGCGGGTCAGCTCAAGGCCGACCGCAATTTCAAGTGGCTCCATCAATACGTGGAGTTGATCATTGAGCTGGACCCCGGATTCCTCGACGCTTACCGCTGGGGAGGGACCGTCATGGTCATCTCCAGCTCCAAAGTGACGTTTGAGAACGTCATGCTGGCCAACGACATCCTTGAGAAGGGCACCGAGGCCCATCCCAACGACTGGCGTCTGGCCGAGTCGGCGGCCGCCAACTGCAGCTACTACGTCAAAAATCCCACCGAAGAGCAGCGCAAGCGCCTTAAAGAGTGCCAGCGCAAGTTCATCGAGATTGCCGCTTCTCGCCCCGGCGCCCCCTACACCATGACCCTCTTGGCGGCCTCTTTGGCCGAGGGCGATGACCAGCGCATGTGCGAGTTGCTCATCGACGCCTATTTCTCCAAAGCCGAGGACCCGGTCCTGCGGCGTCAGATCGAAAACCGCATGACCGGCGGCCTGTGCGGCGAGGTCTCGACCCAGATGCTGCGCCGTCAGGAAGAGCGGTTTTTGAAAGCCCATCAAACCAATTATCCCTACTTGCCCGCGGATCTGATGGTCCACGTCGTGGCGCTTGAGGATACCCAGTCGCAACGAGAAGAGGCGGCCGAAGGCCAGGAGCCGTCGGACGACACTCTGGAGGGAGGAACTCAATGACTTTGTTGGAGGGCGGTGCACCGCTCAACGGCCAGCGCATCCTGCTTTCGGGCGGCGCGGGCTTTATTGGCACGGCGCTGGTGCGCCGGCTTGTGGAGCACAACGAGATTGTCATTCTGGACAACCTGCACCGCAACGCGCTCGACAGGATGCCCTTTAAGGACCACCCCAATCTGACCTTGGTCGTGGGCGACGTGCGCGATTCCGAGGTGGTCAACCAGGCCATGGAGGGGGCCACCCACGTGGTCCATCTGGCCTCGATCGCCGGCGTCGATACAGTCATGCGCCGCCCGGTGGAGACAATGGAGGTCTGCCTGATGGGCACGACCCACATGCTCCAGGCAGCCCACCGTCAGGGCGGGGTCAAGCGCTTCATTGACTTCTCCACCAGCGAGGTCTTTGGGCGCTACGCCTACAAAGTCTCTGAAGGGGACATCACCAGCCAGGGGGCCGTGGGTGAGGCCCGCTGGACGTACGCCGTCAGCAAGCTGGCCACCGAGCACCTGTGCAACACCTACTACCGCCAGCACCACCTGCCCACGGTGGCCATCCGCCCCTTCAACATCTTTGGCCCCGGCCAGGTCGGCTCGGGCGCCATCCACCACTTCTGTGTGCGGGCGCTCAAAGGCGAGCAGATCCATGTGCACAATGACGGCAGCCAGATCCGCGCCTGGTGCTACATCGATGACATCGTCGATGGGGTGTTGATGGCGTTGGTGGACTTGAACGCCGTGGGGCACAGCTTCAACATCGGCAACCCGCGCGCCACGCTGACCATCTACAACCTGGCCCGCGAGATCGTGCGCCTTGCAGATTCTTCCAGTGAGATCGTCTTCAAGCCCTGGCCGCACCCCGACGTCGATCTGCGCGTGCCCGACATCAGCAAAGCGCGCCAATTGCTCGGTTTCGAGCCCCGCGTGGAGCTGGAAGAGGGGTTGGCGCACACCATCGAGTGGTACCGCCAGCAACTGGGGATGTAAGAACCCGTGAGTGAGATTGTCATCAAGGCCGAAGGTCTGGCCAAGACCTACCGGATTGGTTTCTTTCGCAAGAAGGTCGTGGCGCTGCGCAACTCGACCTTTGACGTGCGCCAAGGCGAGGTTTTTGGACTGGTGGGTCCCAACGGGGCTGGCAAAACCACCACCATCAAAATCCTCACCGGGCTGGTCCGGCCTGACAAAGGCCAGGCGACCTTGCTGGGCAAGCCCGTGGGCACCCCCCAGGGTCGTCGCCAGTTGGGCTACTTGCCCGAGGGGCCGTACTTTCATGAGTACCTCAACGTCAAAGAGCTGCTCGACTTGCACGGATCGCTGTGCGGGATGGGCCGCGCCGAGAGAGACAAGCGGGCCGATGAGTTGATCGAGCGTGTGGGGCTGACCCACGCGCTTGGCCGCCCGCTGCGAAAGTTCAGCAAGGGCATGCTCCAGCGCGCTGGGCTCGCCTGTGCGCTCATCCACGATCCCAGGCTCATCATCCTCGACGAACCCAAGACTGGCCTTGATCCCATTGGCCGCGCCGAGATCTCGGCCCTCATCGCCGAACTCAAGCAAGAGGGCAAGAGCGTCTTCTTTGCCAGCCACATCCTGCCGGACGTGGAGCGCTTGTGCGATCGGGTGGCGGTGATGGTCAAGGGCAGGGTCGTGGATGTGGGCCCGCTCGACAAGCTCCTTGACGCCAGAGTCCTCTCGGTCGAAATGGTTGTTGAAGGGCTCGATCCATCGCTACAAGCGGAGTTTGAAGCGATGGGGGTCAGTTGGTCCTCGATTTCACCCGAAAGGGTGCTGCTCGAAGCCACCGACGCCAAAGTGGGCCAGCAGGCCGCCGCGCGCGTGCTGTCGTCCGGTGCGGCTTTGCGCGAACTGAAAGAACGCCACGAGAGCCTCGAAGACCTCTTCCTCAGAGAGGTCGGAGAGAACTCCTGAACACACAAACGAGGGCAAGCCGTGGGGACCATTGGCGCCATCGCGCTCAACACCTTCCGTGAAGCCATCCGCAACCGCATTCTGCTGGGCATCATCGTCCTGGCCTTTGTGTTGGTGTTGGCCAGCATTCTCTTTGGACAGCTCAGCGTCGAAAACGACGCGCGCGTCATCCGCGACCTGGGCACCAGCTTCATCAGCCTGGTGATGGTCGTGGTGGCCATCTTCTCCGGGGTCAGCCTCCTGCACCTCGAGATCCAGCGCAAGACCATCTACACCATCGTCACCAAGCCCGTCTCCAGGTGGAGCTTCATCGTGGGCAAGTACCTGGGCCTGCTGCTGACGCTCTTGACCGTCGAGGCGCTGGTCAGCGCCGTGCTCCTGGGGGTGATCCTCATTCGAGGGGATGACTTTGGGGTGGTGCTCTTTCAGGCGCTGGCGCTCAACTTCTGTGAAGGCGCCATCATCGCGGCGGTGGCCACGCTCTTTTCCAGCTTCTCCACGCCCTTCCTGTCGGGACTCTTCACCTTTGGGGTCTTTGTCCTGGGGCGCCTGCGTGAAGAACTCTACGAATATGCCCGCGCCATCAAGGTGGACCTCTTGCCCGACGTCGTGCGGGCCTTTGGCGTGATTGTCCCCGACCTGTCCATGATGCGCGCCGACCTTCAGGTGGCTTATCTGACCCCGCTCAACTGGTCCTACGTGGCCTACAGCTCGGTCTACGCCATGGCCTACGCCGCGGTCGTCATTGCGCTGGCCGGGGCCATCTTTGCTCGCCGTGACTTTGTCTAACCCCCCACCTCACCGCCTTCACAGGAGCACCCCGTGAACATCCCACTGCTCGACCTCAAAGGCATCTTCAAAGCCCAGGAGGCGGAGCTTCGCGCCGCCATGGACCGCGTCCTGGAGAGCCAATACTTCATCAACGGCCCCGAAGTGGCTGCCTTTGAGCGCCAGATGGAGGCCTTCCTTGAGCACGAGCCGATCTCGGCGGTCGGCTGCTCCAACGGCTCCATCGCGCTGCTGCTGGCCATGATGGCGTTGGACATCGGCCCTGGCGACGAAGTGCTGGTGCCGACCTACTCGTTCTTTGCCACCGTCAGCTGCGTCACGCTGGTCGGCGCCACCCCCGTGTGGGTCGACATTGACCCCCACACCTGCAACATCGACCACACCCAGATCCAGGACAAGCTCACCGACCGCACCCGCGCCATCATCCCCGTCCACCTCTTTGGGCGCATGGCCGACGTGGCCGCCATCGAGCAGATCCTCAACGACACCGGCCGCCGCCAGCAGGTGGCCATCATCGAAGACTGCGCCCAGTCGCTCTCCTCGCGCTACAAAGGTCGCCGCGCGTGCACCTTTGGGGACCTGAGCACGCTCTCGTTCTTCCCCAGCAAAAACCTGGGCGCTTACGGCGACGGCGGCATGGTCATCGCCCGCGACCCCGATCTGGCCCACAAAGTCCGGGTCCTGGCCCGACACGGCGCCGAGGTCAAGTACCACCACCAATTTGTCGGGCTCAATTCGCGCCTCGATGCCCTCCAGGCCGCCATCCTGGGCGTCAAGTTGCCCATGCTCGATGACTGGAGCCAGCAGCGCCGCGACAACGCCCAGCGCTACCGCCAGCTTTTTGCCCAGACCGGCCTGGGAGGGGCCGTGCGCCTGCCCGCAGACGACGAGGGCGGTTACCTGCACGTCTACAACCAGTTCAACCTTCTGGTCGAGCGCCGCGACGCCCTGCGCCAATACCTCAAAGACGCTGGCGTGGGCACCGCCATCTACTATCCCATGCCCCTCCACCTTCAGCCCTGCTTTGCCCACCTGGGCGCCAAAGAGGGGGATTACCCCGTCAGCGAAGCCGCCGCCAATACCTCGCTGGCCATCCCCGTCTTCCCCGGGCTGACCGCCGCCCAACAAGAGCGCGTGGTGTCCCTCATCGTGGACTTCTACAAAGGCCAGTAACGCCCCAACTGCCCACAGGCAATCGACAACCACCATGGACACGCCTCCAACCGCTCAAAACCCAACCCGTCGTTGGACCACGGCCATCCTCTGCGGCTGTGCGCTGGTCCTCTTGGTGTTGGGGCTAAAGCCCTGGCTTGAAGCGCGCCACGCCCTCGACGTTGGCCAGCGCTATATGGTCCAGGACATCGGGGATAAAGCCATGATCCCCGAGCTGACCTTCGCCGCCAGTCAGGGTTGGGCGCTGGGCTTGGGGCCCGAGGCCACCGGGCGGCTGGAAACACTGGCACCCGAGGCCCCCAGCGCCGCGCAAGGCATCGTGGCGGCTTCGGCCAACACCCGAGGCCCCTGGCGCTCAATGACGCAACCGCTCGAAAGCATCGGCATGGACGCCCAGGCGCAGGCGCGCGCCGATGAACGTACAGACGCGCCCGTGGCGTGGGCCTCTTTGCTGGCTTTTTTGGGGTTGCTGGGCTGGTGGGGCGGTGTGGTTGCCTGGATTTGGAGGGGTCACGACGCCAAAGGCGACGGTCAAGCCCATCGAAGCCGTTGGGCGGCGTTGGGGGCGGTCGGCTTTGTGGTTTGGGTCGTTGCCTCAGCGCTTTACTGAGTTTTGGGTGTTTATGGGGGGTGCTGAGCGTTGAATGCGCACGCACACCCTTCCATCGGCCAAGCAAGTCGGCGTCGCCACCCCCTTTGTCTCCCCACATCAATTTATCGGTTTTGTCCGAGCATCGTTGTGCCGGCGAGGCGTCAGGATGAGGGCTCTTGTTCCTTTTTGCGGGTCATTTGGTTGATCTTCTGGCGAGCGTGGGGGTGGCGCGGGTCCAACTCCAGCACGCGTCGAAAGCACGAGAGCGCTTCGTGGACATCGCCGCGCATCAGTGACAGGTCCCCCTTCTTGAGGTAGATGCCCAGGCTGTTGCTGATCTGCAGGTCGCTGACGCGCTCAGCGCGGATTTCCCGGCGCCGGGCGGGTTGGCGCAGTTCTTCTCGCGCGTGGTCCAGCGCAGCCAGGATCGTTTCGATGTCAGATTGGATCTCATCCTGGATCAGCTCGGGGAAGGCGTTGAGGTTGTACTGACGCCGCTGTTCCCGGTAGGCCTCTTCAATCATGGACGTGTAGGCGCTCCAGTGCACGTCGAGGACATCAAACGGGCTGGCGCCCTCAAGGCTGGAGGTCTTGGAGCGGACGCTGGTGACCAGGCGGTTGTGGTAGTCCGTGCGGATGTTGTGACGCTGGAATTGGATCAAATCCATGGCGCGCAGGGCGTGGATCAGTGCCAGCGTCTGGCTGCGGTTGAGGTTGCTGATGCTGATCAGTGACCGCGTGCGGTGATCGTTGCCCAGGACGACCTCAAAGAAACGCTGCTCCTTTTTGCCCATCTGAAGCTCGGCCAGCGCACAAGGCAGCCGGGACTGGCGCACTGGTTTGGCGTCCATGTCCTCGCCCAGCAAGCGCTCCAATTCGTCGGGGTGAATGGCCTGGGCCTGTCGGTAGACATTTTTAAAGAGCACCGCCGGGATGCTCACCGGTGGGGTGCTGTAGCGGTAGGGCAGGTGGGTCAAGCCGTGGTGTGTGAGGCGCCCCGTTTTGAGCTGGAGCAGTTGGCCCATGATGAAGATGATCCTGGACTTCAAGCTGGCTTGAACCTGGGGATACGACAAGACGCGAAGGCGAACCAGGGCTTCGGCGTACTCAATGCGTTTGTCCTTGCACAGCCGTTGGGCCTCCTTGTGTTGCTCCCAGGTCATCTTCTGGGCTTTGACCAGCAGGGCGCCCAGGGACCACTCGGGGTTGTTTGGGAGGCTGAGGATGTCGGCCGGGCTGCCCATTTGGAGCAGTATGAAATGCTGCTCGCCGTCGACCTCCAGCGCCACAATGCCGTCGTCCTGATCGTGGGCGATCTCCATCAGGCATTTTTCCAGCGGGCGCCTCGCCAGCGAGGCCTCAAAGCGCACGGGGGCCTGCTTGGCCAGCGCTTCGGCGCGCGGCGCGGTCACTGGACCCATCTGAGCGTGGACCGCAGCGGGGATGTCCAGGATTGGCCAGTTGTCGGTGCCGTGCTTGCGGTGCTCGGCGGTGTCATTGGGGACAGGCGGTGTAGACAGGCGCACAGGCGATTTGTGAACCGAGCGGCTGGAGACGGACCGGCTTGGGGACTGCGGCGGGGGCGTTTGGGCGCTGGCTTGGGCCTCGCGCTCGGCGCCGCGGCGTGGGCGCACGGTCCCTGACGCCGTGCGTTTTGAGCGTGTGCTGGGTTCGGTGCGGCGGCGAGTTTCGCGCGTGGGCGCCGGGGCGTCGGGGGGCGACGTGATGATGGGGGTGTGATCGTTGTTGAAGGAGAGGGGCGGCGGGGTGTGGTGGCGTCTTTGCCGAGGGGGGAGGGTCGAGGGGCCGTTGGAGGGTTTGAGTGTCGCGCCGTGCCCCTCGCGCATCAAGTGGAGGGCCTGGGCCCACTGGTTGTTGTGCTTCTGGTCCTGGAGGTGCACGTCGAGCGCGGTCCCGGCGGGGCTTTGGGCCACCACGCGCCCTTCAAACCAGGTCTCCACATTGATGACCGGGAGCATGATGCAGACGTCCACGGCGCTGTTGAGTGGCACGGGGTCGTTGAGCGTGATGAAGAGCCCGCCGGTGTTGGCGAGCTGGTTTTGGATGCTGTCGAGGGCGGCCGCCTCGAAAAGCTCCAGCGCGATGGTGTGGCACTGGCCCTGGCGAGATTGGTGCAGCACCTGGGGGGGCGATGCGCTGGGGCTGCCAACGGGCTGGGTTTGTTTTAGCCGGGCGCCGCGGCTTGGGATGGGGCGTTTGGCTCGCCATTGAACCAGGGCTTGTGCCATGGCTTCGCCCAGTTCTGGTTCACTTAAATGTGAGAACCGTTCCTGGATCATTGTCACAACTGCACTGACAAAATCTTGGGCGTTACTGCTGCTCATGGGCGAGTCCGAATCGGTCCTGGGGAGTCGACTCCAGGTTCAGGAAAACACAGCCTTTAAAACCATTTGTTCTTCATTAAAGAGTATGACCGTCAGTGCATTTGTCCAGCCTCAATACAGTATAAAACGGGCTCATCATGCATAAACTGGCCCCGTCAGAGGCTTTTCTGGCGTTCGGGGGTCTTTTGGGTCAGTCGCCGTTGGGTTTCGTGCCTTGGGCGGTGTAAAAGAGGGGGTAGGGTTCTGCGCTGTCGAGCTTTGTTTGCCTTGAGATCGTTGAAAGCTCGCGATGCGCCAACAAGGGGGACCAATGAGGATTCTGTCAGTCTCGGCCGAGGTGGCGCCGTTTTCCAAGAGCGGCGGCCTGGGCGATGTGGGGGCGGCGCTGCCTGCGGCGCTGGCTGGGCGCGGTCATCGCGTCGTGACCGTCTCTCCAGCCTACCGCGGTGCGCGGGACCACGGCGGG
>CAKZKQ010000231.1 GCA_937123825.1 uncultured Pseudomonadota bacterium
TACATGAAGGGTGGTTTCCCCACGTGCGTGCGGATAGACCCTCCGCGCAGAATTCGGCGCGCCCGACCTTGACGGTTTCCCCACGTGCGTGGGGATAGACCCACCCTGTAGGACTTGTCGGTGTCCATTGGCTGGGTTTCCCCACGTGCGTGGGGATAGACCCTGCGTCCGTTTTGAGTCCATCGCCAAGGAGGAGGTTTCCCCACGTGCGTGGGGATAGACCCTAGGACATTCTTCGGAGGATCGGGGTTGTGGTGGTTTCCCCACGTGCGTGGGGATAGACCCGCAGACCATCTGAAGCTGCGCAGACAGCATCCGGTTTCCCCACGTGCGTGGGGATAGACCCGAAGAAACGCCGCTTACGCCCGTCAGGGATGAGGTTTCCCCACGTGCGTGGGGATAGCCCCACCCCCCCGGCCATCCCCAGAAGCCAGCGCTCGGTTTCCCCACGTGCGTGGGGATAGACCCGACACGAACGACGCCAGCCCCTTGGTGGCATCGGTTTCCCCACGTGCGTGGGGATAGACCCTCATCGCGCATTGCACCAAAGCTATTGGTGTCGGTTTCCCCACGTGCGTGGGGATAGACCAACCCCGCCTTGCGAAACGCCAACACCGCAGCGGGTTTCCCCACGTGCGTGGGGATAGACCCAACCCTTTCATCCCCGATGTGCTCGAAGACGGGGTTTCCCCACGTGCGTGGGGATAGACCCCCACACCGGGCTCCAAGGCCCAGGCGGCGCCCGGTTTCCCCACGTGCGTGGGGATAGACCCTCGGCCTTGGCGTCAATGAAGTTCACCAAAGCGGTTTCCCCACGTGCGTGGGGATAGACCCCGACCCACAGCTCGCGGCCGCCGACGGCATGAGGTTTCCCCACGTGCGTGGGGATAGACCCCGAAGCGAGGCAAAGGCGGCGCTCGGGGCTCAGGTTTCCCCACGTGCGTGGGGATAGACCCGCTACCTGGAGGAGGAGTTGGCCAAACGTGCGGTTTCCCCACGTGCGTGGGGATAGACCTTCATCACAGGTGGGAGCCTGAAGCGATGGCTTGGTTTCCCCACGTGCGTGGGGATAGACCCGTGATTCACGTCGGTGTCTACCGCACCGCGAGGGTTTCCCCACGTGCGTGGGGATAGACCCTCGCTGGTCCCCTGACCGGCCCTTGAAGTAAGGGTTTCCCCACGTGCGTGGGGATAGACCCGGGGATGGGGCTTAACGCCAATCTCTTTACTGGGTTTCCCCACGTGCGTGGGGATAGACCCCGGCAGCAATCCGACGCAGGGCGCTCCACCGCGGTTTCCCCACGTGCGTGGGGATAGACCCTCTCGGAGTCGTTTTGTTTCTTGATGATGTCTGGTTTCCCCGCGTGGGTTTTGTGTGTGGTGTGTGGGTGGGCATGGCGCGCTGAGGCGGATGTGTTTTTGTTGGGGCTTTTGTCTTTGCTTTGAGTCGGTTGTGCGTTAGTCTTACCATGTTCTGTGAATCATTGGTGTCAACCTGGGTGCTGTGTAAGCAGCGACCCATTTGAGGGATGAGGGGGAGAGGATGCGTTTGCCACAATCGACGGCGTCTTATACACGGCGAGTGCGTTATGGTCGGTATTTGCTCAGGAAGTTGGTCCATGGTCGCCAGGGTGATTTGGTCCAGGGGTTGAAGGATGCCACTGGGGAGGTGTTGGCGGCGGGGCGTGCTGTGGAGGAGCTTCGTTATGATGAGGCGGAGCTGTTGGCGCAGCGCGATGCGTGGGATGACGCCCTGGATGTGCAGGCCAGAGAGGTTCATTTGGCGCTGCGCTCAAGGGGGCTTAACGCGCACAAAGAGAGGCCCTTTACGCAGATTTTTCCTCAGGGTTTGGGGTACTACACCGTCGCGTCGTTGAAGGATCAGGTCTCGCGCTACAAGCTCTTTATGACGGCGTTGGAGACCAGCTTGGCCGAGGATGACCCGGTGAGGGTGTCGGCGATGGGGGTCTTGCGCGAGGGTGTGGAGGGTTGGGAGCAGGCGGCCGAGGCTTTGGCGTCGCATCGCAACAAGATGATCATGGCACGCACGGAGCTTTTGCTGGCCCAGGACGATTGGGAGCGCGTGGTGGAGCGGATCTACGGTTTGTTGGTGGCTGAGTTTGGGCGAGATGGCGCCAGGCGGTTTTTCCCCGCTGCAGCTCGGACTGCATTGTCTGATTCGGCCGTTGGGTCAGACGATGACCTGGAGCCGACGTAGGTTTTTGGGGCAAATCCGGTCAATGAGGTGTCGTTGTAGCGTTTGGACCCGTTGGTGCTTGGGCAATGCGGTGTAATGATGCCGTGTTGTGGGGAGAAAATGCTTTGATGGGGTGTGATTGGCCCAATTTCTTGCCCGTAAGAGGGTCAATGACCGCTGATTGAGCCATTATTGTCCCGTTTAGAGCACCAATAAGACGTGCTTGCCTGGGTTTAAGCGCTATAAATGCTTTGGTGGGAGGTGATGGGGTGGGATTGTTCCAGTTTGGAGCCTTTGGGAGCCCTTGAGCACGCTCTTGGTGGCTTCTTTTGTCCCTGATGTGGAGCGTTTGTGGTTGTTTTTGACATTGATAATCGAAAAACGCTTGACGAGTCTTGATTTCTACCTTAGTTTGACCCTCAATGAATGATTGATGGTGTATTGGCTTCATTTCTGTGGGATGGCTGGTCATAGACACTGAAACGACTGGACTTCATCTGTCGAGGGGCGCAGTCGTGACGCAGCTTGGGCTCTTGTGCTTTGAGCAGCGCATGGTCTTGGACTGTCCGTTGCCGTGGGTTCGGCTGGGTCAGGGCTGGGTGTGTGTGTTGGAGCCGGTGTGCTGTCCAGGTCAAGAGTGGGAGCGGCTGGGGATGCTCGGCAGGCTCTTGAGCATGGCTGTGGTGGTGGTGGGGCACAACCTGTCCTTTGATTTTAGGGCATTGGCCCCTTTGTGGTCCAGGGCTCGGTTGCCGATGCCGGTGTGTACGGTGTTGGATACGCTTTGGCTTGCGCGCCTTGAGGGGATCGCCGGTCCATTGGATTTGGCTTCCTTGTGCGGGTCGTTGGGGTTGCCTTCTTTGCGCGCCGAGCACCCGAGGGTGGTCGCCGACGTGCTGATGACCCACGCTGCGGCGCAGGCTTTGACCCGTAGGGTGGGCCGCAGAGAGGCGATGGCGTGTGCGCGTCGTGTCAGTTGGGGCACCCCGTTTTGAGCGCCGTGCGCGGATCGAATTTGTAAACATTCTTGGAGTTGGGGTCGCTGCGGCCCTTTGGTGAGAGCGCGATGAAGCCACCCATAAGCGGGTTTTGGGCAAAACTTGAGAGAGACGAGGAGGGCAATATCTCTTCGTGGCACCCGCTGGTGGACCACTGCGCGGACGTGACCGCGTGCGCCGAGGCGATCCTTGAGCGCAGCATCGTGGGGCGGCGTTTTGCGTTTTTGCTGGGGCTGCCGTCGCTGTCGCCTGCGTTGGTGGCGCGGCTGTGCGTGTTGGTCTTCATCCACGACGCGGGCAAGGTCAACCGCGGGTTTCAAAACCGCGCTTACCCAGGGCTCAAGCCCACCGCTGGGCACGTCAAGCCGATGGTGGATCTCTTGGAAAGGAGCAGCCAGCAGGGGCAGTGGTGTGCGATGCTCGCTGCGCGGGGCCTGGATGAGTTGCTGGATTGGTTCGAGCAGGAGGACACCCTCGACGCGTTTTTGCTGGCGTCCTGGGCGCACCACGGCAACCCCGTGCGGGCGGAGAGCACGGTGCAAACCCAGCTTTGGGCGTCGTCCCCTGGGGCTGGGCGCAGCCCCGAGGCGGGCATGCGGTTGTTGGCTGGCAAGGTGCGCCAGTGGTTTCCTGAAGCGTTTGAGGATGACGCGCCGCTCTTGCCCGACCGCAGCGCCTTTGAACATGCCTTCAACGGGTTGGTGACGCTGGCCGACTGGATGGGGTCGGGCAAAGACTTCTTTCCCTACTCCCAGGACGAGCAGGAGCGCATGCCGTGGGCCCGTCAGCAAGCCAGGAAGCTTTTGTCGAGCATCGGCTTTGACCCTTCACAGGGGCGCGGCCAGCTTGGGCCAGATGTCCCCAATTTTGGGCGCTTTGTGTCCTTTGAGCCCAACCCCATGCAGCGCGCGGTGGAGGCGTTGCCCGTTCCCTCAGGTGGCAGCCTGACGGTCTTGGAGTCCGACACTGGCTCTGGCAAGACCGAGGCGGCGTTGGCGCGTTTCTTCAGGCTCTTTCATGCCGGCGAGGTCGACGGTCTCTACTTTGCGCTGCCGACCCGCAGCGCGGCGTTGCAGATCTATGAGCGTGTGTGTCGAACCGTCAAAGCGGCCCTGGGCGGTGAAAAGGCCCCGCCAGTCGTCCTGGCGGTCCCCGGTTACATCCGGGTCGATGGGGTCGATGCGCTGGCTCGCCTTGCAAACTTTGAGGTCTTGTGGCCCGACCAGGACCGTGACAGGCTCCGACACCGCACCTGGGCAGGGGAGCACCCCAAGCGCTATCTGGCTGGGGCGATTGTGGTGGGCACCGTGGACCAAGTCTTGCTCTCGGCGCTCACGGTGCGCCACGCCCACATGCGCGCTGCCGCGTTGCTGCGGCACTTGTTGGTGGTGGACGAGGTCCACGCCTCGGACGCGTACATGTCCCGCATCATGACTTCGGTCCTGGACCACCACCTTGAGGCTGGGGGCCACGCGCTGCTGATGTCCGCCACGCTCGGCAGCGTGGCCCGCAGCCTGTTCATGTCCTGCCCCAAGACGCGACCCACGCTGCAAAACGAGGTCTTGTCCATGGCCGCGGGTCAGTGTGGCCCGCTGACGCACGCCCCCCACGACACCGAGTCGCAGCGGTGCTACCCGCTCATCTCCTTTACGCCAGGCTCAAGGGACGCCGCCCAACACATCGAGCTGCCCCCCACCGAGTACCGCAAAACTGTGCACATGGAGGTGTTGACCGAGGCCGGGCAGTTTGAGGCGGTCGCCCAGCGCGCCATCAAGGCCGCCAAAGAGGGCGCGCGCGTGCTCATCATCCGCAACACCGTGCGAGACTGCGTGGGAACCTTTGAGGCGCTGGAGGCCAGCGGCGGCGACGCATTCTTGATGCAATGCGAAGGCGTCCGCGTCCCCCACCACTCACGATACTCGCCCGACGACCGGCGCCTGCTGGATCAGGCGGTGGAGGGGGCGCTGGGGCGAGCCGCCACCGGGGCGTCAATTGTCGTGGCCACGCAGACCGTGGAACAAAGCCTGGATATTGATGCCGACGTCCTCTTGACCGACATCTGCCCGGTCGATGTGCTCTTGCAGCGCCTTGGCCGCCTGCACCGTCACCCGTCGCGCAACGCCAACCGCCCCGCAGGTTTTAAAGAGGCCCGCGCCTTTGTTCTGACCCCCGACGACACCTCGTTGACCTCGTTTCTTCGGGCCGACGGCCAAGCCAGCGGGCCCAACGGCATCGGGAGCGTATACGACAACCTCTGCATTCTCAGAGCGACGTTGGGTTTGATCAATGAACACCGCACATGGTCCATCCCTGAGATGAACCGCGTGTTGGTCGAGGGCGCCACACACCCTGAGGTCCTCTGTGCCATGTCCCATCGGCTCGAAGAACCCTGGCCAAGCCACTTCAGGCATACTTTGGGGGTGCGGCTGGCCGATCAACAAGTCGCCCATGGGGTGTTGATCGACCGCTCCAGGTCTTTCGCCGACGCCAACTTCTGCCACGCATTGGACCAACGCGTCCAAACTCGCCTTGGTGAAGACAACCGCCTGGTCCACTTCCCCGACCCAGGGATGGGGCCGTTTGGCACCAAGGTGTCGTCTTTGACCTTGCCAAGTCACATGGCCCGAGAGATTGAAGACGACGCGCCGGTGGTGTTGCGTCAGGTGAGTCAGTGCGCCTTTGAGTTCACCTGGGGGACGGCGGAGTTTGTGTACGATCGTTTGGGCGTGCGGCACGCTTGAGTTGTTTCGATCCCTTTTTATCCGATGGTTTTTATGAACGACACTCAATATTCGCTCCTGGACGAGCCCATCATCCAAGCCCACGTCGGCGGTCAAGAGCGTTGGCTGACGTTGCCGCAAGTGTTGGCGACGTTGAGCACGCAGGACATTGACGCGTTTGATGCGCTCCAGGTTCACCAGCAACAGCCCTGGTTTTGTTTTCTGGTGCAGTTGGCGGCGATGGCGATGCACCAGCATGGTCAGTCGGTACCGCCATCCGATGAAGCGGTGTGGCGCGGGTGGCTTCTGTCGATGACGGAGGGCAAAGCCGAGCCTTGGTCGCTGTGTGTCAGTGATCCGACGGTGGCGGCGATTATGCAGCCTCCCAGCACCAGGGCGCCGGTTGAGAAGGCCAAGACAGGCGCCACATGCCCCGAGGCGTTGGACATGCCGAGCACCACCAAAAACCACGACGTGAAAGAGCAGCGCATGACAACGATTACGGCTAATCTTGGTCTTGCTCTTAATAATTCTGTCGTCAAGGCCGTCGATAGTATGGCCCAGGTCGACTTTTTAAATTCCTATTTTAAAAAGGACTATGGAAAGGAGAGTAGCTGCTCTCTTTCAAAGGCCTATGAAACATTTCCTTGTTTAAAAGAGGGGAATCAAAACCTTGCTGAGCTTACCAATGGAAGGCATAGTGAC
>CAKZKQ010000232.1 GCA_937123825.1 uncultured Pseudomonadota bacterium
CGGCAAACCGTCCTCATCCACCGTCAACTAGTACGCATAAATGGACTCGCCCAGCGCCGCTTGCATCGACTCGGGCACGGCAGTCAGGCGGCCGTTGCACATGTCCAGATCACAGTCGCCACGATCAAGGGCGTCCTGGTCAAAGCTGTAACAGTCGGCGTCGGCCTCATCACAACCGTCCTGGCGGATGTAGCAGCTGCGCATGCGCGTGGCGTCGCTGGTGGGGTCCTGGGCGTCGGCAAGCCCGTAGGGCCCAAAGATGGGAAAACCATCGGTGACCAGGCCCACCAACCCCGAGTGCTGGCCTTCGGCGCCTGCGCGATCCTCGACCAAACGCCCGCAAGAGGGCATCGCGTGGTAGTGGTACTGGCCCATGGCCGGGTGACCACCACAGTCGTCCACAATCTCATCGGCGATGGCCACGGCGCCGTTGCCCGCAAACTGGTTGAAGAGCGCCACGCCGTTGACCATCAACCCGGGCGTGTTGCCCGCGTTGTTGAAGAGACTGATCTCGTCGTTGTAGACCGGCTCGGTGGAGATCGACCAGGTGGTGTTCTGGGCGGTCGACACCAGCAGCGGCGGCAGGCTGCCCTGGCCAGCGTAGTTCTCAAAGGTGTGGTCGGGCAGACCGCTGGGCGTCAGCGCGATCGTCCCATCCTCCGAGCAGTCCACCTCGACCCCACCCGTGTTGGCGATCACCTCACAATGGGAGACCTCCGCGCCGTCCACGGTGCAAGTCACCGCCGCGCCCGCCTCACAGTCGTCGTCGAGGATATAATCGGGCAGCTCATCCGGGCTCCAGTTGCATTGACCGCCCGAACAACCGTTCTCTTCCTGGTAACACAACCAGAAGCCAGACCAGTCGTTGGCGCTCTCCACGTTGTCTTGATAAAAAAGTTCGGCGAGCGCTTCGCACTGGATGGCAAAACCATCCACGGGCACGTCGTTGTTGGCGTCGTTGTTGCCGTCATTGTTGACGTCGTTGTTCTGGTCGTTGTTGCCATCATTGTTGACGTCGTTGTTGGCCTCGTCGCACACACACGCCTCAAAACCAGCGCCCGCGTCGTCGCAAACCTGGGCGCCGTTGCCGCCATTGGTGCACACGCACGCCTGGCTCTCACCGGGGGTGCACACCACATCGACGTTGCCGTCATTGCTGGCGTCTTCGCCGCAAGCCATCACCCCTGCGCACAGCAGCAGTGCCAAGACCACGATCCTCTTCATGCACGTTCTCCTCTGCGCCCCTCACGGCGCCTTGTCAGCAGCAGCACAGCCCACCATCCCAACGCCCACCAGGGCCCAGCACTCCGCGGCCCATGTTGGCCAACAGACGCACACCCCTGCCGGGAGACGCCTTCGGGATCGCTGGGCACCACAGCGGGCGCCTCTTGCTCGGGCTGCTCATCGATGACATCGGGCTCGTCGGCCTGACACTCGGCCAGGACCACGTCCACAAACGCCATCTTTCCTTCCCAGATGCCGCCGTCACCGCTGGTGTAAAAAATATATGGATACGGTCTTTCCCCGCAGAGCCACACGAGCCCATCGGCAGGGTTTTCAAAGACACACGCGCGCAGATCCAGGCTCACTGGCTCCACTTGCGCGCCATCACCCACAAAAAGCGTGTCGGTGTAGTCGGTCAGCCAAACGCGTTGGCTGTCTTCAGCCACGGCGCTGAGCCACCGGACTCCCTCGGGAGACTCCGCCCAGGGCTGCGCCTGGCCATCGCCCAGCGACACCACCCAAAGGCTGTCGCGCCCTTCATCCCCGGCCAACGGATCGAGAACATTGTCGGTGGCGGTGTGGGCCATGGTCCCGTTGTTTGGCTCCCAGAGCGCCACCAGGACCTGACTTTCCCCCAGCGCCGTCAACACTCTGGGCAACGCCTCAGCACCCCAGGGCAACGGCAACGTCGTCCAACTCTGACCGGACGCATCGCCGATGTGCAGCGTTGGCGCTGAGCCCTCATCGACGGCGGCAGACACCGCCACGTGGCGCTGCGCTGCGCGAGACCAGACCAAACTGGTGTAGACGGACGCCCCTTCGGTCCCCGGCAGCGCTTGCCAACTCAGGCCGCCGTCAGGGCTGTGGTAGATGGCGTTCTGCGTGCCGACCGAAGCGGTCGCCAGCAGGAGGGGGCGGCCAGAATCGGGCGAGCGCGTCATGGCATGCACGGGCGCCGCGCTGGGTGGGCCATCGAGCGCTGACCATGTGCAGCCCCAGTTGGACGTCACAAAGACCCCATCCTGGCCACCGACCAGCACGCGCCCTTGACCGTCCAACTCTGCCCAAACCACGTCCCCAGGGTAACCACCAAAAAAGCGCAGCTTGTCTGGGTCTTGCCTGACCAGCCCCATGGCCGTCGCCGCCCCCAAAAGCTCCCCGTTGGCATCCCAACGCGGCCGAATCCCAGCAGTGTTGCCGTTGTGACCCATTGCCACAGCGGACCACATCACCACCAAACACGCCCAACCGCTGACCACACACCCGCGCATCGCGCCTCCCACAGACATGACTCTGGACGGCAGCCACCCGCAGATGACCGGCCACACCATCGACATGCCGTGCAGGCGAGTAGAGTAAAAATAGAATGGAATATTTTTTAAAGGGAATGGCCTACTTGCCGCGTTTTTTACTACCCCAAAGCCAAACAAAGACCTACCATTACCATCTAAAAACGCATCTGGCAGGACCCACACAACCCTATGAAAGCGCTGCACGCAGACTACGAAGTGCTCGAAACGCTGGGCAAAGGCAGCCAGGGCACCACTTTCAAGGCGCGTTACATGCCCACAGGCGAGCTTGTGGCCATCAAAGTGATGGACTTTGGCTCGGTCTCAGACTGGAAGGACGTCGAACTCTTCGAGCGCGAAGCCGCCGCCCTCGAAAACCTCAGCCACCCATCCATCCCGCGCTACATCGACACCTGGACCCTCGAAGAAGACGGCTCGCTCCAAATGTGCCTGGCCCAGCAGTTCATTGAGGGCAACAACCTGCGCCAGGAGCTGTCCAAAGGCGGAAAATGGACCGGCCAGCAAGCCCTCGACGCCCTGGAGCAGCTCCTCAAAATCCTGGTCTACCTCCACGACCGCGTCCCACCCGTCATCCACCGCGACATCAAACCCAACAACATCATCCGCCGCCCTGACGGCACGCTCACCCTCGTCGACTTCGGCGCCGTCCAAACCCAGCGCTACGGCACCGTCGGCGGCTCCACCGTCATCGGCACCCCCGGCTACATGCCTTTGGAGCAAATGTTTGGTCAGGCCGAGCCCCGCAGCGACCTCTACGCCCTGGGCATCACCGTCGGCCACATGCTCACCGGCATCGAGCCCTCCAAAATCCCCCTGACCAACAACCGCCCCGACTTTGGCCGCCGCCTCCCCCCCGCCCCGGCCCACCGCCCCCTGCCCCTCCTCGCGCGCCTCCCCCAACCCTCCACAGAAGCC
>CAKZKQ010000233.1 GCA_937123825.1 uncultured Pseudomonadota bacterium
CGCCATCATCTGGCAACCGTTGCACACGCCCAGCGCGAAGGTGTCGGGGCGCTCAAAGAAGGCCGCAAAGGCGTCGTTGACGCGGGGGTTGAGTTGGATCGACCGCGCCCAACCCAGGCCTGCGCCCAGGACGTCGCCGTAGCTAAAGCCCCCACAAGCGGCCAGCCCCGCAAAGCCGGTCAAATCCATTCTGCCTTCGATGATGTCGGTCATGTGCACATCGACGGCCTCAAACCCAGCCTTGTCAAAGGCCGCCGCCATCTCGATCTGACCGTTGACGCCCTGCTCACGCAGGATCGCCATCCGAGGACGCGCGCCCAATGACATAAAGGGCGCCGAAACATCCTCAAAAGCCCCCTGCGGGAGATCCGCATGGACCCAGGGGGTGTCGTCGGCCAGCGCCTCAAACTCGGCGTCGGCGCAAGCAGGGTTGTCGCGCAGGCGCTGGATGTGGTGGCTGGTGGTGGACCAAAGCTGGTGAAGCTCGGCGCGGTCGAGGTTGAGCACGCGCTGGTTGCCTTGCCAGAACTCCAGCAATCGCCCAGCGACTGGCGCACCGATGGGGGTCACAGCACCCTCAAGTCCGGCGTCTCGAAATAGCGCCAGGACATGCTCGACCTTGTTCTGGGCAATCTGGAGCACTGCGCCGGGCTCCTCACAGAAGAGCGCCGACACGCGCCGAGCGCCCAGCCCCTCAACGTCCACGCGCAAGCCGCAGCGCGAGGCAAAGGCCATCTCGCAGAGCGTGGCCATCAGCCCGCCATCGCCGCGGTCGTGGTACGCCAGGACATCGCCGCTGGCCTTCAACTTGGCCATCGCCCGCACAAAGGCCACCAAATCGGCCGGATCATCCAAATCGGCGCTCTGGCGCCCCAACGACTCGTAGCACTGGGCCAAAACCGATGCCCCAACCCGATGCTTGCCGCGCCCCAGGTCCACCAACACAAGCGCGCTGGGAACTTCCAGGTCCATCACTGGCGTCAACGTCTGGCGTGCGTCGCCCACTGGCGCAAAGGCCGTAATCACCAGCGACAAGGGCGACACCACGCGCTGCTCTTGCCCTTCGTGGTCGGTCCAGACCGTGCGCATCGACATTGAGTCCTTGCCCACCGGGATCGACACGCCCAGCGCCGGGCACAACTCCATCCCCAACGCCTCGACCGTCTGGTAAAGCACCGCGTCCTGACCCGGCTGCCCCGCCGCCACCATCCAGTTGGCCGAGAGCTTCACGCGCTCCAAAGCTGGCACATCCGCCGCCACCAGGTTGGTCAACGCCTCCGACACCGCCAATCGAGCGCTCGCCGCGCCGCTCAACAACGCCACCGGCGCGCGCTCGCCCATCGCCATCGCCTCCCCCGCGACCCCCTCGTAGTCACCCAGCGTCACCGCCACATCGGCCACCGGGACCTGCCAGGGGCCGACCATCTGATCGCGCGCCACCAGACCCGTGATCGTGCGGTCGCCGATGGTGATCAGAAAGGACTTGCTCCCCACCGTTGGGTGCGACATCACGCGCCGCGTCGCCTCCTCAAGCTCCAAACCCTCGGGCTCAAAGTCATCGCCGCACGGCGGCAGACTGACCACGTCGCGGTGCATTTTGGGTGGGTTGCCAAAGAGCAGCGCCATGGGGATGTCGATCGGTGAGTTGTCAAAGTGCCGATCGCCAAGACGCAGGTGCTCCCTGGCGATGGCCTGACCGATGACGGCAAACGGGCAGCGCTCGCGCTTGGCGATGGCCTCAAAGTCCGCCATGGACTGCGGGCGCATGGCCAGGACGTAGCGCTCCTGGGCCTCGTTGCACCAGATCGCCAGCGGCGCCATCCCAGGATCGTCGTTGGGCACCCGGCGAAGCTCAAAATCCCCGCCCAGGCCCGCGTCGTGGATGATCTCGGGCACCGCGTTGGAGAGCCCACCGGCCCCCACGTCGTGGATCGAGCAGATGGGGTTGTCCTGACCCAGCGCCCAGCAACGGTCGATGACCTCCTGGCAACGGCGCTGCATCTCGGGGTTGGCGCGCTGCACCGAGGCAAAATCCAGCGCCTCCTGGCTCTCCCCGCTGGCCACTGACGAGGCCGCGCCGCCCCCCAATCCAATGAGCATCGCCGGGCCGCCGAGCACCACGATCGCAGCGCCGTCATCGATCTGCCCTTTTTGGACGTGCCCCGGCCTGACGTTGCCCAACCCACCCGCGATCATGATGGGTTTGTGGTAGCCGCGCACCTCGGTCTGGTCGCCGCGTCGAACGTGCTGCTCAAAAGAACGGAAATAGCCCCCAAGGTTGGGGCGTCCAAACTCGTTGTTGAAAGACGCCGCCCCAATGGGCGCCTCCATCATGATCTGCAGCGGGCTGGCCATTCGGGTCGGGCGGCCCACGTCGCGCCCCTCCCAGGGATGGGCCACATTGGGCAAACGCAGGTGAGAGACGCTGTACCCCACCACCCCCGCCTTGGGCTTGGCACCAATCCCTGTGGCCCCCTCATCGCGGATCTCTCCGCCCGCCCCGGTGGCCGCCCCGGGAAAGGGCGAGATGGCCGTGGGGTGGTTGTGGGTCTCGACCTTCATGAGGATGTGGGCGTCTTCGGCATGGCGGCTGTAGACCCCAGTGCCGGGGTTGGGGAAAAAGCGCTGGCTGGGGTTGCCCGCCATGACGGCGGCGTTGTCTTTGTAGGCCGAGAGGGTGTGCTGGGGTGTGGCGGCGTGGGTGTTGCGGATCATGTCAAAGAGCGAGCGCTCCTGGGGCTGGCCGTTGAGCGTCCACTGGCCACGGAAGATCTTGTGGCGGCAGTGCTCGCTGTTGGCCTGCGCAAACATCATCAACTCCACGTCGCTGGGATCTCGCCCCAGCTCGCCGTAGCACCGCACCAAATAAGCGATTTCGTCGTCGGCCAGCGCAAGTCCCAGGGCCTCGTTGGCTTCTTTGAGGGCTTCGGCGCCGCGCTCCAGAACCGGTACACAGGCCATCGGGGCTGGTTGGGGGCGCTCAAAGAGGGTCTGGGCGTCTTCAAAGCGGCTCCAGACCACCTGGGTCATGCGATCGTGGAGTGTGGCCCCCAAGACACGGCGCAGTTCGACGTCTGGGGTGCCAACGCCTTCGACGTGGTACGCCACCGCGCGCTCCAACGCGCCGAGGCCTTTGATGCCGCAGTTGCGGGCGATGTCGGTGGCCTTGGTGGACCAGGGTGAGATGGTGCCGGGGCGCGGGGTGACCAGGAAGAGCGCGCCGGATTGGGGTTCGGGGGAGTGCGGGAGACCGTCGTCGAGCAGGTCGCGCAGCGCCTGGAGCGTGGGTTCTCCAGGCGGCTCCTGCCAGCGGGCCATGTGCACAAAATGGGCGTGGAGGCCGGTGACCCGGGGACAAGCTCGCTGGAGCGCATCCAAAAGGCGACGGCGGCGGAACGGTGACAGCGCGGGGGATCCGGGGATCAAGAGCACGGCGACCTCCTTGCATTGTGCAGGGTATGGTGCGGCCCCTTGTTTGGCGCCGCTTTTTGGGCGCTCTATAAACCGGATCGGTGCACGGCAGCAAGCCGCTCCGACTTTTAAACCTCAAAGATTGAAGCCCAGCGTCAACTGGACCCCCATCGTGGGGAGCGTCACCGAGGTCTGGCTGCCGGCGAGGAAGCCCTGGACGCGGGCAAAGAGTCCGGTTTTCTGGCGCGCGGTCATGCCCATGAACAGGACATGGTAGTGGTGATCATTGTCGAGCGTGGACCCGGCGCGCTCTTCGTTGTCAAAGCCGATGTTGGTCATCGTGTTCTGAAAAGAGACCCCCGAGAAGATCGCAAAGTGGTCGTTGAGGCGCATGTGGGGCCCCATCGACACGCGGTAGATCACAAAGCGATCGCGGCCCTTGGAGACAAAGCGATAGTTGGGCCGCTCGTCACAGTCAAAGCACCGCGCGTTGGGGTTGTCCCGAATTTCCCAGATGGCCCAGGGCACGCTCATCCAGGTCAGCGCCCCAGCCAACGAAAACGACAACCACTGGGGATCACCAAGGTGCAGCGAGAGGTTTGGGCCAGTGCCGTAAACATAGTCATCGCGCAGCGGCGGGGTGCCGTGGGAGGAGAGGTTTGACCAGGCGCGGTGCGCGCCCTGAACCTGCCAGCCGACAGACACATTCTTGTGCACGCCCACCCGAAGTTGCCCCACGGCGTTGGCCTCGGCCACGTGCAAACCGGGGTCACCAAGCCCGGGATGGGTGGCCTTGGTGTCGGAGAAGCTGACGCTGGCGCTGACCTCAACCTGACCATCGTCCACCGGGGCGATGTTGGTGCTGGCCAGCGCCGAAGGGATCAGCGCCGAGCGGCGAAACCGGCTCTCGGGAGGGCCGCAGGCCACCGAGGCAAAGACCAACACCAACCCAACGCAACCAAACCACCAGACATGACGTTCTTTCATCGCTTTTCCGCCCGCCCTTGCTTGCAAAGCTTGCAACAAACACAGGCACCCCACTGTGCAAGGACCACGCGCCGGTCAGTCCAAAACCGCCCAGACCCATGGCTCCGAAGTCCTTCGCCCTGGTGCAGAACCCACGGCTCATACACCCCCCATTCCAAAGAACGTGCCAGCAAATGGCCTGTGGATGCAGGCTTCTGCCAGACGGACTCCATTGGGTTTGTGTGGGACAAAAATCGGGCAGAAAGCGGACAGAGATGTCAGGGATCGGACAATCTTCTGTCCAACCTGACAAAGACCGCGCGCCATCTTTTTTGATACGCGGTCTCATAAATGCAGCGAAGGTGCCCCAAAGGGGTGCCGAGTAAGATGGAAGGGGGTGCGGTGAGGCGCGGTCTGCGCTCAGCGGTGTTTGCGAAGCTCCAGGCGCGCGACCTGATCGCGGTGGACGGCGTCGGGGCCGTCGGCCAGACGCAGGGTGCGGGAGCCAGCCCAGGCGTGGGCCAGGAAGAAGTCGTCACAGACACCGCCTGCGCCGTGGGCCTGGATGGCCCAGTCGAGCACCTGACAGGCCATGGTGGGCACGGCGACCTTGATCATGCCGATCTCCTGGCGCGCGGCCTTGTTGCCGACCGTGTCCATCATGTAGGCGGCCTTCATGACCAGCAGGCGAGACTGCTCAATGCGGATGCGGGACTCGGCGATGCGCTCGCGCCAGACGGTGCGCTCGGCCACGGGCTTGCCAAAGGCGACGCGGCTACTGAGGCGCTTGCACATGGCTTCCAGGGCGCGCTCGGCCAGACCGATAAGGCGCATACAGTGGTGGATCCGCCCAGGGCCAAGACGCCCCTGGGCGATCTCAAAGCCGCGCCCTTCTCCCAAAATGATGTTCTCGACCGGCACGCGCACGTTGTCGAAGTTGATCTCGGCGTGTCCGTGGGGTGCGTCGTCGTAGCCAAAGACGCGCAGCACGCGCACCATCTCGACGCCGGGGGTGTCCATGGGCACCAGGATCATGGACTGCTGCTGGTGGCGGTTGGGGTTGTCCGGGGCGGTCTTGCCCATGAAGATCAGCACCTTGCAGCGCGGATCGGGAGCGCCGGTGGTCCACCACTTGCGGGCGTTGATGACGTAGTGGTCGCCGTCGCGCTTGATGTGCGCTTGAATGTTGGTGGCGTCCGATGAGGCCACCGCGGGCTCGGTCATGGCAAAGGCGCTGCGGATTTCTCCGGCCAGCAACGGCTCCAACCAGCGCTTCTTTTGTGCCTCGGTGCCGTAGCGCTCAAGGACCTCCATGTTGCCGGTATCGGGCGCCGAGCAGTTGAAGACCTCCGGGGCCCACAGCACCCGGCCCATAATCTCGCACAGCGGCGCGTACTCCAGGTTGGTCAACCCCGCGCCCAGCTCGCTCTCAGGCAAAAAGAGGTTCCACAGCCCCTCCTGACGCGCCTTCTCCTTCAGACCGTCGATCAGCGGCAGCGCTTCCCAGCGCTCGCCTTCAGCGACCTGCTCATGGAACGTCTCTTCGTTGGGATAAATGTGGGCGTCCATAAAGGCTTCAAGTTTGACTTGAAGGGCTTTGGAGCGCTGACTTTGCTCAAACATGGTTCCTCCAGGGGAATGTGTGGAACGGCAGCATCTATTGGAGCGCCCCTGTGATGTCGCGGGCGACCGCGTTCTCAAGGGCATCGGTTCAAACACGGCGGTGGGAAACGGCGAGCGGGCGCAGCGCGAAGCGCGGTTCACACTGCGAAGCACACCCCCTTCCCAATCGACCAGGCATTGGGGCGCCCCCAGGCTGGACCCACAAGGGCTGGCTGTCAATGGTGTCGCCCGCAAAAGCGACCATCAGGTCAGTTTTTGACCTGCCACGGGTTTTGCCGCTTCAACACACAAGGCACGCAGGCGCCCGGTGGCGGCCACCTTGCCGTCATCGCCGCAGATGGTCACCTCCCAGACCTGGGTGCGGCGGCCTCGGCTCAGCGGCACCGCGCGGGCCTTGAGGGTGCCCTCGCGCACGCCGCGCAGAAAGGAGGTGGAGTTTTCAAGCCCGACGGCATTGCGACCGTTCATGGCGGCGTTGACGGCGGCGCCCACCGACCCGAGCGTCTCGACGATGCTGGCATAAACGCCGCCGTGGACCAGACCGTAGGGTTGGAGGTGTTGGGGGCCGACCTCCAACTCGGCCTCAATTTCGGTCAGCGTCACCGAGGTGATCTTCAGCCCCAACACCGCATCGAGCCCGGAGGTGTGGGCATTGCGGACAATCTCAAGGACATTGTCGGGCAGTTGTGTGGGCTCGCTCATCGGGGCTCCTTTTTTGTGGTGTAAGTGTGTGTCCTGGTAGGGCGTTAGAGCACGGGGGTTCTTTTACCCCTGCGGTATGGAATGCATTGTGCATTCACAAAAGGCCATTGGTGAGATGGACAAAGACACCGCCCAACCCATTTCCATGATATTGGAGCAATGGATGGCAGTGTCAGAATAATGATGAAGACGAGCGGAGAGAAGAGCGAACATGACCCAAACTCAAGCAATGTTGGTGGCTGTGGCAGTTCTGTTGTCGGCGCAAACCATGACAGCGTGCACGACTTCATTGACGACAATGAGGCCCACGCGCGCACTGGAGCCGGGAGAGGTGCAGGTGACCGGCGGGGTGATCGTGCCGGTGGCGGCCTCGGCCATCGACGCCATCATTGATCTGGGCGAGGACGCTGCAGATCAGGCGCGGGCGGCTCAGAACGCCGGTGAGCCGCTGACCCCGGAGCAGGAGCGCGAGTTGACCACCTCGGCGCTGGCGTTGGTGCTCTTTCAGCCGGCGATCGTGCCCGAGTTGGCCGCGCGCGTCGGTGTTGGCTTTGATGTGGACCTGGGGCTGCGCTACAGCGGTCAGTTGGTCAAAGGCGAGGCGCACTGGCAGTTCTGGGAGTCGGAGGGGGGTGTGCTGGCCAGCGCCACGCTGGGGTATGCGCACCACCTGGGGCCGGGCACATCGGCGCTGCAAACGGGCTTTGACGCGTTGGAGTTTATCAAGCTGGTGGACTACAGCCGCCAGGACATCGACGCGCGCTTGAGCATCGGCAAAGACTGGGGGCAGTGGCTGTCGGTGTACGGCGCGGCGCGCTATCTGGTGTCATTTTTGGATTTTGGGGCGCAGCTTGACGATGTGGAGTCGAGCACGGGCCAGGACATCATCGACGCGGGCGGCGCTGTGCACCATGTGGGCGTGACCGGTGGGTTGATGATTGGATACAAGCACGTCTTTGTGAACCTGGAGCTCAACGTCGCCCAGGTCTTCTTTGAGCCGTCCATTCTGGGCCAGACCCAGGACTTGAGCGGCTTGATCTTTGCGCCTGGCGTCGGGGTGACGGCGTCGTTCTGAGGCGGTTCAGGGGCGATCGGGTTGGATGGGGACTTGCGGCGGCGCGAAGACATCGCGGGCGTTGTCCTCAAGGACTTCGCGGTCGATGTCGGGAAACTCTCGCACGTCGGGGGTGGGCCTTGAGGGGGTTTGGGCGCAGACGCCGTCGCGGCAAAAACGCCCCGCGCCACATTGGGCGTCGTTGAGACACTCCACCCGGTGCAGCGGGATGTTGCGCTCTTGCACACATCCGGCCGCTGCCGCCAACACCCACACCAGGACTGTGATCCGCGCGCCGATCATCATGGACTCATCTCCACACAAAGCCGCCCATCGGGCCCACAAGCGGGAACTTGTTGTGGGTCGGCCCCAGGAGTGTGTTATACCAGTTGAGTGAACGGCTGCAATTCCAGGTCACGTCAGCGCTCGCGCCTGCTCCAAGGGGGCATCGGCCGGTCGTGGTGTTGCCGTTGCGGCGCAGACAGCGGACCTGAAGGACAAGAGAGCGAGGCATGATCTACTGTAAGAAGTGTGGGCGCCCCAACGAAGACCATTACCGCTTTTGTCTGGGGTGCGGGGCCCGTTTGGAGCACCAGAAGGCGTCTTCCCCCGCCCCAAAGAGCCCCAGCCCCGCTGAGATCAAGCCCAAAACGCAGCCTGAACCCGCCAAGTCGACCTCGCTGGCGTCGCTCTCGCGTCCAATGAACGTGGGCAGCAAACCCGCGCCTGAGTCCAAACCCGCGCCGGCGCCCAAACCTGCGCCCGAACCGGCTCCCCCCGCTGTTGAAGAGCGCATTTGCACCAACTGCGGCGCGCAGGTTGCCCCAGGCAACGCCTTTTGCGGCAAGTGCGGCACCCCCTACAAAGGGCCGACCAGCAGCAAAACGGCCATGCACCACCCGGTCACGCCCAAAGCCGAGCTTGTTCTGATTCAGGCCGACGGCAGCTCTGGAGCCAGGTTGCCGCTGCACAACGGCGAGCGCGTCGTGGGCCGAGATGACGACACCTTCAAGGCCGATCCCTTCATTTCACCGGTGCACGCGCGCTTCAAAGTCGATGATCAAGGTGCCATCACCGTCTATGACGAAAAGAGCCTCAACGGGGTCTTTGTGCGCCTTGACGCGCCCATCCCCCTCCAGCATGGCGACACCTTCCGGGTGGGCTTGGAGTTGCTGCGCTATCACGACGCCGCCTCCATGGCCTGGCAACCGTCCGAGGACACCGACGCCACCGCGCCCCAAGCCTCACTCCCGGTCAAAAACTGGGGCCGCCTGGAGCGGATCATCTCCCCAGAGGCCTCTTCTCACGCCTACATGCTCACCGGCGAGGAGATCAGCATTGGGCGCGACGTGGGCGACATCCTCTTTAGCAACGATGCCTTTGTCTCGGGGCGCCACGCCGCGATCAAGCTCCAGGGCGACAAGGTCGTGCTGGAGGATCTGGGCTCGTCCAACGGCACCTTCATCCGTCTGCGCGAGCCTCGCCAGCTCAAACACGGCGACACCCTGCTGATCGGACAGCAGTTGATGATGATCCACATCGTGGAGCGGTGAGTCTCCACATCGGCCCATCGCCTACCAGTCAAGATCGATGAACATCGGCTCGCGCAGGCTCTCCACAAAGGCCTGGACGCGCTCGTGGTCCCAGGGGCTGAGGTTGAGGAACTGCAGCCCCATGCCGGGGATCATGCTGGGGATGACCGGGTTGTACTCCCGCACCCAACACACCTCACACTCCACATCCAGCGGCACGCCCCCATCGGGCAACGCCAGCCGTACGTTCACCCGCGAGCCCATGGGCTTATAGTCGTGGGTGGCAATGAAGACCCCCCCTTCAGAGATGTTCTCAGAGAACCCCGTGTAGAAGTTGGACTCCGACTCGATGTCGATGGTCAACTCCACGTCAATTCGACGCTGACGGCGCCGTTCGGCGCCCTGAGGCTCGCGGTCAATGAACTCGGCTTGGGTAAACATGTGCTAAGGGCCTCTTGGGTCTCATACCAGACCCACGCGGGCCCGGCTTGGAACGACCACGGCCGCAAACCAACGGTTCGCCGTGACCATCCCAGGGTCAGTCGAGCGATTGCGGTCTGGCATGACGCCACAGCCCCAGGGACAACGCCACAATCAGATGTCCATCGGCACCTGCTTCCCCCAACTTGAGCCAACATCCCCCCTTCCTGGCCACAAACGCGCCTGCACAATGTATGTTTGGCGCCATTCGAAAGGCATTTGGCGCGATCGGACGTACATCAAAGGCCATTCGCGCTGTAAATTCACTGTCGCGGTAACATCTTCCAACCAGTGAGAGGCGCCATGATCGTCCGTCGCAACATATCCATCTCCAATCTCGTGCGCTTTATGGGCCTCCACTTTGCGTGGCTGTCCATCTGGGCCTTTGCGGTCTTGAAGCTCTACCAATACTTCTCGAAGGACTGGGTGGCGCTGCCCCTGGCGCCGATGTCCCTCATTGGCATCGCGGTGGCCTTCTACCTGGGCTTTAAGAACAACAGCGCCTACGACCGGATGTGGGAGGCGCGCAAAATCTGGGGGGCCATCGTCAACAGCAGCCGCGCCTGGGGCAGCGCCGTGCGCGGCTTTGTCACCAACCTCGACGCCGATGAGCCCATGACCGAGGAACAACTCCACACCCAGCACACGCGCCTCATCCATCGCCACATCGCCTGGCTCTACCAACTGCGCGAACAACTGCTGCGGCCCACCGAGTGGGAGCACGCCGCCCAGAACAACCACCTGGGTGAACTTGGCCGCTATTACCAAAACAGCCGCGGCATTGGGCTCTTTAAAGAAGAGGTTGAATCCTACGACCGCGACGTGCTGCTGCCCAGCGACGAGCTTGAGCCCATGCGCGCGGCCCCCAACGGCGCCACCTGGCTCATCAACACCCAGACTCTGCACCTGCGGGACCTGCGCGCCTCGGGCCACATCGACGACTTCCGCCACATGGAGTTGCAGAAGATCCTCTACGACTTCTACGTTCACCAGGGCAAGTGCGAGCGCATCAAGAAGTTCCCTCTGCCAAGGCAATACGGCTCCTCAAGCCGCATCCTGGTCGGGCTCTTCATCATCATTCTTCCGTTCTGCCTCATCACGCAGTTCTCGCCGCACGGTGATATGGGCCTGTACATTTTTGTGCCCGTCACGGCGCTGACAAGCTGGGTCTTTTTGATGATGGAGTTGGTGGGGGATTACTCCGAAAACCCCTTCCAGGGCATGGCCAACGACATCCCCATGCTGGGCCTGAGCCGGACCATCGAGCGCGACCTGCGCACCATGCTCAACGAAAGCGACCTGCCCCCCGGCATCCAGTCCAAAGAAGGCGTCCTGATGTAGATGGCGCCTCTTGTGGCCACTGTGAACATCCTCTCCTGCCTCCCAACGTTCACACAACAACTCCACTGGCCACCCTCCACCCCGTCACCAAGGCGCTCGTCCTTTTGGCCCGACCATTGCGTTCCTCGCCCCCATCACAAGAGGACAGGCAACGCGCCCAGCCACCCCTGCGACTTTTGGCGGCGTGCGGTCCACAACCCACACAAGGACACCCAAACCATGCGCACTGTCTTTGCACTGCTTTTTGTATGCTTGGGCGCATCAACGGCGTCGGCGGCGACCATCGAGGTCACCACGCCCCTTGATGCAGTGGCCGATGACACGCTTTGCAGCCTCCGAGAGGCCATCCTATCGGCCAACACCGACACAGCGGTTGGAGGATGCACCGCTGGAGACGGCGCCGATACCATCGAGCTTCCCGCCGGGAACTTTGCCCTGGCCATTGAAGGCCAACATGAAGACCAGGGACAAAGCGGCGACCTGGATGTCCTCGATGACCTGACCCTTGTGGGACAAAACCCCGAAGAGACAGTCATCGACGCGGCACAAATTGATCGCGTCCTCCACATTCACGCAGGCGTCCGAGCCACCTTTGAAAACATCACCATCACCGGCGGCAAAGCGCCCAACGGCGCCGAACTCGAACCGGGACACCACGGCGGCGGAATCCTGAGCCTTGGAACGCTGCATTTGACCCGATGCGTCCTGACCGACAACGAAGCAGGTCACGGCGGTGACGGCGTATTGACCGAAGACATCTTCCCTTCACAGGAAGCGTCCAAAAAACAGGGCGGGCACGGCGGGGCTCTGGCCGCGCTTGAGGGCAGCGTCACCATCGAGGCGAGCAGCATCTGCAACAACACCGCTGGGCGCGGTGGGCAAAGCGGCCTTTTCCTCGGGTTCTTTGATGAGATCACAGCTGGCAACGGCGGCCACGGCGGAGGGGTTTACGCCACAACCCCCGCAGACATCAGCGACACCCTCCTTTGCAACAACAGCGCGGGAAACGGCGGCTTGGGCACCAGCGCCATCTCAGAAAGGGGCGGGAACGGGGGTGCGGGGGGCCGTGGCGGTGCGCTCTGGTCCAATCACACCGCCGCGCTCTTGCGCACGACCCTCGACAACAACACCGCTGGCCACGGCGGCGATGCAGGCTGGAGCGACATGTCAGGCAGCGGCTCGGGCGGCAACGGCGGCGACGGCGGTGGGGTCTTTTCCGATGGCGGCTCTTTGACGCTCATCGCAAGCCAGGCCATGGACAACCAGGCTGGCGATGGCGGCGACGCGCCCAGCAACTTCTGGGGCATGGGACCTCCAGGGCGCGGCGGCCATGGCGGCGCCGTGGGTCTGGGCGCCGAAACCCACGCCACCCTGACGACCACCTCATTGACCTCCAACACCGCTGGCACAGGCGGCATGGCTGGAGCGGGCTCTCCCTTCGCAGAGCCCACCCCACACAGCCCAGGAGGCCACGGCGGCGCGCTGTGGATCGACGCTGAGGCGTCGGCGCAGCTCGAACGCTGCGCCGTGCTCCAAAATCAGGCAGGAGGCGGTGTCAACGCCGAAGAGACCCGCGTCGGTGTCACCACCGGCGGCGGCCATGGCGGAGATGGCGGCGGCATCTATGTCAGCATCGGCGCTTCGCTGGACGCGCTCATCAGCACCATCGCCAACAATCAGACAGGCCGCGGCGGAGATGGAGGCTTTCACGAAGAGTGCTTCACCGCTGGTGGCAACGGGGGCGACGGCGGCGGCATCGCCAATTACGGCCAAAGCACGCTCCACAACACCACCATTTTTGACAACACCGCCAGCCCAGCCGGCATCACTGTGGACAACGGCCTGTGCTTTGCCCCCATCATCCCCGAACCAGGAGAGCACGGCGCTGGCGGGGGCATTTTTAACCAGGAAGGCACAGCGACCTTGCGCAACACCGCCCTGGCAAGCAACCAGGCCAACGCAGGCCCCGACTGCTCCGGACCGCTCCACAGCCAGGATCACAACCTGCTGAGCCAAAGCGCAGGCTGCCTCCTTGAAGGCACCTGGGCGCTGTCCATCGTGGATGAGCCCGCTGGCCTGCAACCTGCCGCCGACAACGGTGGCCCCACCTTGACCTGCGCTCTGTCCGAAGAGAGCGCGGCGCTGGACCAGGGCCCCATGGATTGCGGCGAAATTGACCAGCGCGGCGCCGCGCGCCCCCAAGGTCCAGCGTGCGACATCGGCGCCTTTGAACGCGGCGACGGCAACCCCATCGACGAACCCGACGCAGGCATGGAAGACGCGCAAGACGACGCCATGGACGATGTTGACGATGGGGACGTGGATGAACTCGATGCCGAGGAAGACACCGCCGAGCCCGATCTGCCAATCCCCGATGACGCCAACGACATGGACACCGCTGAGCCCGATGACGCCAATGAAATGGACACCACCGATGAACCCGACGGCGCCGACGATGTGACCGAACCAGAAGACACCCAGGAGAGCGACGCGCAAGACGATGCCGATGAACCCAACGACGCCAATGACATGAACGACGCCGTCGAACCCGACACCGTCGAACCCGACGCCGTCGATGACACCGACGCTGCCGAAGACGTCGTCGAAGCCGATGACGTCCAAGACACCGATCCCCTCGAACCCGACACCGATCTGGCCGATGTGCCCGATGAAGGCGACGTTTCACCCGACGATGTTCTGGACCCCGGCGACACAAACCCCCAAGAAGACACCAGCACACCACCAGAGGACGCCTCGCCCCCACAGGAAGACACCAGCGGCGAACCCGACGCCGTCATCCCACCCGATGACGTCGCCGACATGGAGCCAGACATTCCTCAGGAGGACGTCGAAGAAGACGTCTCAGAAGAAGACGACCAACCCGATGTCGCCATTGCGCTCCCCGACAGCATGGGCGACGACGAGCCAGACGAAGTTCAGGACATGGACAACACGGACGGTGAAGGCTCTGAGCGTCGGCAGGGTGGAGGGTGCAGTGTGACAAGAGGGGGCCAGAAAACGGCTCCGGGATGGCCTCAATGGGCGTTCTGGATGGTTTTGGGGCTCGGATTGCGCACAGTCCGTCGGCGCAGAAGGCGCGCTTGAGGTGTTTTGGCAATCGAAGCAAACGGCATTGATTGCCAAGCGTCTTTCAAAGGTGGCGGTGTGCTGTGTGGTTTAGGGCGTGTTTACAAAATATCCCATCGACATGCGGCCCGATGACAACGATCCCGTCGTCATCGATGCTCGACGAACCTCCAGTTCGTCTGCGCTCT
>CAKZKQ010000234.1 GCA_937123825.1 uncultured Pseudomonadota bacterium
AGGGTCTGGTTCAGCGGCAGGTGCGTGGCTCCGGCGTGGCCGCTCAGGCGCAGTTGTTGTTGGGGGTCGAGCGCAAAGTGCTCCAGCGCGCGTTGCACCAGGCTGGGCGGGTTGGTGGGCTGAATGGCCAGATAGTCCCCCGCGCGGTAGGTCATGCCAGGGGGCAACTGGAGCGTCAGGTGCCGCTTGGAGCGGGCCAGCGCAGAGGTGGTGTCGGTCAACTCGTCGTTTTGCAGCACAGGGGCCAGCTCAAAGCCCGCCGGGGCGTCTGCGGCCTGGGGCTTGGCCAGGATGTCGACGGTCAGGGCCTTGGTACGGCCTTGGTCGGCGGGGCCAGTGCCCAAAACCTCCCAGAGTTGCGCGAGCCATTGCTCAAAGTCCGCCACGATGTCGCCGCTGGCGTCGCCCTCCCCGCGTGTGAGCAAGCGCTGGGCGCCAGCGCGCTCCAGGCTTTGGTCGATCTTGATGGGGATGGACTGGTAGGTGTCGCGCCAGTGCCGGTCTCCGCAGCCAAAGACCGCAAAGCGGACCCCATTTTGCGAACCCTCTTCCAAGGTCTCCAACCACCCCATGAACTTGCGCGCGTCTCGGGTCGGCTCGCCCAGGTAAGAGGCCGCGATGATGCACACCACCCCCTCTTTGGGCAGATCCTCCACGTGGTCATCGAGGTGTTCACAGCGGACCTCGGCGCCGCGCTGGCGAGCCTCGGTGGCCAGTTGTCTGGCAAATGTCTCGCCGGTGCCCGTGTCGGAGCCAAAGAGGATGGTCAAGGCGGTGGCGCTGGGCGCGGTTTGGGTGTTGTTTGGGCCCTGGGCGAGGGCGGCAGAGGGGAAGAGGGTCTGACCTTGTGACGGCGAGCGCCTGCGGGCCTTGATTTTGAGCCCTTCGGGTTTGAGCGTCAGGGTCTCTTTGATGACCAGCTCGTAGTTGGGGTCGTCCAGCTCGATGTGGAACTTTTGCAGCATGCCGGCCAGGACCAGGGTGGCCTCTTGCATGGCGAAGGCGCGGCCGATGCAGGCGCGCGAGCCGTTGCCAAAGGGTTTGTAGGCGCTGTCGGGGATGGTGTCGAGGCGGTCGGGGTCAAAGCGCTCGGGTCGGAAGACATCTGGGTCTTCCCAGGCGGTCGGGTCTCGGTGGAGTGTGGGCGTAAAGACCAGCAGCGTGTCGTTGGGTTCGACCGCGAAGCGCCCGCCCAGGGTGGTGGGTTTGTGGGCGCGGAGGCCAAAGCCTGGGGCAGTGGGCCAGATGCGCAGCGACTCTTTGAGGATCTGCTCGATGTAGCCCAGATCTTTGAGGTGGTGCACGGTGATGGGGCCGTCGCCGACGACCTGGTCCACGAGCGCGCGGGCCTTGTCCTGGACCTCGGGGTATTGCAGCAGGTAGTGGACGGCAAAGGAGAGCATGCCGCTGGTGGTTTCGTGGCCCGCGATCAGGAAGGTGATCATCTGATAGCGGATGTTGGCTGCCGAGAGTGTCTGGCCGGTCTCCGGGTCGCGCCCCGAGAGCATGCGCGAGAGCAGGTCGTTGGGCCAGGTGTGCCGGGGCTGGGCCTGGCGCTGGGCGATGATGTCGTCGGCGACCTTGCCCATGAAGGCGGTGTCGCGCTCAAAGCGCCGGATGTTGTTGAAGAGCAGGTTGTTGACCAGCTCTGGGCGGTTGTTGCGCAGCTCGGTCTCGTGCAGGGACCTGAGCATGGCGTCCACAAAGGGGTGCATGCGCTCGTTGTAGAAGCTGTTGAAGCGGGCGTTGAAGGCGCAGAGCGCGATGGTGTCGAGGGTGAGGCGAGTCATGTCGTCGGCGACGTCGATGACGGCTTGGTCGCCGAAGCGCTCCCAGCGGGTGAACATCTGGTCGGCGATGTCGCGCATGGGGTCAAACATGGCGCGTATGGCCACGGGGCCAAAGGCGGGCATCAGGACGCGGTGGGCAATGCCCCAGTTGGGTTCGTCGCTGTCGGCGGTGAAGAGCCCGTCGCCGCCCAGCGGACGCAGCCTCTGCAGGACCTTGTGGATGTCCTTCTTAAAGCGGGTCTCGTCGGTCAACTCGGCCACGATCTTGTGGTCGCCGATGATGATCATGCGGTTGTTGTCGCTGGGGCGCTTGAACTCAAAGACGGGGCCGTACTGCTGCGAGAGCGCGATGAAGCTCTGTGAGACGCGCCCCATCTCAAGCAGGTGCACGCTGCCCATGATGGGCAGTGATGGGAGTTGGGGGATGGGTTGGAGCGTCATGGGTGGGACTCCTAATCAAACGGTGTTTGGTTTTGAGGCAGGGGATGGTGTCCTCAGAACCCGAATCCAGGTGCATTGAACGTAAATCGAACACTGTTTGATTACAAGGCCCTTCTGGCACTTTTTCTGGCCTTTGTGCAAGCCGGTGCCGTTCAGGTCGGGCTGCACCGCCCGGTGGTTTTGGCCGGTGTGGGGTTGCTTTGAGGGCTTCAGAGTTCGGTTGGGCGGTGGGTGGGGATAGGGTCCGGGCAGGTTTCCTGGGTGGGTTTACGTGGTTTTACTTCTCACTGCCAACCCTGTGCGCTTTCGGCGCCAGCCGCGCTCTCGCATGCGTCTGCCCACGTTTCTGTGGTTGATGGTGACGTTGTAGTCTTCTTTGAGTTTTTGCGCCATCTCGACCCAGGTCATCGATGGGTTGTCACTGAGCCATCGGTCCATGTTGTCGAAGTGTTCTGGGTTGAGCTTACGCACCGTGGTGTTGCCAGGGCGGTGTCTGGGTTTGATTGTGCCGGTCTCCTTTTCCAGTTTGATGTAACCGACGACGGTTCCTTTGGCGACGTTGAAGCGTTTGGCGATGGTTGCGTAGGAGCCTTCACCGTTCCGATACGCTGTGACGATGCGCTTCCTGAGGTCTTCGCTGTATGCCTTGGGCAATGGTGGGCCATCCTTGTTGCTGCTGTGTGTCTGGAGTGAGTGATCTATTTTCAGGCGCTATGCGCTGACAAGGTGGCTTTTAGGTTAGAGGCGTTTGTTGAAAAATCAATGATTAGTTTTCGTTGGTTACATTGTTTTGGGGAGAAGTTGGTTAAGGTGTTTGGGTAAAGTCGGTAAAGCTGATGAGGTGTTTTGATTGTGGTGTTTTGATGGTTGTTGTTATGTGGTAATACATTTTTACAATCAAATGTAAGCGGTGCAAACATTTGTGTGTGATGTGGGTGTGATATGTGGTGTGTTTAGTGGTTTAAGTTTGTTTAGTGAGAGTGTGCTGTGGGGTACGCCTTTGGGTTTGTTCCGTTGGCAGGTCCCTTGTGTTTTGAGTGTGCAAGGATGTTTTGTGGCCGGTAATGAGGAGGTTTTTGAAGTCTGTTAGGGCTTTGTCGATTGGCTTGGGAGCGCTGCATCGCAGTGCCGATGGGATTGCTTTGAGTACCATGCCCAAGATGGAGGGGTTGGGTTGGGTGCTGGTCGTAAAGCAGAATATGGCTGTGTTGGTGATGTTTTTGAGGCTTATGTTGAAATTGTTGTTGTGACTGTTGATGTGACAAACGTTGGGGCGTTGGTGGTTTGTTGTTGTTGGTTTTATTGCTTTGGTTGGTTGTTTTTGTTGATGTTTTGGAAGTCGGTCGCTAGCTTATGTGTAAGGTCGAATGAATGCTTTTGATTGGGCTGAGTTAAAGCCAGGATTGTCTTTGTATGTTGGCTTGGCGTTCGATTGCGCCCATGGCTCAGGGTCCCAGCGTTTCAATGCCATTTTGTGCCGAAGGATGGGCTAAACGGGCTCTCCCTGGTGCCGGAAATACCACTTGTGTCGGTGTCGAGGTTTGTCTGATGCCGGCGATGGCGGTGGTGTGTGTTGATTGCAGGAAATGTCAAAAGCGTGGACTGCCGGCTGTTGAAAAGTGCTTGGTGAGCCTTTTCTCGGCCCTGTGTGACAATTGTCCCGTCGCCCGACGGTCCGATAATGCCGATCTCGTCGTTGGCGGTGCTCAACGGGTCTACTGACCCGCCTGCGCTTGCCTCCTCGATCTCGACACCATCGAACTCGCCGGATCTCGGTTCCAATTGTCACACAGGGCCTGGTGCATTGGATTGGCCTGGGAAACACTTGGAGAAATCGTTGTGATGACACGGAAGTTTTTGATGGTGAGTGTGCTCTTCCTCGCCGGATTGTACGGGTGCGGTGCGCAAGAAGATGCGCTCTACCCCGAAGCCCTTGAAGGGGACGGAGCAGAAAGCGATGGCCTTGAATGGGTCAATGTCTCGCAAGACCCACTGGTGATGGAGTGTGAGGCGGCGACGGTTTCAAAAAAGACCGATGAACCCCTTGTCCTCCATGCCACCTACTACCCAAAGGTGCTCAACAAGAGGCTCAATGACCGCCCTGAGTTGGTCGAATACACCGGCATCTCGCTGGTGCGCACTTGTGACGACGCTCGCCTTGTCATTGAGGCCACAAACGAGTTGAGCGCGTCCGAGGCGATTTTTGATGACTTCATCAAAGACCGCGATCTTGGCAAAGAGCCCCTGCCGCAAGAAGAGGTCGGTGTTCCCAAGGTCCGGGATGGAGCGCCTGTGCGGGACCACAGAGTCCCAATGATCGTGTCTCCCATGTTAAACAATCCTGGGTATTCTCTCGTATGCTCTTCTGTTGCGATCTCCCCAAATCACCTCCTGACTGCCGCTCACTGTGTTTCCGGCGTTCAGCGCAATGAGTTTGTGTCCATCGATATATCTTTGGCTGGGGCCAATGGTATCCAGCAGTCGTTGGATAGTTGGGTTGTGCGCGTTTACTCCAATGAGAATTGGGGAGGCTCTGGGGACCATGGCGACGACTATGCATTGATTGAGGTGTATGAGAGGGCATCGCTCCACAATGATACCAGGTGGTACCACGATGAGGTGATGGATGTGTGGCTTGGCGACATTTTTGCTTTCAAGCCGCTTAGCGTATTGGGTTGGGGATTTGCTCGGCCTTTTGACCTTGATGCACACCCTGAAGACCGTTGGGGGACCTTGCGTAAAAGTGATGATGCGTATGTTCATTCACTTGGTGTGGATATGCTTGCCTCGAATACCGGCGTTGCCCTATGCGAGGGCGACTCTGGAGGACCCGCATTTTTGCAAACACGTTACGGTGACAAAGTTGTTGGTCTGGCATCCGCACTTTGGTGGCCGGAAACGCGTGCCAACGAAAACGGGGTAGAGGAAACAGGCATGTGTGTCGAGTCAGACGGTCCGAGGTTCTGGGCTCGAATGAATCGTAATTTTACCAACTGGGTCGAGCCCAAAATGAGGCTGCACCCATGGTACAACTGCACCAGCGACACTGGACCGTGCTGCGTGCGTGAAGGGGGCCATGTACCGGGCATGGGAATCCAGCGGTGGGCTCGATGCAAAACCAATTCTGCTCGCCCCAACCCCTATGTGCACCTCAACGATGTGGTGGGGTTCTTCAACCGGAGCCACTCCCGGTTTCTGGTTTCAAACCCAAACCGACACTCTCTTGATGCCAGCGCATTCCTTTTTGGCCCCTGGGAAGAGTACAGGGTGCTGGATGACGTTGGTCTGACTGGTCACGGTCAGGATCGGAGGCTTCGGTACGGCGACGTGATTTCGTTGCGCACTCGCTGGGGCCGCTACGTTGTTGCCGAGCAGAACGGCGATGCCAACGCAAACCGCACTGGAGTTGGGGCCTGGGAGCGTTTTGAGGTTGTGAGCCCCGATGGCCGTCGCGGTCTTGTGGAGTGCAATTCCAAGGTGGCGCTCAAAAGCACGGCCTTCAACCGCTATCTCCAGGCCCACCCCAACGGCCACGCCTATTCTGATCCCGTGCGGCTTGGTCCGTGGGAGACTTTTGATGTGAAATGCAAAGATCGCTGATGGGCGTTTGACCCCGTTGGACCAGACCCCGCTCCAAAAGGGCTTTGCAAGGGCGAGGCGTCACAATCGAGGTCAAGCATCGGCAGTGATGGGATGGATTGCGAGGGGTCTGATGGCCGAGGGTGTGTTTGCCAATGCAAAGCGGCTGGCAAACACACTCTCGGCGCGCGACATAGGGAAGGGATCAGCGACGACGGCGGATGAAGAGGGCGCCCAGCACAAGCAGGCCCAGCGCCAGCGGGGTGGTGGGGCTGTGACCTGGTGAGGTCGGCGCGGCGACGGAGCAGCCGCCGTCTTTGCCGCCGCTGACGTTGACGGTCGGCAGCGCGGTGATGGCCACCGTGACGCTGGCGGTGTCGGAGAGCCCTTCGCTGTCGGTGACCTCGACTTCAAAGACCAACTCGGTGTCTTCGGTGATGCTCGGGGCCACAAACGAGGCCTTGGGCTGGTCCTTGTTCTCCAGTTCGACCTCGGGGCCGTCGGTCTGCGTCCAGACAAAGGCCAGCTCGCCGCCGTCCGGATCAGCGCTGTCCGAGCCATCCAGGGTGACGGTCTGCTCAGACGCGACGCTCTGGTCCTGACCGGCGTCGGCCACCGGCGGCTGGTTGATGTTGAGGATGTTGATCTCCACCACGTCCGGCTCGCTGGTCTGAGCCCCGTCCAGAACGACCAACTGCAAGCGCACCACGGTGTTTTGGCCCACTTCTGGGGCCGTCAGCGTGGGGGTGGCGGTGGCGGCGTCGGCCAACGCCACGCTGGGGCCATCAAGCTGAGACCAGGCGTAGGTCAACTCATCCCCATCCGGATCCGCGCTGCCCGAGCCGTCCAGCGTCAGCGTCTGACCCTCAGACACCTCGCCGTCCACACCCGCGTCGGCCACCGGCGCCGTGTTCAGGCGCAAGATGGTGACCTCGACCTCGTCGGTGCTGGTCAGCTCGCCGTCCGACACCGTCAACTCAAAGCGCGCCACCGCATCCCGGTTGATGTCGGGCGCGGTCAAGGTGGGGGCGACCGTGTTGGAATCAATCAGTTCCACCTCGGGACCATCGACTTGAACCCACTCAAAGGTCAGTTCATCACCGTCCGGGTCGGCGCTGCCTGAACCATCCAGCACCACCGACTCGCCCTCGGTCATGATGAGGTCGGCGCCTGCGTTGGCCACCGGGCGCTGGTTGGCCACCACGGTCACGACGACTTCATCGGCAGGGCTGGTCAGGTCGCCGTCAGAGACGGTCAACTCAAAGGTGGCGGTGGTGTCCTGGGGCACCTCAGGGGCGGTCGCGCTGGGGTTGGGGGCCGCCGCGTCGTCCAAGAGGATGTCGGGGCCGTCGATTTGGACCCAGGCGTAGGTCAGCGGGTCGTCTTCGGGGTCATTGCTGGCGCTGCCGTCCAGGGTGAAGGCGGTGTTTTCATCGACCTCGATGTCCTGGCCCGCGTTGGCCACGGGGTCGTTGTTGGCGCGCAGGACGGTGACGTTGACCACGTCGGCGCTGGTGCGCCCGTCCTGGGCGGTGACCACCAGCAGGAAGATCAGCGTGGTGTCCTCAAAGACCAGCGGCGCGGTGAACTGGGGGTTGGCGGTGTCGGCGCCGGTGATCTCGACGGTGGGGCCTTCAATCTGGGTCCAGGCCAGCGTGATGGGGTTGAGCCAGGGGTCGTTGCTGGCGCTGCCATCAAGCGCGACGTTGGCCTCGGCGTTGACCTCCACGTCCACGCCAGCGTTGGCCACGGGGGGAGAGTTGGGGCAGGGGCCGTCGTTGGGTTCGACGGTGGTGAAGGGCAGGTTGGTGATGTTTTCAAAGGCCAGGTTGTCGATGAACCAGCCCTCGGTGCCCACGGCGGGATCGGTGCCCACGCGGAAGCGGATTTGAACGGTCTGGCCCTGGAATTGGGCGCCAAGGTTGACCGTGACGCGGTCGGCGTCTGGGTAGCTGGGGTTGAGCGCGACCCAGGCCTGCCGGTTGGCCAGCGGGTTGGCCTGGGCGCCCAGATCGGTGACCTGACCGTTGTAACCCGGGTCGGCGAACTCGCCGATGTCCGTCCACACCTCACCGTCGGTGCTCAACTCCAGGACGCCTGCATCGTAGTGGACGTCGTCGGTGGTCTCAAAGCGGTAGACGTGGTCAAAGGCAAAGGTGAAGTCGCCTTCGGGGGCCACGTCGATGGGCGGTGAGGTGAGGTACTGGTCGGTGATGCCCGCGCCTTCGGCGGGCAGGTGCCAGGCGGTGCCTGTGAGCGCGGGGTTGGGTTTGCGCTCTGCGGGGACGGGTTCGGTCCGCGCGGGGTCAAAGGTGACGGTCCAGGGGGAAGCGGGCGCTTCGACATCGTCCTGGATGCTGCTTTGGGCGATTTGGTTGAAGTGGACCAACGGAGCGACCTGCGTGACGCCTTCGACGGGCTGGATGAGGCCCTCGGCGTTGGCCGTGACGGCGATGCTGAGGTTGGCAAAGGTCTCAAATTCCAGCAGCCGCACGGGGAGCAGCACGGTGGCGCGGGCGTTGGGCGTCAGAGTGGGGACAGGGGCGGTGTTGCCGTCGGTGAAGAGGAGCGCGGGGTCGGCGTCGACGGTGACGACGGCGTCGTCGATGGTCAACGGCGAGCGGTTGACGACCTCGACCTGGACAAGGCCCAGTTCCCCGATGTCGAGGACGTCGTCGTTGTCGCAGTTTTGAGCGCCTTCGGTCAGCGTGATGCCGAGGATGCCGAGTTCTTTGCGCAGCTCGAAGGATTCGGTCCCGCCGACGTTGTCACGGTCGAAGCGGGGCGGTGAGGTGGCCCCAGAGCCGATGCCGCGCCGTGCGAAGGCCTCCCAGGTTGCGACAAAGTCGCCCTCGTCGGCGGTCATGGCGGCGGCGATGGCGCTGCGCAGCTCGGTGAAGGTCGGCGTGGGGGGCGACATCTTCAGGCCCGCCACCAGGTAGTCCATCATGCGGCTGCGGGCTTCCTCAAAGGGATGGCGCTGCAGCAACTCCACAAAGACCTCCCACATCATCGAGCCCCAGATCTCGCCGGTGTTGTGGACCTCGGCGTTGGGCGCGCCGAAGCCGTTTTGGGGGAAGGTGTCGGGGATGGTGGCGTTGTTGGCGATGTGGGCGAAGGTCAGGCCGTTGGCGCCAAAGTCGGTGCTGTAGGGGGCGCGGCGTATGCCAAAGACGGCGTTGTTGTTGGCGTGGCTGCCCACGGGGAAGCGCCCCTGCCACTGCTCGTTGCCGGGGACTTCGACGTCGGATTCGCGCACGGCGATGAGCAAGGAGACAAAATCGGCGTGGCCCTCATTGATGCCGCCGGTCTGGACGCTGCCCGTGGCGGGGACCAGGCGGCCAAAGAGGTAGTGGCCCCACTCGTGCACGGTGATGGTGGTGTCCATGGACGAGCCGCGCGCGGCGCCTCGGGTTCCGGTGATGGTGATGGACTCGCCTTCGTTGTCCACGAGCTGCTGGCGAGCGCTCAGTGGCACCATGTAGGCGTGGATGGTGGTGGGTTCGGGGGGCGTGCCGCCCAGGTTGGTGATGCCCCCGTCGCGGTTGTTGACGATAACGACCCCGACGGCGCCAGCGTTTTGGGCGTTGACGACCTTTATGCCAAAGGTGCATGAGCCGCGGTCGATGATGGCGATCTGGCCGGTGAGGTCGTCGTTGATGGCTTCACAGCCGTCGGTGTTGGGTTCAACGCCGTCGTTGACGAAGAAAGCCGGCGCGGTGACGTCGACGTCGCCGAACGGGTTGAAGATGCCCAGTCCAAGGTTGTTGCCGGTGAAGTCTTGTCCAAAGGCGTTGACGTTGGCGCGGATGGTGTTGCGGTTCCAGACGAACATGTTCATCAACGGCGAGGCGCCGTCGGCGGGCACAGAGATGTTGGCGTTGTTGGCGCCGGTGAAGCTCTGGGCGCGGGTGATGAGGCGGTCGCCGTCGGCGCCGCCGCGCCCGTAGTTGTCCGATTGGGCGTTGCCGGCGGCCTCGTCAAAGCCGTGGTCGTAGAAGAGGTCGTGGAGGTAGTTGTTGACGTAGAAGAGTTGTTGGATGTCGGCCTGTTGTTGCTCCGGGCTGGCGTTGGGCTCCTGGAGGGGGTCGTAGAGGTGTCCAAAGATGCCGGGCTCGCTGACGACACCGCGCAGGTCTCCGTCGTTGAGTTGGTTGGTGGGGCCCTCGGCCAGATCGGCGAAGGCGTCGACGTTGTTGCCGAGTGTTTCGGTGGCGTCGGGGGCCAGCCAGGGGTCTTCAAAGGTGTTGAAGCCGGTGGGGATGGTGATGGTGTTGGGGGGGATGAAGTTGCCCAGCAGGTTGTCGTCGGCCTCGATGGGCAGGGGCGTCAGCGATGAGCCGTGCGGGTTGTCCTGGGGCCAGCCGTCGGCTTGATCGGCCCAAACGGTGAAGTCAAAGTCAAAGTCGAGGCTGGTGCGTTCCAGAATGCGGGCGTCGCGGGCTGAAACCACGTAGCTCCAGGCGGCGGTGGGCTTGTTTTGTTCGGAAGAGAAGAGTTCCAGGTAGTAGGCCGCCTCCAGGCCGTCGGGCATGGCGTAGAAGACGGGTTTGATGCGGATGGGCTCAAAGCGTGCCTGCGGGCCGATGGCGGTCAGGGCGCTGGGGCTGAGCGTGTGGTAGGTGTATTCGTGCCGGGTTTGACCGGTGTTTTTGATCTCCAGCGGGTCGAGGCCCACCCCGTGGCGGTCGACAATGGCCTGCGCGATGGCCACGTCCATGGGGATGTCAAAGTCCAGCCGGGCGTCGTCGTGGGTGCTGGGGCGGTAGCCGGGCAGGAAGTGGCCCGAGATGGCGACGGGGTCGAGCGTGCCGCGTTTGAGCATGATGCTCATGCGGTGGTGGTGGACTTTGACGCCGTTGATGCGGTGCTCAAAGGTGATCACCAGGTTGCCAAAGCCGGTGTCGTGGGCCAGGCGAGCGTCGAGTCCGTGGACCTGCTCGGAGGTCATGCCGTAGAGGCCACGCAGTGTGTCCAGCATCCAGCGGGCCACCAGGACGGGGTCTTTGCCCAGTTGGGGTGGGGGTGTGCTGAGCCATCCGTCGCCGAGCCACAAGAAGGTGGGTTGGCCGACGGCCTCCTCCATTTCAATGGGCAGTCCGGCTTTGAGCAGCGTCTGGAGTTGTGGGGATGGGGTGCGCGCGGGGCCTTGTTCGGCGGCCAGCGCGTACTGGCTGTGGTGGGTTGTAGGGGGTGCCCAGGCCAGTTGAGACAGTCCGACAAGGCTCACCAGAACCAGGATCCACAGGGGGGTCTGGGCGGAGCGAGAGGCTTTTTTCACAACAACTCCGTTGTGTCTTAGAGGAACTCAGCAATCTGCGGTAGGAGCAACGCCATGGGCGTGATTATGAACTTGTTGCGCCTTCGACTCAAATGTTCACGGTGGCGCGGTGTTTTTTGGGGGTTTTGATGCTGTTGGAAGGGGTGAGGGAGCCCAATTGACCGTGTGATGTTGGGCTGGGGATGGGTGGATCGTCGTGGGGCAGTGTTTGGGGTTGGATGGCCGTGTTTTTGAACGGTGTCTGTGCCTTGACGGGCACTTCTGAGATCATGCACACACAAAGGGCGACGGTGCCCACCTGATTTCAACCCACTCAGCCCATCTTTTGGATATGGCACGCAACAAGGAATTCAACCCCGATGAGGCTCTGGACCGCGCCGTGCAGGCGTTTTGGCGCCATGGCTATGGTGGGACCACGATGCAGATGCTGGTGGACGCGACCGGTGTGGTTCGGGCCAGCCTCTATGCGACCTTTGGTAACAAAGCCGAGATCTTTGCGTTGGCGCTTGAGCGCTACGGTCAGATGCAGGCGGCCAGGTTGGCTGGGGTGCCCAGGGAGCAGATGCTTGAGCGCTGGTTTGAGGCGGCGATTGAAGACGCCGAGCGCGAAGATGTGCCAGGCGGCTGTTTGCTGGTGACGGCAGCGGGCGATTTTGCCGTGCTTCCGGCGGAGCTTCAAGGGCTTGTCCAGCAGCACCTTGAGCGACTGCGTGTCTTCTTTCGTTTTTGTGTGCAGCGCCCTGATGAGCCGCCCGATTCCGATGAACTCTCTGCTCTGATCGACGCGTTGCACGCTGCCAACATCGGCATTTATGTGCTTAGCCGTTGTCGCGCCCCATCCCAGCAGCTTCTCCGTGTTGCCCGCAGCGCCCTTGACATGGTTGAGCGGCGAGATTAAAGAACGTCTGTTCTGGAATTTCTTCAGTGCGTAAAAACCGGCATGACCTTGCTCGACAGCATCTTTGGTTGTTTTTATTAAAGAATGACCATTCTTGAATGGGGACCGATGCACATGAACATCACACCGCGACCTGTCACCCCACGACTCGATGCCCTCTTGCTGCGCTGTGGCCTTGTGGGGGCGGCGTTTGTGTTTTTGGCGACCGCATGGGGGTGTGGCGGCACCGAAGACACGATCAGCTCAACCGATGAACCGGACCTGGAGGATGCCATGGAAGACGCACCGTCGATCGATGCCGAGGATGAAAGTGCAGACACCGCTTTGCCTGACGTGCCTGACGGCGAGCGGGTTCATGTGCCCGAAGAGGGGGTTTTGACGGTGGAGGCCAACGGTTTGACGTTTGGCTACTTTGAAGAGGGTGAGGGTCCGTTGGTGTTGCTGATCCACGGTTTTCCGGACACGCCCCACACCTTTGATGACATTCGACCGGCGCTGGCGCAGGCGGGGTTCCGCGCGGTGTCGCCCTTTACCCGGGGCTACACCCCCACCGGGATCCCCGCCGATCCGCTGGCCTACGATGCTCGGACCCAGGGGGAGGACGTCCTTGCGTTGATCGAGGCACTGGGCGAGGAGGAGGCGATCCTGGTGGGCCATGATTGGGGGGCGATGGCGGTCTATGCGGCGGCGTCGTTGGCTCCGGAGAAGGTCTCCCAGCTTGTGACCGTCGCCATTCCGCACCCGTTGGGGGTGACCTTTGATGCCGAATTTTTGATGAACGGGTCACACTTCCTCTATTTGGCGCAAGACGACGCCGTGGAGGTCATGTCGGCCAACGACTTTGAGCACGTCGAGGAGCTTTACGCCCGTTGGTCGCCCACGTGGGAGCCCCCGACATCGGAGTATGAGCCGGTCAAGAACGTCTTTGCGGCCCCCGGCGCGCTGGAGGCTGTTTTGGGGTATTACCGCGCGGCGAGCCCGGTGCCGGATCCCATCTTTATGACCCCGATTTCTGTGCCGACGCTCACCATTGCGGGCCGCGACGACGGCGTGACCCCGTTGGCGTTTTTTGAAGATGCGCGGGTTGGTTTTGAGGACGGGGTCTACACGGTCGTGGAGCTGCCGGGCGGGCATTTTACCCATCGAGAGTCTCCCGACCTCTTTTTGAGCGCGCTGCTGGAGTTTCTGTCTTCGCAGTGACGGTGCTTTGCCGCTTCAAGTCGCCATGTGGCGTGGGTCATTCAGGATTTGGGTGCCAGCGCCTGGCAGAACTGTCGGGTGGAGGGGTTGTAGGGGAAGTAGCTTTCGATCTGCAGCTCGTCCAGGACCACGTTTTGAGGGGCGCTAAAGCGCATCATGGTGGTCAAAAACGCCAGATCGTCGTGTCCCGGCAGCGCCATCCGAAAGACATAGGCGCAGTCCTGGCCTGTCGACAGATCCGGGCGCTTCCAGGACGCTGGGACCCCTTCCATGGCCAAAATTTCATCAAGCAGCGTTTTGAGGCCCTGGACGTGGTCATGGTGGAGGCTTTCGCGTTGGAGGCGAGTCAGGACTTCGCGGGCGGTTTCCTCCCAGTTTTTCATTAAGGGTTTGAGCATTGAGGGCTCAAAGAGGACCTTGATGACGTTGAAGGGTTGGGTGACGTCCACGCCGACGAAGGTCAGCAGTTGTGTGGCGGCGCGGTTGAGCTTCAGGACGTTGTAGCACCGGTCCATGACCATCATGGGAAAGGGCTCGTGCTGGTCCATCATCTGCTCCAGGGCACCCAGGACCGGCTCGGGGAGGTGTGCCAGGGGTTGGCCGCCGGGTTCTTCATAAAAGGCGGCGAAGCCCGCTGCCCGAAGCATGGCGTTGCGCTCTCGCAGGGGCAGATCGAGCGTGGCGGCGATGAGCAGGACCATCTCGGGGCTGGGTTTGGAGCGTCCGGTTTCCATGTAGCTGATGTGGCGAGCCGAGACATCGGCGGTCAGCGCCAGATCCAACTGGCTCAGCCCCCGGCGCTTTCGCCAATAGCGCAAGAGCGCCGAGAACAATCTGCTGTCTTCCATGTCTGCGCCTCCTTCAAAGCAACGCCGCCTTTGCCTTTGGAGATAGCACGCCTGTTGGCCTGCGCCCATGACCTGAGGAGGTTATTGAGCGCGGGGCGGCCCGGCCAGAATCTTGGTGTGTCTGACAACCAGGCTTTTGCCAACAAGGAGACACAAGAAGATGACGATGGGATGGGATCGCGAGCCGACGCAGTGGTTGGAGATGGATGGTTGCCGGTTGCCATATTGGCGCCTGGGTCAGGGGCCAGATCTGGTCTTTGTGCACGGCTGGCCGCTGGATGCGCGCACCTGGGTGCCGGTGGCGCAGCGTCTGCAGGCGCACTTCACCTGCCACCTCTTTGATCTGCCCGGGGCTGGCCGGAGCGTTTGGGAGCCGGGGTTCAAGGCCAGCGTATCGGGTTACGGAGCGTTGGTGGCGCAGGTGCTTGACGCCTTGCCGCTTGGCGGCCGCAGGGTGGGCCTGGTAGGGCAGGACTCAGGCGGCGGGATGGCGCGTGCGGCGGCGGCGCTGCGCCCAGAGCGCGTTTGCGGGATGGGGTTGGCCAACACTGAGATCCCAGGGCGCTACACTTTGATGTTGCGGCTGCTTTTTGGGCTGCTGGCGCCTCGGCGCACGCGCGGGATCGTGCGCTCTCTCCTGGGTTGGCAGTGGGTGCGGCGGCTTGTCTTTAGGTACACGGTGATGGACAAGGCGTTGGTGCGGCAGTTGGCGCAGACGTATTTGGAGCCGCTGACGACCTCCAAACGGGCTTATCGGGGGGCGACGATGCTGCTCGACGGTCTGCACGTGAGCGATTTTGATGCGCTTGAGCAGGCCCACCGTCAGATCAGCGCCCCGGTGAAGCTGATCTGGGGCGTTGAAGACCCGTGGTTTCCGTTGGAAGACTGTCGCCAGATGATGGGCAGTTTTGCGGGGCCAGTGGAGTTGGTTGAGATCAAGGGCGCTCGCTTGCTCATCCACGAGGAGCACCCCGAGCGCTTTGCCCGCGAACTCAAGACCCACTTTGATGCCTGTTTTGCGGCTGTTTAGAGCTTGTGGCTTTGCTGTGTGAACGCGATCGATTTGGGACAGGCGGTTTTGATGGCTGGCTGGCGGTGGATTCGAGCAGGTGGCTTTGTTGGGGAACGTAATTGATCCTGCGGGTGGCTTTGTTGGAAGGTGGCGGTGGGTTCAAGCAGTGGGCTTTGTTGGGTGACCCAGGCATTTAGTGTCAGGCGATTATAGCGCTCACTAAGGGGTGACGGAGCAGGCCGTTGGCTCTGCTCTCTAGAGACTCCTGCGGAGTCTCCAAGCCCCTTGTTCGCTTGTCGACTTTGTTGTGTGAACGCGGTCGATTCACACAGGTGGCTTTGTTGGAGGGTCGTGGTCGAATCAAAGAGGCGGCTTTGATGTAAGGCTGTCGGTTGATTCCGGTAGGATGCTTCGTTGGGGAACGCAAGTTGATTCCGCAGGTGGCTTTGTTGGATGGGTGGCTGTTGATTCAAGCAGGTAGCTTCGCAGAATGAAGCGTAATGGCTCCCGCTGGTGACGTTGTTGAATCACCGAGATTGAACCACCATAGGCCTCACACCAAAACCCAAGCACTTCAAAAAGAAAAACTCAAAGGAACGGCGGGTTTGGGGCGAGCAATAATGGATGTCAGACGCCGAAATACTCAGCGATGACCCACAGGCCATCCAGTCGCCCATGACCAGACGCCAAAACCAAACACTTCAAAAAGAAAAAGAGAAGAAGCCACGGGTTTGGGGCGAGCAATGATGGATGGCCTGGGTGAGAGAAGACAGGTCAGTGCAGGCAGTGGCGAGGTCAGGACGGGCAGATCGAGGAGAGGCGCGCAGGCGGGCCAGCGGCCCGTTGAGCACCTGCGACGACGATCTGCCCGTTCTGAACCGCCAATGACTGTGCTGAGATGGCTGAACTCACCCCATGGGCCTCGGGGCGAACGCAGCTGTGGCAGCGCCACCGCAAGTAAGCTCCGTGGTTCAGGGCGCCATCAGGGCCGCCCCAAACCGCCGTTAGGGCCGTCCCAAAGAAATTTGAGCGCTGACGTCGCCGTTGTGAAAGGTCCAGGTGCCGGCGGGAATGCCAGAGAATTTGTAGTTGAGGTCGTGGGCGCAGATGCAGTTGCAGGCCGAGTCGGCGTCGCCGTGGTCGTATTCAATGGTGATGGTGTTGTTGTCGGGGTCGATGGTGGCTTCGGCGCCCAGGAATGGGATGCAGCAGTTGGCAACGAAGGGTTGGTGACGGATGTTGACTTCGAAACCGTCGTCTTCTTCGCCAGCGTCTTCCAGGGTGAGCATTTCGGTGGTGCTTTGGGGGTCGATGGCCTCGTCGCAGGTGTCCGAGGTGACGCTGTCTGTCCTGAGGACCAGAGGGCTGTCGGGCTCGTTGTTGGCGTCATCGGGCCGGTTGTTGACGTCGTCGTCGACCTGACTGGGTGCAAAGCCTTCGATTTCTTCAAGGCGGTCGCCGTCCAGGGGCGCGTCGGCGCAGATGGTCACCTCTTCGCCCTGGTAGAGTTCGAGGTCGGGGCCACAGTTGAAGCCGGTTTCAATGAGCAACTCGTTGTCGATGATGCAGACAGAGACGCCATCGATCTGGTCATTCTGGCCGGGGCCGCAGTCGAGCTGGTCGTTGTCGTCGCCGCTTTGGCCGCAGGCCGCCATGGACACCAGCAGCGCACAGAAACAAATCATCTTCTTGAACATCATTCTTCCTCCGCCGCATCGGCGTCTTTGGCCCCGTCCTGGGGGGCCCACATGACCGATACGCGCATGGTGACGGCGTCCTCGCTGAGCCCCGCACGCTCGTTGAGTTCGCTCAACAATGGAAACAAATCCTCTTTGTAGAACTTTTGCAGCCGCTCAATGTCTTCAGGCAGGACATCGACGCGGACAGACCGGGCAAAGGCGCGTGCGTCACGGTCGAAGATCCGTCGCTGGATGGTCAGGCCCACGGCGGACATCATGTCTTGCAGACCGTCCAACCGGGCCAGCCACGCGTCGTTGACCATTCGGTGCTTGCCTTCGGCGACCTGGTAGCGTGGGGTGCGCCCGGGCACCTCAACGACCTTGCCTTGCGCAATGAGCGCATCGAGCGCCGCGTGCACATCGTCGGGGGCGAAGTCCTCCAGCGCCCTCAAGAGCCACTGGCGCGTCTGGGTCCGGGCCCACAGGAGCGTCAGCACGCGCCTGTGGAGTCCGTGCGCGACCTCAGCAGCGGCAAAGTGCGCCTTGAACTGCTTGGAGAGCAGTCCGACCTTGGGGGCGCTGACCCCCATCAACTCGGCGATCTCGCGCAGTTTCAGTCCCCGGCGCCGCGCATGGTGGAAGTACGACAACTCGGCCAACCGCTTGACCTCCTTCACACCAAGGCGAAGGTGCTCGGCCAGCCCCACAGCCACCGCCAGCGCGGTGTAGACCACCTGGACATCCTCCTGCTGTGGTTCTGTTGTGTTGTTCTTATCCGACATCGGACCTCACCTCCTACGCCAGTCAAGCTAGGCTCTGGCCGGTGTGCCGTCAAGACATTTTAAATAATTTTTTATACAAAATGTCCTCTTTGACAACCCAAACCACCCAACCCGCGCTTGATCCAGCCCCGCAACAGATGCCATCCTGCCCCCCGCGCGATACACCACCGTACACAAGGGGAATGCTCCATGAAGTCCACCACCGCAGCCGCCGCAGCGCTGGCCACCGTCGCCTGCCTGCTGGTCACCACACTCGCCCTGGCCGGCAACGGCTGGGAAGAGGTCACCGACGATGAAGGCGTGCGCGTCGAAGAAAAAGAAGTCGCCGGGCGCAACATGCCCATCTTCCGCGGCCGCACCACCATCAACGCCCGCATCTACACCATCCTGGCCGTCCTGGCAGACTTCGACAAACACCCCCAGTGGCAACACGCCTGCATGGAGGCCGCCCTCCTTAAAGAGATCGACCCCTACAACCGCATCTCCTACAACCGCATCGACTCGCCCTGGCCCGTCGACGACCGCGACGTCGTCGTCCGCTCCGTCGTCAAAGTCATCCCCGAAAAAAACACCGTCTCCATCAGCCTCAAAGGCATCGCCTCGCCCCTCAAACCCGAGGTCGAAGACGTCGTGCGCATGCCCCGCATGATTGGCACCTTCACGCTCAAGGCCCTGGGCCCCAAAAAGACCTGGGTCCAATACCAAATAGACGCCGACCCCGGCGGCAGCCTCCCCGACTGGGTCGCCCGCTCCGCCGTCGAAGACATCCCCTTCAACACCCTCAAAAACCTCCGCGCCCGCACCACCTCCAAGGGCATCGAGGACACCTACGCCGACTTCATCAAGGCATGGGACCCCCAACACAACCCCAAAGCCCCCGTCGTCATCCCCCAATGACCCCACGCTCAAAACGCCAGCGCCGCCCTGGCCTCTTCCACCGTATTCAACTCACCCAACGACAACCGCATCACCCAGCGCCGCCATGGTTCGTTCGTGCTGGACAGCGCCGATGCCTCAAGCGCCACCCCCTGATAGAGCATCCGCCCACTGAGCGCGGCGTAAAACGCCCTGCCGAGCGCCATCAATGAGAGTGCTTCCAACGCACCGGCCTCCAGCACCTCGGGCACCTGACCAAAACCGGGTGTCACCTCCACCGCTTCGTCTTGACCCAGCACACAAATCCCTCCGGCGTCCACCAGCGACAGCCCTCCATCGGGCCGGACAATGATGTTGTTGGGCTTGAAGTCGGTGTAGAAGTGCTGGTGGCTGCGCAACCGGTGCACAAAACCCAAAAGCTCCCCTGCCCACCGGGCCATTCGGCGACCATCAGGCGCGCTGCTCACACAAGCCGCGTCCAAGGCCAGCCCTTCCACAGCCTCCATCACCAAAAACCGCTCTGAGCCCTGCAAACGCGCCGAGCGCCCCTCTAGCAAAGGGTTCTCCCCCGTCGCCAACTCAATCAGCCCCGGCAAGAGCGTCCCGCTGTGCAGCGCCAACATCCTGGCCTCACGCTCCAACCCCTGTCGCAGCCGTCGCACCTGACGACTGCCAAAAGACACCGGCCGGTCATAACCCACCAACGGCATCTTCATCACGCCAACCAGCGCCTGACGTCGCACCCGCATGACCACCCCTTGCCCACCAGCGGCAAGCAAGCTCTCCACGCGCCATCCTCCAAGCTCCTTCCCCTTGAGTTTGCACAACACATCGTACAAACCCGGCCGCCAGAAGGCGTCCATCCGGCGGCGCATCCGGTCTTCTTCCACCCGCGCCCGCTGCGCAGTCACCCCACTGCCCATCACGGCCTCCCCTGGTTCAACGCGTCGCGCAATTCATCAGGCAAGCTGCTTTGGATCACACCCACACAGGTGCAACACTCGGCGTAAGCCCCGCGCGTCAATTCATCGTCCAACTCATTCAGGTGCCCGCCCTGACGCAGGTGATCGGCCACAGAGCGCATGTTGTCGATGTACGACGCGTCGCGCCCTTCGAGCAGCGCGATGTCAATCCGAGCGTCCAACGCCGCCAGATTCGCCTCGGGGCTCTGGTCGCGAAGCTCTTCAAGCGACGCAAAGACCCTGGTGACGTACTCATCGACAGGGCCGGGCTCGTCGGCATCGACCAGCGGCACCTCCAGCGCCCAGCTTTGATGGTTGGCGCAGCCCTGAAGATCAAAATCAACCGCCAGCCGCCCCAACTTAAAGGTCCCCGGCGCGGTGTCTTCGGGCAGGCGGATCTCAAAGGCCCACTCGTAGGTCCGGTTGGCCTCCAGGCTCCCCACCGGGTAGCGCATGCCGGGATATTCCGTCGGGGTCCAACGCGTCAGCACTGGCCGGTGACAGAAGACGTCTCCCAGCAGCGCCTCAGGGTGCAGCCGCAATCCCAGCGTGGCCTGCGGCGCCACCACCGAGGCGGCGGTCTGGACCAGCCAAACGAAGGTCTCGCGGATGTCGGCCAGGTGACGAAGGTGCTTGACGGCGCCGCCCATGCAGGCGCCCATGATCTCTTTCATGCTGTGGAGCGCAAAGTCGCGCCCAAACCCATAAGAGTTGAACTCGACCCCCAACGCCATAAAGCGCTGGGTCAGCGAGCACGCCACGTGGGCGTCATGGAGTTGGCCGTCGGTCAACGCATAGAGCCGCTGCAAAGCCCCGGGATGTCGCCGCGCAAAGCGCGTCATCGCACCGTGCGCCAGCGCAAGGCCGGGGCCGAAGTGCGGGGACCCAAAGAGCAACGGACTGCGGCCCATGCGCCCAATGAGACGGCCGCCCATCCGGCGCCCCTGCCCACCGGGCAGTGCCCCCCA
>CAKZKQ010000235.1 GCA_937123825.1 uncultured Pseudomonadota bacterium
CACGAGAGGCCAGACGCAGGCGCGGGTTGTACGTCAGCGACTCCACCGTCCCGTTGCTGTATTGCACCGCGTCAGTCAGACCCAGCGCGTTGTACTCTATCGACTCCACATATCCGCCAATCCGCACAGGACGAGTGGTTTGATCGTATTCAAGCTCAATCTCGTGGCCGTCGGGCAAGACTTGTGACACCACTTTGTCGATGTTGTTGTAGGTCCAACCAGACTCAAAGACGCGGCCCCGAATCGTGTTGGCCTGATAGGTGGGCTGGCCCGTGGCCGAATAGCCCAGGTGCTCTTCACCGCGCTCGCCTTCAAGCGGGAAGGTGTTCTCCACCATTTGCATGGCGGTGTTGGTGCACTTGGAAGGATCACAACTGCGTGGGAAATCGTAGAACACCTCCACGCGCGTTCCTTCAGGATTGCTGGCATCATGACGCCCAATCAGACGACCACCACCGTCATACTCATACTCCAACACAACGCCACGGGCATCGGTTCGGCGCACCACACTGCCAGCGGCGTCAAGCTCAAACGAGGTCACACCGCGGTCGGGGTCGTCGACCTGAATCAAGCGGCCCATGAGGTCATAGGTCTGGACCTTCTCATTGCCGGACGGATCCCTCCATCCGCGAAAACGTCCCAGTTCGTCCCAGGTGAAGGTGTGGGTCAAGTCCTGGTCCTGCTGGCGCACATGGGTCATGCGCCAGCGCTTCTCCAGGCCGTTGTGGTCGTGGCGGATGGGCGTGTCAAAGTGGGGGCTTTCGGGGTCGGTGTCTTCTTCGTCCCAGCCCAAAGACCAGGTCGGACCGTAGGCCATGCGCTTGAACGACACCCGCTCCCCATCGGCGTCAAACCAGGTGCTGCGCAGCAGGCGGCCCATCACGTCGTACTCAAAGGCCTCGTAAGGCACATTCGTGGGCGCTTCCACGTCGCACGCTTCGCTGGTGCTCTCATAACGGGCGTAGATCCGGCGCGGCTTGTTGTTGCGCGCATACAACCGAAAACCGCTGACCAACCAGCGACCATCGCCAATCGCAGAGCGCTCCTGCAGAACGCGGCCAAAGCCATCCATGCAGCGCACCACCACCATATCCTGCGGGCCGCCGACCTCACGGCGCTTGCGCACCACGGTGCGGCTGACCGGGTCGCCCAACTCATAGCTGACCTCTTCGGAAGGCTTGTCGATGGGCTCTCCAGGTCGGTAGACCTGCATCGTGCGTCCAAACTCATCCCACAAGATGCTCCCGGTGTTGTCCGGCGTCACCGCCAGCCCATCGCGGATGGTGCGCCAATCGGTCGAGTCCTGCTCGCGGTTCCACTGCGGATCAAAGCGGTGCTCACGGCGCACGCTGTAGGGCTGGCCCTGCTCATCGTGCAACAAAATGTCCGTGGCCACGATGTTCAGGCTCGCGCTGTCGTAGGTGTGGCGCTCACGGAAGTTGTCGTCGATGGTCACGTCGCCCTCGGGACGAATCTGCTCCATCACCGTGCCATGCGCGCTGCGCTCAAAGCGGTAACCAGGCACCAGCGGGCCGTCTTGCGACACGCGGTGCATGCTGCGGCTGAGCCCGCCGTGGGTCAGTTTACCCAACTCCAACCCTTCAAAAGCGGGTCCGTCGTAGTAGAAGAAGGCCTCGGCGACCTCTTCACTGCCCGGACGGCCAAAGGAGCGCTTGGAAGAGGCGCTGTTCAAGATCCATTTGCCGGCAGTGTTCTGCTCGGAGGGAGCGATATAGTCCCACTCATCATACTGCTCATCGCCCAGACACTGCTGACCACAAGGTTTGCCAAAGATCTCCAGGCTGTCCTCGCAAGGCTCGCAGCCCTGGCCACCAATGGCCACGATGCCCAGGTTTTGACGCTCGATCATGTTGCCATAACCGTCGTAGCTCTGACTCATCCGCACCGTCGTCCACTGGTCCTCGGGTGCCGCCTCATGACCAATGACCTCGACCTCAGTTTGGCAGACATGACGCACGGCAAAAGGCAGTGAGTCGGGCGCGGGCACTTCAGCCACGGGACAATCTTCGTAGGTGAAGTTGGCCGTCTGGAAGAGCGCCTCGTCGTTGCCCATCCGACGCTCCAGCAAGAGCCCAGCGCGGTAAGGGTCTTCAAAACCCAGGTCGTAAACCATCGTCGTCTGGCCGCCCTGGACGCTATCGTCACCGGGGGTCTCCATGAAGACCTGACCAAAACCCCGGAACTGCTTCTCGGCGCCGTCATAGAAGCCATCGCGGTAGGTATAACGGGTGATTTGGTGTGCCTGAGAGAGTGTGTCGTAGGTATCAACCTCGGTGACAACAACGGAGGCAAAGCTCAGGGTGTTGTCCCAGGCGTCACCCCGCAGGCGAGCTTGCGCCGCCTGCTCAACGGTCGTGCCATAGGTGATCTCAGAAACCATGCCCATGCCGTTGGTGATCTGGCTCAGCAGGTGAGGTTGAACGGGGAAAAGCTCCAGATAGGTCACCGAGCCATTGGCGCTGACCCAGACCACATCCTGGCTGCCCGAGCCATTCATGTCGGCGTAGAGCACCGTCACCGTGTTGTCGCGCCTGGGCAGGTCGCCGGGCAAATCATCGTCGGTGAGGGTGACGGGGGGCTCAAAGGCCACGCCGTTGCTGTTGAGCGCGTAGGTCAACTCCGAGGCGCGCACCACCACAAGGTCGTCCAGCCCGTCGTTGTTCAAGTCTTCAAGCTCGACCAGCCCTTGCTCCAGCTCCGTGGCCCCAAAAGGCAGGTCCACGATGTTCAACGCTGGCGCCCAGCGTCCAAAGCCAAGGTTGGTCCGCACCTGCAACGCCCCCGGCGACAGACGCACAGGGTCCAGCATCCCGTCCCCGTTCATGTCCGAGAGCAGCAACTGGTCGCCTTCAAATCCCACCGGCAGCGACTCCACGCCCGGCGCCGGAACAAAGCCCTGCTCGGGAGAGTTGCGCCACACCAAAGTCTGGTTCTGCGCCGCCGCGCCGGACGATTTGATGATATCGATCCGCTTGTCGTTGTCGTAATCCAGAAAACGAATCGAGAGCAAATCCCCGTTCTCCGGGTCCAGCCCGTCATCAAGCTCGCCTTCCAGGTTGGGCAGCTCACCAAAGGTCCCCAGCAGGTTCGTGGCGCCGTCCCAATCACCCCCGCCGCGGTTCTCCAAGACCTGCCCCGTGGCCGTGTTGATCAGGTCCGCAAAGCCATCCCCGTTGATGTCCATCACCTGCACGCGACCCGACGACAAACGGTGCCCAGAACCCGTGCCCACCTCCGAAGGCACCGCCTCGCCAAATGAGTGGTCCTCTGGGCTGTTGAACTGGTTGATGAAGAACCGGTGCGCCCCCTCAAAGGTCGTGTCCAGCAAGTCCGGCAGCGCGTCCCCGTTGATGTCGATCAACGTCACATTCCCCGACCGAAAGTTCACCCCAAGGTTCTGGTTCATCTCCACCAAAAACGGGCGCTGGCAATCCACGCCATTGCAAACACCGCCCAGCGACCGCGAGTACTCAAAGCCCGTTGAGACTTCAAACTGACCACCAGCCAATCCAAAACGATCCACCCGCGCCAGGAGACTGATCCCGCCCGACACATCATCAGGGGCGTAGACCATCTGGTAACGTTGGAGCGGCGCACCACCAGAGCGAACCTGAATGGCGGCCACACGGCGCTCAAGGCGCTCCTCAAAGCCGGGTTTGGCGTCAATGATGGCGTCGGGACGGCCCTCATACTCAAAATCGACCGCAAAACGGGGCTCGTTGCCGCCGTCATAAACGTATCCAATGCGCGACAGCAGCGGCACGGCGCCAGGACGAGTGTAGCTGTAGCGAATCACGTGGCCGTAGACGTCTTCAATGGCCACCATGTGGTAACGGAACGTGCCCTCATCGCCGCTGAGCATGGCGCTGTCGTCAAGCTGGCCTTCCTCATCGGCCCCAAAGTAGCCCACGCGCCCATCGGGATACTCGGCCACCCAGTAACCCCCGTCTCCCGCACCGCGCCCAAACCACTTGTAGCGCACAAAGCCACCTTCGTAGCGCGCCCGATACACCGCAGGCTCGCCGTCATCGACCATCACAAGCTGCTCGCCGCCGTTGGCCGCAAAGAAGTCGCTGTCCGTGTAGGTCGGCAAGCCGCGGCTCGTCATCCGCTCGATGTAAGGCATCGGCATCGACCAACCGCGGCCAAGCACCGAAGCACCGCCGCCCGAGCTGTAGCCAAGCCCAACCTGGGGAGTCATGCCGCCATAGCCCGAGGGCACCTCGATGCCAATCCCGTAGCTCATCGCCCCCATGTTGGACGACACCTGCACGTTCTCTCCATTACCCTCTAGAGAACCGGCACCTTCGGGCAAGCTCACCCTGTCGGCAGACACACCCATCTGCGCCTGCACATTGCCCACGCCCATGATCAGCATCGCGGCAAACACCGCCGCTCTCACTGCCCATCCTTCCATATTCATGCTCACTCCAGCTCTCTGATCGAAGTTGTGTGCGAAGAACCGAATGAACAGGCACAAAGGTGTTCATTTCACACACAAAACTGGGTTTTACCGACACAAAACAATCCCACACAGTACACCACTGTGTGTTTCAAAACACAGAAGGCCAAGAGTCCTCAAACCTCTTCAGACCCCACAAACAGGGCCTTCGAGCACTCAAAGGCAATGAAGCAGAACGCGGATACCACATTCAACATCAACAACAAGCACAGACAAAAGCTCACCGGTACAGGGCAAACACCACGTTCCATGCTCAAGCCTCCGTGGCCACAGGACACCGAAAGAGCAAAACGCAGGCCAAAAGTGTATGTCGTTTATTTTTTATCCCACCTTGCCATTTCGTAGGTTCCACGGCGGGCACAAGCCACACCGCAGGCACCTCCAGAGACGACAAGCGAGACAATGGGTTCGATTATGGGAGAGCCTGGCATCAAGAGAGAGCCGAAGAAAGGTTGGAGATCACAGGCTCATCCCACCGCCCATCAAAGAGCAAACATGGCTCAAAAAGGCTTGGAGGCAGCCCTCAAGGCCCACTGCGCCGCCGCCACGCGCTCGCCAGCCAGGGCTGCTGATCCCTTGGCCGCCCTTCGGGTCTGTAATAGTGGGTCAACTCATCAAAACCTGCCGTCGCCATAAACGCGCGCCAGGCGGTGAGATCATGGTAGGCGCCGTACCTTTGACCATTCCAACCCTCGACGTTGGCTCCTCTGGGGTTGGACGCAAAGAGCACCCCGCGAGGCTTCAGCGCCGCGTAAAGCTCGGCCAGGACCCTTGGCAACTCTTGTGACGGCACGTGAAAGAGGCTGGCGTTGGCAAACACACCGTCAAAGGTCGTCGCGGGCAGCTCCAACGACAAAAAGTCCTGGTGCAAGACCTCACACCCCGAGTGCGCACGCGCCATGTCGCAAAACGACGCCGACCCCTCCAGCCCCACCGGGTCGTGTCCCAAGGCCTTGAAGGCCATCAAATCCCGACCCGGACCACAACCAAAGTCAAGGATCTTTAGCGGCCCCTCACCCTCCATAAACTCAAGAAGGGTCCGCACGTTCTGAGACACATCGTGGTCTTTGGTCCCTTCCCAGAACGCCGCAGCCCTCCCCTCGTAGTGACCCACGGTCCTGGCGGCGATTGTGGCAAGCTGGGCGCTGTCTAACGTGTGGTCCATCTGGCTTCTCCTGCGCGGGCGTTGGCTCGGGCTCCTGACATCATGTCCCCACGATGCAACGGACCTCGTGTGCGTTGCGCACAATGCAGTCGTACGACGTTGGGCACCCAATGGGCAAGCGCGAAACGCGCCTTATGATGTCCCCAAAGCCCATAAAACTCCACACTCGCCGGTGCACCCACAGCCGCACCATGAAGCGCCAAGCGCTCTGACCCTACTCCACGCCGAACTCTTCAAGGAGGGCTTCAAGCTGAGAGTCGTTGGTGGTCCGCTGCGGGTTGTCCAGATAAGCCTTCCAGGCCGAAGACGCCGAAATATAAGTGTCTCCGTTGTTGGGCTCAATGGTCCATACAAGCCCCATCAACAATCCGGTCTCGGGATCCTGCGCGGGCCCTCCCGATGAGCCACCAGTGACCGTGAAGCAATCGGCCTCAAAGCTCTCAACGACCAAATCAGAAGGGAACGAGACGCTTGGATCAGCCAGCGGCGACACCTGCGAAGAGACCACCTCACAAAACTCTTCGACCGCCACGCGCACCCCTTCAGGGTGCCCGGAGACCTTCACCTGCTGGCCAGGTTCTGGGGGGAAGAGCGCGATGCCGATCGTGTCCAGCGTGTCCAACGAAGGCTTTCCACCTGCATCCTGATCCACCTCGATGATCGCCAGATCAAGCTCGATGTTGGCGTAGAGCAAGCGCGCCGGAAAGTGAACCCCTGCCGGGTCCCGAAAGCTGACTCTGTAGCTGTGGTGAGGGGTATTGTTGACCGCCACACAGCCAATGCCAAAATCCGACTCATCCACGACCAACTCCCACCCCAGGCCTCTGTCACAATAAGCCCCGTCCAGGCGCGCCCGATCAACCCCGTCAGCGAGGTTGAAGTGCTCCAGCGACTCCCCTTGACGCAAGGGACCACTGTCCGACACATCCAAAATCGCCGAGTTGATCGCCACGTGCCAGTTGGTCAGCAGCTTGCCACCCCCCACATACACAGCCGAACCAAACAAGAGGGGTGAAGTCACCTGCCAGGTGTTGGGAGAGTCATGGACAATGGAAGGCCCAAGCTCTTCCTCACCACAACCACACCACGCCAACACACACACCACACACACACACCGCCAAGCACGCACCATTGAAACCTTCCCTCATCATCATCCTACGACGCCGCTGGCGGCCAATTCCATGATAGCCCCATCGAAGCGACGCCCACTCCAAACACAACACCTCCTCCATCCCCAAAAGACTACCAGATGAGCCCCAAAGAGAAAACAACGCTTCCCATGCAACCTCATCAACCAGCCTCCACCGGGCCTCCACACAAACCTTTTGACGCTTGACCTTTAAAAATGGACTGGATATGTCTTCTTTGGTGTTCAAGTTTCGGGCACGTCGCTTTTGCGATGGCCAACACCCTCAACGGACACGCTCATGACACCGGATCAAATACAGGACCACCTGCGCCAACACCTCCAGGACGCCCAGGTCTATTGCAAAGACCTCACGGGGACCCAGGACCACTGGGAGGTGACGGTCGTCTCGGCCGCTTTTGATGGCAAACGCCTGCTTCAACAGCACCGCATGGTCAAAGACGCCCTGGCCGACAAAATCAAAGATGGGACCATCCACGCGCTGAGCCTGAAGACCTTCACACCCCAGCGGTGGCAGCAGGTCCAAAGCGGCGCGTAGACCGCCCTTGCCAAACACCATCACTTCCCGCGCGCCACCCAAACACGCCGCGCGGGCCTTTTGGAGCCAAAAACCATGACCAAGAAGTTCTCCTTGCCCATCGTCAACAGCAACAACAACGACGCCGCCCCCGCCCAGACCGACGGCCCTCGCACCCGCGACGAAGGTGGGACGGTCATGGACGAGATCGCCCACGAGGTGCAGAACAACGCCATCCTCATCTACATGAAGGGCAGCCCGCAGATGCCCCAGTGCGGCTTCTCGGCCAAGGCCTCCCAGATCCTGACCTCCTACGGTGTGCCCTACAAGTCGGTCAACATCCTGGTGGACCCCGAAAAGCGTCAGGCCATCAAGGAGTTCTCCAAGTGGCCGACCATTCCCCAGATCTACATCGGCGGCGAGTTCCTTGGCGGCAGTGACATCCTCTTTGAGATGTACCAGAATGGCGAGCTTCAGGCTGTGATCGACGAAGTGAAGTGATCCACCCCACGCCGTGACATGAGCGACGCCAACCAGGACCCATACCTCCAGTACATGGAAGGCACCGATGAGGTGCTCCACCGCCAGAAAATGCACTGGCCTTGGTACTTCTATCTGCTGCTGGGGGTGGTCTTTTCGATTGGCCTGGGCGCGCTCTTTGCCGCCGCCGCTCCCCTGCTGCCCTTCCTGCTCATGCTGGCCGCCATGGCCATCATCTTCACGACGTTCTACGCACTGCGCGTCAGCGTCACGCAGGATCACGTCTTTGTGCAGTACGGCCTGCTCGGCCCCAAGATCCGCGTGGAAGACATCGTCCACTGCGAGGCCGAGGACTACAACATCCTCAAATACGGCGGCTACGGCATCCGATACTCGGTCGTGGACGGCTCCTGGGCCTTCAACATGATGGGTGACAAGGGCAAAGCGGTCCGCATCCACTACAAGACCGCCATGGGCATCCGCAAGCTCGTCGTCTCCTCCACGCATCCCCTTCTGATGGCCGATGCCATCAACCGCGCACGACATGCCAAGGGCCACGACGTCGACCTGCCCCCCGATGACGCAGAGTTGGGCCTCGGCGACGACTTCCAAGCACTCTCAGACGCGCAAACCCCGCTCTACGAAGAGCACTTCACCCCGTCCGAACCCAAAGAAGAAGAAGCCGCCCAACCCGCCACCACCACCGCATCCAAAACCTGAACATTGCGGGTCCAGGGAGCGCGCTCCCTGGCGGGGGTTTGGGGGCTGGCCCCCATATGCAGCTTCTCAGGCTCCACCACCCAGCATCCCCAAGAGCCCCTCAGGAACCTCATAAGACCCTTTTTTAAGGTACTGGGCCTTGAGCGCCTGCACTCTGGTCGAGGCCTGCAAGAGCCGCTGGCGCAATTCGGGGCTGCCTTCGGCCAGACGCACCATGTGTTCGTGGGCGCGCAGCCACTTGTCCTCGGTGTGGCAGATCAAAAAGATGTCCACGCCGGCCTTGAGCCCCAGCTCGATCATCTCTTCGACGCTGTAGCGCTCGCTGACGGCCTTCATCTCCAGGTCGTCGGTGATGACCACGCCGTTGTAGTGCATCTGCTTGCGCAGCAGCGCCTCGATCCCCGCCTCGGAGAGCGTCACCGGGTGGTCGGGGTCAATGGCAGGGGCCAGGATGTGGGCGGTCATGAGCATGGGGATGCGGCTCTTGATGGCGCGCCGAAACGGCAACAACTCAATCTCTTTGAGGCGCTTCATGTCGTGGTTGACCACGGGCAGCTCAAAGTGCGAGTCGGCCACCGTGTCGCCGTGCCCGGGAAAGTGCTTCCCACAAGGAATCACCCCGGCGATGTAGTGCCCCACGGTCCAGGCCCCCGCCAGACGCGCCACCTGACGCGGGTCGGTGCCAAAAGCCCGGTCCCCAATGACGGTGTTCTCCGGGTTGGTAAAGACGTCCAGTACCGGGGCAAAGTTGAGGTTGAAGCCCAGCGCCGCCAGATCCAGCGCCAGCGACTCGCTGACTGAAGCGATCTTGTCGGGGTCACCAGCCTCGGCCAACTCCATCATCGGTCCCACCGGCACCACGCCGTGCTTGAGCCGCCGCACGCGGCCGCCTTCCTGGTCCACGGCGATGAGCGGACCGTGCCCTCCTTCGGGGCGCGCGGCGCTGAGGCGAGCATTGAGCATGGCGAGCGTCTCCAAACCGTCGTCGCTCTGGTCGATGTTGCGCGAAAAGAGGATCACGCCGCCGACGTGCCCGGCGCGCAGCGCCTTGTCGAGCGTCTGCGGGGGTGCTTCCTTGCCTTCAAAGCCCACCATCAGCGCATCCCCTGCGGCGCGGGCCAACTCCTGTGTGTTCATCCTTGAACCTCCTTGTGCTTCTCTCTACACGACCCTCAGGTCGAGGCTTCCACGCGACCGGCCAGGCGCGGGTCGAGGTGATCCCGCAGCGCATCGCCAATAAAGTTGATGGCCAGCACGGTCAGCATGATGGCCAGCCCTGGGAAGAAGGCAATGTGCTGGGTCACCAGGAAGTAATCGGCCCCCCGGTCCAGCAGCGCCCCCCAGCTTGCGGTGTTTTGCGGCCCCAGGCCCAAAAATGACAGCGTCGCTTCGCCCAGGATCGCCCCGGCGACCCCAAAGGTCGCCTGCACGATGACCGGCCCCCAGATGTTGGGCATGATGTGCTTCCACATGATCCGCCAGGGCGGAAAACCAAGCGCCTTGGCGGCCTGCACGTAGTCCTTCTCTCGCTCCACCAGCACCTGACCACGGATCAACCGGGCAAACCCGGCCCAGCCCGTGATCGAGAGCGCAAAGATCACCGTCCACAACGACGGCTCCTGGGTGATGAAGATGATCAGGATGGCCAGCAGTATCCCCGGAAAGGACATGAAGACCTCGGTCAGGCGCATGATGGCCTCATCGACCCAGCCGCCCATATAGCCGCTCAGCAGCCCCAACAAGATCCCCAACAAGAGCCGCAGCGTCACCGTGATGCTGCCGACCACCACCGCCACACGGGCGCCGTGGACCACCTCGGTCATCACATCCGAGCCGTTGTCGTCGGTGCCCATGGGGTGCTCCCAGGAAGGGCCCTGGAGTTGTTGGCGGACGTTGGTCTGGCCGCGCTCGTAGGGGGCCAGCGCGGGCGCCAGCGCGGCCACGGCCAGCACCAACAAGAGGATCGCGGCGCCCAGCAGCGCCAGCGGTGATCGCGTCAACCAAGCCATCGCTTCACCTCAACTTCACGCGGGGGTCGATCCACGTATAGAGCATGTCCGTCACCAGGTTCACCCCCACATTGGCAAAGGTGATCAGCAACACACAGCCCTGCACCAGGCGATAATTGCGCGTAAAGATGGCCTCCAGCAAAAGCGTCCCCAACCCGGGCCGCGCAAAGACCTTCTCCACCACGATCGCCCCGGCCAGCACGGCCCCAAACTGCAACCCCATGATGGTCACCACCGGGATGAGGGCGTTGCGCAGGACGTGTTTGCCCACCACCACGCGCTCCGAGAGCCCTTTGGCGCGCGCGGTGCGAACATAATCCTGCTCCAACGAGTCCAGCACGCTGGCGCGCGTCATCCGCGAGGTCTTGGCCGCCAAAGCGGTCCCCAGCGTCACCGCAGGCAGCAAAAGCCCAGAGATGCCCTCCATCCCGGCGCCGGGATCGGGCAACCACTGCAATGTCAGGCTAAAGAGGATCAAGAGCATCGGCCCCAACCAGAAGTTGGGGATCGAGATGCCCAGCAGCGACACCACCGCCAAGCTGGCGTCGGTGGCCTTGCCACGGTTGAGCGCCGCCATGACCCCAGCGGGCAGCGCCAATATGGCCGCGATCAGCATGCTGGCCACGGCCAGCTCCACGGTTGGGCCGATGGCTTCGAGCAGGCGAGACATGACGGTCACGCCGCGCTCCTCGCAGAGCTCTCCAAAGCTGCCGCTGGCCACCTCATCGACCACAAAGTGCCAATACTGGGCCCACAAGGGCTGATCCAGCCCCAAACACTGGCGCAGGTTGTCTTTATCGACCGCCAGCGCCGTCTCGCCCAGGATCGACTCGACGGGGTCACCGGGGACAAGCCGCAAGGTCACAAAGACCAGCGTGGCCACCCCCCAGATCACCAGCAGCGAGTTGCCCAGGCGCCTGATCCAATAGTTCATGATGGGTCTTTACTTCAAAACCAGGGCAGCGCTCGGGCCGGCCTCCCTGCCTGCCACGACCAACAAGGCCCGGTCTCTGGCTTGAAGCAACGCAGAGACCTGGTGTTTTGATGCCCTCACACAACCACAAAAACCACGCCGCAGACAACCGCAAGGCCGGTTTGGGGCTCAGGTCGCGCTCAGACCATCAAGCAGGGCAGCCCTTCAACGCGCAAATCGTCGGTGCTCAGGCCGCTGGAGGCCATGATCGAGGCCAGGACCGAGGTCGGGCTCAAGATCACCCCACCGGCGCTGGTGACCTCGCCGCTGATGGGGTCGATCGGCAGCGGGTTCTGGCCAATGTCGCTGGTGGCACCCACGACACGGTTGTGCGGCACCCCAGCACCCAGGAGCATGGCCGAGTTGACCAACGAGTGGTCGCGCCCGGCGCGGTTGTTGAGCGTGGGCGTGCGGCTGAACTCGCTGAAACACAGGATCGTGGTGCGGTCCATGAAGGTGCCGCCGTTGGGGTGAGGCTCAGCCGAGAGGTCATCGACCAGCGTGGCCAGCGCCTGGAACCCGTCGCGCAGCAGCGGCCCGTGGGCCGTCTCCCAGGTGTCGTCGTGGGTGTCGAGGCCGTTGGCCAACTCGATGGTGACGGTCTGGGCGATGCCGTACTTGAGCGCCTGAAAGGCCATCGCCGCCTGAGCGGGCGCCAACGCCAGGTTGTCGATCCCGTAGCGCGCGGCGATCTCAACCATCTCCGGGTCGTTGCCATCGGTGAACCGAAAGCGCCGGTTGAACCCGCCCACGACCAGCTCGCGGGCCTTGCGCTGGGTGTCGCCGATGAGCGTCAAAAACCCTTGCGCGTCGCGGTGGTCGGGGTCACAGCCCCTCACGCGCTCTCGGTAGGCGTCCAGCCGCGAGCGCACCGCCCCCGAAGGCGCGTCGGCCCCGTCGCTCAAGGCCGTCACCAGATCCTGGACGCTGCTGACCGACAACGCCGTGGCAAAGTTGGGGTCGCCCTCGTTGTAGGCCTCCACGCGAGAGACCAGATGGGGAATCGGACTCTGATCACCCTGCTGGGCCACAATCCGCGTCCCGGCGCTGGAGCCCGCCGCGGACAACCCTCGGGGCGCCAGACCGGTGATGAAGTACCGGCGGCCCACCTCGTGGGTCAGCGTGTCCATCGAGAGCCCGCGGACCATACACATCTTGTCAAAGTGCCGCGCGATGGGCTCGGCGGCCGGTCCAAACTCAATCTGACTGCCCGAAGGCTGAATGATGCTCTGGCCAAAACCCACTGGCAGGCGGTCCCAGCCAAGCTGAATGCGGGTCTCTCCCACGCGCTCCTCGGTGAAGACATCGGGGTCGCGCGGATCCAGACACATCAGCGTATCCCAGCCCCCGCTGAAGTAGCAGAAGATGAAATAGCGATCGACGGGGGCGGCGTCGGCCAGCGCGCGGCCAGCAAAACCGGCGTTCGACAGCACACACGCCGCCGTGCCCATCCCCAAAGACTTCAAAAAGGTTCTTCTGTTGATCATCTCTTTGCCCTCCGCGCTCAGTACGCCATGAACTCGGGCGCGGTGACCATGGCCACGCACACCCCAAGCCAGGCTTGGCGTTGATCATCGGTGTCGTTGAGGATCTCGCCGTGAAGCTGGCGCAGATCGATCAACCCTTCAGTCGAGTCCTCGGGCACGTAAATCCCGTGGAGCTTCAGGCGCAGGAAGCGCAGGTTGGCGTCGACATCGTCGGGGTGACGCACCACCAGACGGTCTTGGGCCTGGGGCGTGTCCTGGTCGCGCTCAATGGCCTTGGCGCAGACCTGCCCGGCCATGTCGTCCATAAACTTGGCAAAGAGCGGCGAAGGCTCGTTGTTGGTCTCGGTCACCTGGATGTAGTCGGCCTCGCCCAGCGTGCGTGAAAACCCATCAAAGAGCACCACCTCGCGGCCGTTGCGCGCTTCGACGCTCCAGGTGATGCCGCCAAAGAGCATCGGAATGGAGCGGCGCAGGTGATCGACGCTCAAACGGCGCGCTGCGCGGCCTTCCCGCACCACCACCGGCTCCAGCGGCACGTCGCCGCGCTCATCAACGGGCGCCTCGGTCTCGGACTCTTCAAACGTTTCTTCGGAAGGCACCTGCGTTGGCGCCGCGCTCTGGTTGTCCGAGCCGCCACAGCCCATCAGCAACGCGCACGCGCTCAGCCAAAGGCCCAGCATTGAGGTCAGTCTGGTCTTCATCTCACTCACCTCCCGCAAAACGCTGGCCCTGGACGTATTCAGGGCGAGTCACCAGCGCCAGAATCAGCGCCTTGAGGTTGTAGTCGTTGGCTTCAAACTCGGCGAAGAGTTCTTCGATGACCTCTTCGTCGTCCACACCAGCGTCCTGCCCCATAAAGAGCCGCCACATCTTGCGCACCGTGCAGCGGCCAAACTGACCGCTATCGATGGCCTCTTGCGCCAACACCGCCGGTCCCTGCTCAATGGCGTCGATCATCGACTCATCGGCAAAGAGATAGGGCTTGAGGAAGCCCAGATAGGGTTCTTCGTCGGGGTGGGTGGCCTCAGTGACGTAGAAAAGTTGGCAGATGGCCTGCTGCGCGCCGCGCTCGGTGGCGCAGTTGGGCTGCTCGGTGGGAAAGAGCCCTTCATTGAGGGCGCCCAGACCCGCTTCGGAGTAACGGCCCCAGTGCGCGGCGGCCGGTTCGACGGCCACGTGGCAGAATTTGCAGCCGCAGCGCTCGGTCAGGTTGGGCTCATCGTTGCAGGCATCGTCGCCAGGGGGCAGGCCGCCGGGCGGCGCCTCAAAGAACTGGCACAAAAAGGCGTTGTAGAAGCGGTTGGCGCGCGAGCGGTTGGTCTGGAACTTGATGAGGTAGGCCGGCATGGTCAACACACCCGCGTGACGCGGGCCGCGCTCGACGGTGACCCAGCGGTCTTCATCAAAACCCAGCCCGTCGGGCACCTCGTAGTTCTGCTCGGGCGTGGAGAGGAAGATCGCCCCACCCGTGCGGGCCTGATGGGCCACATAATGGGCCACGGGCCCGTTGACCTCCATGTCCGTCGCCAGGATGAAGTCCGTGTAGGGGCGCTCGCCGCGCACCACGGCGTCGCTAAAGCGCATGAGCTGCTCGGCAAACGAGTCGAGGATCGAAAAACGGGTGCTGATGCCGTTGGCGTTGAGCTGACACCAGCGCAAATTGGGCCCGCAGCCACACCCCAGGCTCCCGGTGGTGCTGCTGCAGTCGGCCATGATGTCGGGGTTGCGCGCCGAAGGGCCTTCGAGCGCCTCCTGGGCTTCAAACGCGCACGCTTTGACCGTGGTGCCGGGCGCCCAATAGGGCTCAACCTCCACGTAGCCGTCCTGCACAGCCCCCTCGATGGTGGGATGGGGCGTGGTCAGAATTCGACCGTCCTGACCGAAGCGCGCGGGCTCATCCAAACAGGCAACAGCGGCGCCGCGATACCGAAGTGCGCGCTGGGCCGACCAATAAGCGGGCGACTGGCCTTCGCTGGGGGCGTTGAGCGTCCACCCCACGCCGGTCAGACGCTGGCTTTCGACGTTGGTCCAGCGCAAATCCTTGTGGTAGGCGCGCATTCGGTTCAAAAAACCGTCGCTGTCGAGCATGGCCCCCACAATCTCCGGGTCCAACTCTCCATTGGCGACCACCGACTCCATCTCGGCCAGCGTCGGCAGGTGCCCGCGCAGGTCGACGCTCAATCGTCTCAGGTATTGCAGGTCGCTCTGGACCCGCGATGGCTCGCAGACCTGGGCCATGGCCGTGCCACTCGACAGCACGCCCAGGATCAGAACCACGCTCCAGATGACAGGGTTGATCTTCATCGTGGTTCCTCCTCAGGGCTCAAGCCCGTCTTCAATCCAACGTTGAACAAGCTGGGCGGTGCCCAACTCCAGCGGCTGTCCGTCGGCAGGCATGGAGCCCTCTTCGAGCGTCACCAGGATCGCCGCCGCTTCATCGGACCACTGCTCGTAGGTTTCCAAATGGTGGGCCACGCCGCCTTCGGCGTGGCAGCGGCCGCAGTTGGCCTGGGCAAAAGGCTCGATGTGAGTCGCAAAGCCGACCACCTCACCATCGTCGCCCACACGCCACAACGCGCCATCGGCCCAAAGCCACAAGATCCCATCCTGAGACACCTGCGCCAGCGACACCGTCCCCAGCGCCTCGGGCTTTTCAAAGCGCTCAACGCTGGCGCCGCTGAGCTTGGCAATGTGTCCAGAATCCACCGCCCACACCGCCCCGCTTTGGGGGTCGGACGCCAAGGCTTCGAGGCCTGCGGCGCCAGGATCATCGGGCGAATCGGTCAACGCCACCGGCCGCCACGCCACCTGACCATCACCAAGAGACACGCGTTCAATGAGCGCGTCGCCGTCCAGACCCAAGAGACGCCCGTTGGCCGCAGGCACCGCCGCAGAGGCAGGCTCTTGCTCAAGCGACACCCAGACCCAACCGTCGCCATCCTGGCGAAGGAGCGAGAGCGCGCCGTCGTCTTGTGTCAGGACCACCTGGGACGCGTCGGCCGCCGCGTGGATGCCCACCACAGCCTCGATCCCTTCAAAAGCGGCCAATTGACCGCCTTCGTACACAAAAAGCTCGGCATCGGTGGCCAACCAAAGCACGCCGTCGGCCTCAGCCAGCGCCAACACCGGGCCTTCACCCAACTCGCTCTGCAACGAGGTGATGCGCAGCGACGCGCCGTCCCAGACCCAAAGCCCATCCGCGCGCGCCACCAGAACGCCGACCTCCTCCAGGAGGATCATGGCGTTGACCGGCTCGGCATCCACCAACTCAAAGCCCGCGCTCCGCTCCACAAAGAGTCCTTCCGGGCCGCCGACCCAGGTCCCCAAGAGCGCATCTTGCACCACCGAAAGCGCGTTTGACCCCCAGTCGCCGTCAGGGAGACCCAGCTCGACCCCTTGAGAGGCCACCTCGGTGACCGCCTCTGGCCGAACCACCGGCACAGACTCAGATGAGGGCCCAGACACACCGTCTCCCCCACCGGAGTCGCCTCCGCAAGCACACAAACCCATCAGCGCACACAGCGCCACACCGCCTGACGCGGACCAACGCCGCTTGTCAGGACCCCACGATCGCATGATCAAACCCTCCACCTTGAACTGGGCAAATGCACAAGACTCAGAGGCGCAGACACCAACGCGCAGGGGCGCGTTAAAGATATTTTTTGGAAAAATCGCGAGGCAACCACGCCGAGCGCCTTAACGAACCCATCGGCCCAGCGCACGCGCAGCTTCATGGCATTCTGACAAAGGAAGGAAAAGAGGCGGTCGAGGCACCAGGAAGGAAAGGGATCTCCACCAGTTTCCCGGCAAAGAGAGAAGCGTGGTCCCAATGGGGTTGGAACGACCGGCGCCTCGACCACCAACACCTCTTGGAATCGGAGAGAGCGCCAGGACACTTTAATTAGAAAACAAAACCACTTTCATTGACATCCTTCCAACTGAAAGACCACGGGCTGAGAGCCTGCGCAGGTCTGGGTGACCTCGGGGCTGATGGAGCGGCCATCTTCGCTCTCGATGAGGAAGGTGAAGGCGTCGCCCTCCTGGGTCAGGTTGCCTTCATCATCGACCACGGGCGCCCGAAAGCCCTCACAACTCTCAAAGGGTGCGTCGGCGCTGGCGATCCCCGCAGGCTCAGCCTCGGCGCTGGTGTCGTTCAAAAAGACCTTGGCGTTGCCCCAACACGGATCGTTGACCACCACGCGCAAGGTGCACTGCCCTGGCTGGCATTGATCTCCATCGCAGGCACACGACGGCGCGGGGGTCTCTGAGTCGCCCTCATCGCCGCAACCCACCACCACCAACGCCGCCGCACACCCCAGACCCAACACAATCGCTTTCATGATTCCTCCATGATCCCCATTCCAAATCCAACGGGAGTCATAGCCCACCGGGCAAAGAAGGGGCAACCACCAAAAACTCAAAGGGGGTCTGTCACACCTGGGACACTGGCACCTCTTTCACCGCGCAACACCGCACAGCGCTTGTGTGTCCCGACACGGGACCACAGCACCGACGCCCAAGACCACGGAGATCGCCCATGAAATCCACCCAATCCACCGCTTTTGGCGCGCTTTTGTTTGGCGCTTTGGCGCTGACGGCCTGCGACGATGCCGGTATGGGCCGGGCCGAGGTTGAGTTCATCGCCCCCGAGGCCCCCGAAGTCCAAACAAGCCGCCTCTACCCCGGTCCCTGCCTGACAGAGCGCGACTACGACATCGACGGCACCATCAACTCAGAAACACACTACATTTACGACACAGGAGGCCGCCCAAGTGTCCGCGTCTTCGATGAAGGCGAGCTGGTTTCAACATCCGATGCGGAGTACGACGCCAACGGCAACATCGTCAAAATAGTGCTCACCGGTTATCTGGCCCATACCAGCTACTGGACCTACAACGATCAAAACCAATTGATCGAAATTGCCCGAGACATTGACAACAACGGCACCATCGAATGGGTCACAACCTATCACTACGATGGCGAAGGGCTGCTCACCCACTTGGTGCTCACCCAGAGCGACGACACCATACACACCACGACATTCACCCGTGACGCCGATGGCCACACCGTCGTCGAACACTCCAAGCGCGAACACAACGACGGCTCCAGCACCGACTGCAGGGACGTTTTCACGGACAGGGAGCTGCGCTTGGCAGAGGAACTTGTGGACGACGACTGCGATGGCATGCCCGAATCCACCAAGAGCGTCACCCACAACCAAGACTGGTCGCCGGTGCTGCGTGAAGAAGACTTCGACGCCGATGGCATCATCGACTACCGTGCGATCTTCCAGTACGACGCCCGCAACAATCTGGCGTACCAACTCCACGAGCACGCCGCGCTGGATCCAAACGACCCATCACAGTTCACCAGCATCACCGCCACCTTCACCGCGGCAGGAAAACCGCTGGAGATTCGAACCGACTCCGGTGATGACGGCACCGTCGATCACCTCGACACATACACCTATGACCGCTTTGGCAACGCGCTGACGCGACTTGAGCGAGGGCTCACGCGCCAAAGTTTCGGCAGGGATGTCTGGACCGTCCACTCCTACGACTGCTTTGACGCCCAAGAAGACACCCCGTAGCTCAGCCCTCAAGCAGCGCCTCGACCCTGGCCATCAGGTCGCGCTCCACCTCCGAGACATCCCCGTCCACCGAGGACGCCGCCCGCAGCTCGATCAGCAGCCGCTCCAACGCCTGTCGGTCCTCGATCTTCTCCAGCCTGGGGGCCACGTCGTCGCCAATGTTGACCGTGTTGAAGACGTGCTCGCGCTCATCGTCGGTCAGCCCCAACTCTGTCATCAAAGACCCCAAAAAGGCGCGCTCATCGTCGGTCAGCACACCATCGGCGACCATCATCTGCGCCACCACCTGGCAGTAGGAAATCTTCTCGCTGTATTTCACCCGCTCATCTCCCGGACGGCCATCATCAGGGCCGCACCCTTTAGAGTTCCTTGTGGCGGCGCATAGAGCGCACACCCAACGCGCCGCGTGGAGCATCTACATGCTGTCCAGACAACCCACAAGCGGCCACTGGACACAACCAACCGAAATACACCACGGTGTTGGTGAATTATATGAACGATGTCTAACTCCCCAATCAAACCAATCTCAGCCCAGGTTTGCTCCCAGACGCGATCGTGTGCCACAACCTGAGCAACCCGAAGAGCAAGCGCTCCATGAACCTTTTAAGCGCCACAGCATGTGTGTATGCTGGCGCGACCATGTGGACTGTCAGGGCGAGGAACCTTGAAAGAACTCTTTGATAAGCGCGTTTTGCTCATCACGGGCAAAGGCGGTGTGGGACGCACGACCTTGTCGGCGTCGTTGGCCATCGCGGCCGCTCGCCATGGCAAGCGGTCGCTGCTGGTCGAGATCAGTCAACCCGACGGGGACTACTCCCCGCTGGCACGGATCTTTGGGCGCGAACTCCTGCCCGAGAAGCTGCGCAGCATTGGGCATGGTGTGAAGGGGCAGATGCTCTGGACCCGGCTTGGCCATGAGCGCTTCTTGCAGACGGTCATCCCCATCCGCTCCCTGATCCGGGCCGCCATGCGCTCCAAGGCGCTGGGCAGGCTCCTGGAAGCGGCCCCCTCTTTCCAGGAGATGGGCATCTTCTACCTGCTGCTGACCCTTCTGAAAGAGACCCGCGATGACGGCTCGCCCGCCCACGAGGTGATCGTCTTTGACATGCCTGCCACCGGGCACACGCTGGCGTTGACTGGCCTGCCGGACATCTTGCTGAGCCTGATGCCGACCGGACCCATCGCCGACGCCATGCGCGAAGGCCAGTCCTACCTCTACGACCCGGCACAGACGGCCGCCTGCGTCGTCACGCTGCCCGAGACGCTGCCGGTGACCGAGTCGCTGGAGTTGATCGAGGGCCTTGAGAAGACGCGCATGCCGGTCGGCACCGTCATCGTCAACAAGCTCCCCCCCGACGACTTCAGCCCCCAGGAGCGCGCCGAGCTGGCGCCCCTGGTTGAGCAACAAGCGCTCTTTGGCGCCGACCGCTTTGTCCGCCTGGGACAGTGCAAGGCCGCCATGGACAAGCTCAAAGAGTCGGTCTCGGTGCCCATCCTCACCGTGCCAGAGTTTCCGCTGCAGTCCGAGAGCCTCATCGAGGCCGTCACCGACGTTTTCGCCCCCTGAACGCCGCAAAGGAGCATCATGATCATCAAAGAACTCGGTGAACTGATCGCCCAGCGGCGCGTCGTGATCTGTTGCGGCGCCGGCGGCGTGGGCAAGACCACCACAGCCACAGCCCTGGCGCTGGCCGCCGCCCGACGCGGCCGCCGTGTCCTGGCGCTGACCATCGATCCGTCAAAGCGCCTTGCACAGACCCTGGGCGTCGAGCGCAACCTCAAGGCCCCCGTCTCGCTGCCCCCCGAGCGCCTGCGCGCCGCTGGCATCGAAGCCCCAGGCGCCCTTGAAACCTGGATGCTCGACCCGCAGCTCATCTCAGATCGCACCATCTCTCGCCTCGCGCGCACCCCTGAGGACGCCGAGCGCATGAAGAAAAACCGCATCTATCAGCAGATCAGCCGCATGGTCGCCGGTATGCAGGAGTATACCGCCATGGAGGCCCTGCACACCTTCCTCAAAGAAGAGCGCTACGACCTGATCGTGCTCGACACGCCGCCGTCGCGCCACGCCCTCGACTTCCTCGACGGCCCAAGGCGCCTTGAGCGCTTCTTTGATGGGCGCATCTTCCAACTCTTTAAGTCCAGCGAAGACAGCGGCATCTTCATGCAAGCCGCCAGCAAGCTCATCGGCAACGTCCTCTCGTCGGTCTTCGGCGAGGAGTCCTACAACGAGCTTCAGGACTTCTTTGGCTCTTTTGCCTCCATCTTCTCCATCCTCACGGTCAACGCCGGGGACATGTTCAAACGCTTGTCCAACCCAGAGGACAGCGCCTTTGTGCTCATCACCTCGCCGTCGTCCGAGGCCGTCATCGACGCCCTGCACTTCCGCGACAAGGCCGACTCGATGGATCTGCCCTTTGCGGGCTTCATCCTCAACCGCAGCCAGGCCTACGAGGACGACCGCATCTTCCCGCACGATGGTCTCTTTGGAGACAACCCCACCGCCGTCCAGCGCAGCGCCATCGCCAAACTTCAGGATCTGGCGCGCATCGAGCAAGCCACCGTCGAGCGCGACCGCGTGCTGATGGGTGAACTTTCCCAAACGGCAGGCCCGCAAGCCTTCGCGGCCGCGCTGCCCAACCTGCCCAAAGGCGCCAACGACATCTCCGCGCTGGTCAACCTGGCACAGATCGTCGGCGGCTAAGACGCACCACAAACCCCGAGCCAACCCCGTGAGGCCTTTGCACACAGCACCCGCGCGCGCCGCATTGATTGGCGCTGTCGGTCTGGCGCTCAGCGGCGCGCTCATCACGTGCGCCACCGTGCCTCAACTCCCCTCGGCCCCCACAGCCACACCGCTCCCAAACCCTTTTCCGCCCCCCGCCAGGTCGCGCCCCGTGCCTGCCCCTGTGGAGGTCCTCAAGGTCTTCCCTGACGGCCCTGGCGCCGACCCAACCAGCCCCGTCACGGTCGTGTTCAAGGCGCCAGTGGCCACCGACGCCAACCCGCTGCGCTTTGAACCCGACGTCGCGGGCACACACCAGTGGCTCGGGCCACGGGTGCTGCGCTTCGCGCCTCAAAACCCTCTGCCCTACGCCACACCCATGACGGCGTGGCTCGACGCCTCGCTGGCCGATGCGACGGGCACACACTCGCTCGAACAAGAATACGTCTGGACCTTCTCGACCCAGCGCCCCAGAGTGCTGGGCATCAAACCCGCCCACAACACCAGCCAGGCCGCGACCGACACCCCCATCATCGTGCGCCTGAGCCAACCCGTGGATCTGTCCAGCCTCAAAGAGCGCATGGCGCTGACCGCAAACCGCAAGCCGGTCACCTTTGATCTGGCACCTGCGCAGGACGAGACAGACGGGGAATACCGTGTCCGCGTGGTCTTAAAGCGCCCGTTGCCCACCGACGCGCGGATCGAAGTCACCGTTCAAGCCGGGGTCCGCAGCCAGCAAGGGCTCTTGCCCAGCCAGTACACCTTCCGAGGGGGCTACAACACCTATGGGCCGCTGCGCCGCCTGAGCGTCACCTGCACCGGAGCGCCGCGCTGTGATCTGAACAGCCCCCTGGTGGTCTCGCTGAGCACTGCGCCCACCAAGGACTTTGCCCGACACATTCAAGTGACCCCAGAGATCTCGGGGCAGACCCACCGCATGGAGCTGCGCGGCTCGTCGATCCGCATCCACGGTCCATGGGTCCCTGGCGAGCGCTACAAGGTGTCGCTGAGCGCCGACCTGACCGACGTTTTTGGACAGCGACTGGGGCGCGGCTGGACGGGCTCATTCAAAATGGACGACGCCGCAGCCGCGCTCGCCCCTCTGCCACCGCACACCACACTGCTGGCCACCGAGCAACATCTGGACGTCGCCCTCATCGGCGCCTCAAAGCTCACCGCACAGATCGCGCCGCTGTCTCTTGGAAAACTCGCCGAGGCGTGGGCGCTGGCCAATGACCCAGCCCAACCCTGGCTCGCCGGTCTCAACACCGACCGGGAGACCTGGACGCTTCGATCCCCCCGAAACAGCCCCGCCACACGGCCCATCACCGTTCCCCCTGGCGTCAACCTCATCCGAGTCAACGCGCTTGATGAGCGCGGTGCTCCCGTCGGCACCGCTGCGACCATTTCCCAGCGCACCCGCATTGGACTGCAAAGCTGGTCGGGCGCTGCAGGCACGCTGATCCGAGTTTACAAAAGCGACGGCTCGCCCATCGACGCCATGCCGGTGGCGCTGATGCACCGTGACGGCACCGTGCTGTGGACCGACAAGAGCGATCCTCAGGGCTGGGCCAAGGTGCCCGCCAGCACAGCCGCCAAAGCCAGCTTCTTGATCGCGGGCACCGAGCACGATTACCTCTTCCAACCGCTCACCGCGCCGGCCCCAACACCTGCGCCAGAAACAGCCTGGCCGCTGCTCACCGCGCCGACCGACGACGCCAGCGCAACACCATCCACATCGCTCCAAACGGGGACTCTGACCGCCCGACCCTTGCGCAAACACCTCTTGCCGGGGCAACCCCTGGAGATCGCACTTGAGGGCATCGCACACTCGGGGCTGGTGTTGGCCAACGCCACCGTCCAGTGGTCTTTGAGCGCCACCAGCACCCCCTTTAAACCCCCCGTAACCCCCAAACACGCCTTTGGACCACCGTCCACGGAACCCCACGCCGAGCACCTCCAAGGCGAGCTTATGCTGGATGTGCAAGGCCGTGCGACCCTGTCCATTGCGCTTCCGCCCGGCTGGGATCTCAGCACGCGCCACCTGCAATTTGAGGCCGACACCGGCAGCGATGGCATGCCGTGGTCACGGGCCACCGCCGAGGTCTGGCGCCACCCCAGCCCCAACCTCCTGGGCATTTGGCTGGAGAGCAGCCTGGCCAAGGTCGGCGCGGAGATCTCACCGGCCTTCACGCTGGTTCGGCCCACCGGCGCTCAGGCGCGCCCTGTCCCCATTGAAGCCACTCTGGAGCGCCAGAACGACACCCCAACAGGGCGCACGTGGACCCGCATCGACACATGCTCCCTGGCGACCCCCGAGGCGCCCTGCCGCCTGAAAGGGACCGTCAGCGGACCCCACCGGATCCGCGCCGTGACCCAGGAAACCCCTTTTCACGAAACCACCGCGCCGATCTGGCTCCATGGCAACCCACAAGACGCCGACCGCGTGGCCATGGCTCTGGACCAAACTCGCCATCAACCAGGACAACAAGCGCGGCTCTTGCTTCGCGGCCCGCTCCAAGGCAGCCACGCGGCGCTGATCATGGCATCACCCAGCCGCCTGGAGCACAGAGACCTGGGACGCATTGGACCCGAAACCGTCTTGACCATCCCCGTCGAGCCATGGATGCGTGAAGGCGTCAGGCTCTCTGCCGTGATGCACAGCACTGCCACCGACGGCAGTCCGCAAGTGCACACCGCGCAGCGCCACCTCGCTGTCATCCCTGCTGCGCTGAACCTCGACACCAACCTGGCGCAGCGCCCATCCAAGGGCGCCTTCAAAGGCTCTGTGAGGCTGATGGGTTCAGACGGGTCCCCCATGGCCAAAACCCGCATTGAGGCCTTTGCCATCTACACAAAGGGCACACCCGACCTGAAGCACCTCACACAACAGCCCGCGCCAACCACGCCTGCGCTCTCTCAGACAGACACTTTCACCGCGCAGGGGCGCTCCGCACCCCAGGTGCGCCTTGAATCGGCCACCGCCCCTTCAGTCTACGGTCCATCCCCTGCGCCGACCGCCTACGAAGACCCCGAATGGGTCACAGGGCTCCCAGACCCCACCTCAAGGGTCCTGGAAATCCGCCCGCTGCCCACCATCAAAACCGACAAAACCGGCACGGCGCCGCTGACCCTGCCCCAAAACGGCCCAGGCACCCACGGACACCTCCTGCTCATCGCCGCAGACCCTTACGGCGCCAACCACAGCGCCCTGATCTCACGCGCGCTCAACGGCCCCATCGAGTTGATCCCGCATGTCCCCAGCGTGCTGCGGGTGTCAGACCGCATGCAGATCGGCGCGTGGCTGCGCAACAACACCTCCAAGGCCCAGACCATCACGGTCACCATCTCCTCCACCGACAACCTGCTGGTTCAACCCCAGGACCTGACCGCCACGCTGGAACCGGGCGCCACCACAACTCTGCGATGGTCGGTCCAAGCCCAATCGCCGGGACCGGGTCACCTGGACTTTAACATCGACACAGACCAGGGCATCGCGCAGTCGCAGCGCACCCAACTCAATGTACAGACCTCTGCGCTGACCCAACTCCACACCCAGCGCTCGCGCATCACCCAAAACACCAGCCAGACCATCGCGGTCCCACCCCACATGATGCCTTCAGCCGGGGGGGTGAGCGTCTACATGGGACTCGATGGGCTGACGCTCGACACGTTGACCGCCGCAGATGCGGTGCAGCGAGCCTCGACCCCAGACACGACCCGCGCTGCCCACAAGCTCAACGCGCTCTTGACCCTGACAGACCTCTTTGCCCTCACCACATCCGACACGCTCAAGGCCCAACAACGCGCCCTGACAAACACGCTCAACGCGGCGGCGCTCGATGACGGCGGCTTTGAGCCCTGGGAAATGGCCCAATACCCATCGCTGCGGGCCACGGTGGCGGCGTTGGAGGTCGCAGGGCGCGCCCCCTGGCCCAGCCTTGAGCCTCAGAAACTCCAAAAGACCCTGGACATGGCAGAGAAGGCGCTGCGCGAGCGCACCGATCTGGTGGGACAGCCCATCGGGGCGCTTCAGTGGCTGGAGTTGGCCACGGTGCTGGCGCGCATCGATCCAGGACGCGTTCGACTCGAAGCCGACCTGGCGCCCTGGGTCAGGCGCCTCAACACACTCACGCTTCAAGAACAAGCCAGATTGGCGTTGGCGCTCGCCGAGCGACTGCGCGCCGCGACGGACAACAAAGATCTCGAACGCATCTTGAAGGCGCTCGCCGCCACCCCCCTTGAAGCCCTGACCCAACCGCGCACCACCGCCTTGATCGTGCTCGCCCTGCAAACCCAACACGAGCAATACGCCGCGCCGCTGCGAGCACTGACACAACACCTCAGGCAACAACAACAGGCCCATGGACACTGGGGAAGTCTGGAGACCAACCTCCTGGCGCTCAGAGCGCTCAAACAAGACGCCCTGGCACAGACCTTTGGCGCTGGCCAACGGCAGACGAGCGGCGGGGTTTGGTACAACGGGCAGTTCAAGGGCAAGCTTCGCCTGGAAAACGGCGTCGCGCGACTTGGCGCCGTCAACATCCCCAGCCAGGACATGACGCCTGGCCAAGAACAAGAACTGATCGTCTCCACAGCGACGGGCCGCCCCTTGCAGTACCTCCTGACGCTGCGCACCATGCCGCAGGCACAAGGCGCGCGGCCTCACACCAACCTGCACATCTCCAGACAGCACCTGGACACCCACGCAAAGCCTCTCAAAGACGCCACCGCAAAGGCAGGGCAGACCGTCCTGACACAGTTGACCGTCGCCGCCCCCGACGCCCTGAACAACGCCCTTTTGGAAGTCCCCATCCCCGCAGGCGCCATTGCACTGGGTTGCGGCCCGGCCCAGCGCGCGGGCACCCAGAGCAGACCCCCATCAATCTCGGCCAAACACATCGTCAAAGACGGCCCTCGGTTCATCGCAGTCATCGACACACCCGGCCCGGGTGCCTACACTCTAAACTGCGCGTGGAGGGCCAACGGCGAGGGCCGCTTTGCCCTCCCGCAGGCCTCTGTGCAGGTGGGTGATGGGCAGGAGGCTTTTGCTTGGACCCCGTGGGAGACGCTCACCATCCAGGCGCCATCGAACTGACCCGCGAGGCCCCACATGGCTCAAAATCCAAAGCGCCAGGCGCGACGGCTCCAGAGCGCCCTGGGGCTCTTCCTGATCCCTGCCGGCACGCAGGTTGAGTTGCCAGGCCGAACCTTCACCACTCGCCAGGACGTCACCTTTGCCCCTGCTGACATTGTGGATGAAGACCCGCAAAGCCTGACCGTTGTCCTACACCGTCAGGACAGAGACTGGCGCCTGCGCGTCCAGCGCGCCGACCTGCAAACCTCACAGCCCCTCGCAGCGCCCCAAACCGCTGCGCCGCGCCTGAGCCGCGATGAGGCCTTGGAGGCGCTCGACGCCCTCTCTCCGGCGACCGTGCTTGTGGGCGCCAGCAACATCGTCATTGTGCCTTCGGACTCCGACCCAGCGCGGACCTACAGCGTCACTCTGACCTTTGACAACAAGGCGCTCGACTGCACGTGCCACCACTTCTCCTTCCGGCAACAACGCTGCAAGCACATGAAGCGCGCCGATCACATCCAGCAGTGGATCGAGGCCATCGAAGCGCTGCTCGACGCAGGCACAGACCCCAACGATGTGCTTGAGGCGTGGAAGCGCTGCAGAGCGTCGCTGGGCGTCGATGGCGCCATGGGGTGGGTGATCGCCCAGCACCAACGTGGGGCGTCGTTCATGGACTGAAAGCGCCGCGACCCTGTTAAGAGATGCGGTGCTCGCGCAGCTTGCGCCACAACGTCGAGCGGCTGATGCCCAGCGCGTCGGCCGCCTCTCCTTTTCGCCCCCCAGCGACCCTCAGCGCCTCCAACAAACGCTCGCGCTCCAACTCATGGGCCGTGGTCGGCGCCGAGCGCCTGGGCGGAGGCTCACCGCGCAGCTCCGGCGGCAGCTCGTCGATCGTCAGCGTCTGGCCAAGCCCCACGGCGTAAGCGTACTCAACGACATTGCGCAGTTCACGCACGTTGCCTGGCCAGTGGTAGCTAAGGAGCGCCTCCATGGCGTGGTGATCAATCCCCGCAATCTTCCGATCCGAGGTGGCGTTGAACTGGTCCACGAAGTGCCACATCAACGACTCAATGTCCCCGTCGCGCTCCACCAACCTGGGCAGGTAGAGCGGCACCACGCGGATGCGGTACATCAAGTCTTCGCGAAAGCGGCGTTGGGCCACCTCTTCGCGCAGCGCCTTGTGTGTCGCAGAGAGCACCCTGACGTCGACTTTGACCGGCTCGGTCCCGCCCACCGGCACAAAGGTCTTCTCCTGAAGCACACGCAGCAGCCGGGCCTGAAGCTCCAGCGGCATCTCGGCCACCTCATCCAGAAAAATGGTCCCCTTGTTCGCCAACGCAAAGAGCCCCTGCCGGTTGCGGATCGCCCCGGTATAAGCCCCCCGCACATGGCCAAAAAGCTCACTGGCCAACAACTCCGGGGTCAACGTGGCGCAGTTGAGGGCGCGAAACGGCCCCTTTCGCCGCGGACTGAGTTCGTGCACCGCCTTGGCCACCAACTCCTTGCCTGTCCCCGTGTCACCGCGAATCAGCACCGAAGCATCCGTCCGGGCCACGCGCCCCAGGAGCTTGAAAAAGTCGGTCATTTGAGGCGCCACAGACATCAGCCCATAAAAATCATTGGGCCTGAAATCCGGGCGCCGGTGGATCGGCAGACCCATGTCGTGTCCCTCCTTCAGGAGCCGTGCCTCACCAGGGTCCACTTCCCCAGCGCAGGCTCTCACGCAACCGTATCATGAAACACCTGAACAGAACATTGAAACAAAACGAAACAAATTAAAATCTGTTGCACCACAGATATTGCCTAAACCCCTGAAATCACTCAATCTTACGCCACCACAGCGATCTGGCACGCCCTGTGCCTCTATTCAAGGGCGTGGATCGCGCAGATCCCAGAGATGAAGACATTGGAGAGAAGACAGATGAGCGATGACAACACCCAGAGCGTGGATTGGAGCAGCATGGTGCGCACCGATGCGGGGGTTCCAGAGGTGGACATCCACTGGGTGCACCAGAACCTTGGCAAAGTCCATGTGGTGGATGTGCGCGAAGACCATGAGTTGACTGGACCGCTGGGACACATCGAGGGCATCACCCACGTCCCGCTGGGCCAGATTGAGCAGGGCAGCGCAGACTGGGACAAGTCCCAGGGGGTGGTGATCCTGTGCCGCTCGGGCGGCCGCTCGGGCCGCGCAGCGTTGTGGATGGAGAACAACGGGTTCACCCAGGTCGTCTCTATGGCAGGCGGCATGATCAAATGGAACGAGGCAGACCTGCCCAAGGCCCAGTGACCCACTAAGACAACGGCACGCTCGCATACGGCGCCCCCAGGCGCGCCAAGCCGACCGGCGCCGTGAACCTCCGCCCACCCCAGACCGCACGTCCCCCAGGAGGCGTCGCATCCCGACGCCCCTGACATGACCCCACACCAGGGCCTCATCGCCCTGGTTCCATAGAAGCCCGCTGCGTTCACGACGCTCAACACGCAGCCGACCAGAACCCACGGGCTTCATCGACAAGACGAGGTCTACCAGAACATGGACATCACACAAACCGTCGTGCTGCCTTCCGTGGGCGGCGCACTGATCGGCGCTGCGGCGGCCGGGATGATGCTCTTCAACGGGCGCATCGCGGGCATCAGCGGCATCCTGGGGGGCATGCTCGGCTCCCCCACCTCCGAGTTGAAGTGGCGCGCGGCATTCATGTTGGGCTTGCTCGCAGGCGGGGGGCTCTTGCTGGCGCTCTACCCACAGGCCTTCCCCACCGAATCCATCCGCTCCACCCCAGCGCTGATCGCGGCGGGGCTCCTGGTCGGCTTTGGCACGCGCCTTGGCAGCGGCTGCACCAGCGGACACGGCGTGTGCGGCATCAGCCGCTTCTCCAAGCGGTCCATTCTGGCCACCGTCACCTTTATGTTCACCGGCGCAGTGGCTGTGGCCATCGTGCGTTACGCCTTCGGGGGGGTGATCTGAGATGAAACAGACTCTGGCAGCGTTTGCGTGTGGTGTGATCTTTGCCCTGGGGTTGGGCGTCTCGGGCATGACCCTGCCCCAGAAGGTCGTGGACTTTCTGGACTTTACGGGCAACTGGGATCCAGCCTTGATGTTTGTGATGGGCGGCGCCCTGGTGGTCTACGGCGTGCTCTTTCGTCTGATCACCAAGCGCAAGACCCCGCTTTTTGGGGTGCGCTTCATGATCCCCACGCGCAAGGACATCAACCCGCGCCTCTTGGGCGGTGCCGCGCTCTTTGGACTTGGCTGGGGACTGGGCGGCTTTTGCCCCGGGCCAGCGTTGACCAGCATCCCCACCGGCGCCACCGATGTCCTGGTCTTCGTGGTCTCCATGCTCGCCGGCATGGGCCTCTTCAAGCTCTTTGATGCCCGCAAAGGCACCAAATCCTCACAAACCAAAGCGTGAAGCGAGCCAGCGTCGGGCTCAAGTGTCGAGGTATTGCTGGAGCAGCTCGACCATCTCTTCGCTCAAATCGCCGTCTTCCAGACTTTCGGTAGAGACGTTCTCGTGGTGAGAGCCATGGGTATCGACCGAAGCGTCGTGCTCATCGAGCACCAGCGCCGAATCCAAGCTGAATGCGTCGGACTGGGACAGGGCCTCATCGAGGTTCAACGGCACGCGCACATCATCGGTCAGGTCGATGATGTCTTCGTCTTCGCTGCTGTCAAAGTCCAGCGCCCCCCTCCACAACGACCCGCGTTCATCCTCATCGGCGTCTTGGTGGTTGCGCATCATGGTCGAGATGATTTTGTGGAGTTGACGCGTGGATCTGGGGCGCGCCTGGGGCTCAAAGGCCAGGCAACGCATGATGATCTCGTCGATCTCCATGGGCACCTTGGGGTTGAGCTGACGCGGAGAGACAGGTGGCTTGCTGCGCTCGGCGCTCTTGAAGGGAGGCCGGGCGGTGAAGAGCTCGTAGAGGGCGGCGCCGGCCGCAAAGAGATCGGTGCGGTAATCGATGCCGCGCCCAACAAACTGCTCCGGGGCCATGTAAAAGGGCGTGCCCACCACAAGCGTGTGGTTGTCGGCGTCGTTGCCGGTGGCAATCCCAAAATCCATCAGCTTGATCAACCCAGCCTCGGTCCACATGATGTTGCTGGGTTTGACGTCGCGGTGAACGATGTCGTTGTCGTGCGCCACCGTCAACGCCGCAAAGAGACCCTCTGCGACCTTGAGGAAGTCTCCAAGCTCCAGCCCCGGAAAACCCTCCTCGCGCCGGACCTTGAGGACCTTGTCCAGGCTGGCGCCAGTGATGAACTCCATGCTGATGAAGGGCCGATTGTCCATCACACCACAATCGTAGATGGTGACGATGTTGGGGTGATTGAGGCGAGCAGCAGCGCGCGCTTCACGCTCAAAGAAACGCAGCGCCATCTCGTTTTCATTGAGACCGTCGGGCAGGAACTTCAGCGCCACAGGGCGATCGAGCGAGGTGTCGGTGGCCTTGTAGACCACCGCCATGCCGCCTTGACCAAGGAGCGACTCGATGACGTACCGGCTTTCGTTTTGATGCTGGGCGTTGTCTTCGTCGGCCTCACCGCGGCTGTCCTGAATGTAGACGACGCTCTGGGGCTTGAGCATGTGGTTGACGACGCCGTCCTTGACCACCTGCTCCATGGGCATGTTGATCGCCTGGATGGCGATCGGCTGGTTCTCAATGACCTCCTTGACCATCGTGGAGACCAACTGAGCCAACTCGCGCGAGGGCTTGGCCCCTTCGACGATGGCCGCCGCAGAAGAATCGGCGCCCCCCATCTGGGTCATCTTACCCATGACCGAGACCATGGTCCGGCCACGCAACGCCTGAGCCTGCGAGGTCCGCCCCGCCAACTCATAGAAATTGGCCGCGCGCTCATTGGCGCCAGCCTTCTTGAAGGCCTCGGCGGCGGCAAACGCACACTCGATCGCCTCCTGGCTCAGCGCCGCACCAGACGGGGTCAACGTCTGACTGTCCTGCGGCATGGCCTCCAGATAGGCGTTCTCCCACATCTGAGCGATCGCCTCGATGTCCGTATCGGCGGCGCGCTCCATCGACTCGGCGGCCTTGCGAAAGTTGCCGGTGCGCTGAAAGAGCCTCGCGGCGGTGTCGTACTGATCGACCTTGTGGTAGAGCTCTGCGGCGCGCTCAAACTCGTGGGCCTTCTCGGCCTGCACCGCCGCGCGCTCAAACTGACCAAGCTCTTCAGCCAGCTTGGAGGCCTCCGCGTGACAGTCACCCCGAAGCAAGAGGTTGAGCGCTTCGACGTGGTTGCCCTCGCTGGCCTGAACCATCGCGGCTTCTTTAAAGCGCCCTGCGGCCACATGAGCGCGCACGAGCTTCAAATAACGGGGCTCAGCAATTTCCGAGCGTCGAAACACCTTCAACGCGACCAACGCCAGCACCAACACCACACCAGCGCCCGCGCCAATATAGATGGGATCTAAGTCCATGCGTATCTGTCAAAATCCAAGCTTGCTTGTTTGAGAATCAACCGCGCAAACTCAGTTTAACCACACCCCACAGCACGCTTGCAAACATGCTTGGAGCACGCAACCGTCGAGCCTCAACACTTTTCTGACAAATGGCACCCAAGCCGCCTGCGCCCATCACAAAACAAAGACACACGCCGCCACACCATCACAGACAAAGCCCAAAGCCGTGCAAGCCCGCGCCGCACCCGCAGAGCCCTCTTTGACACTGCCAAACACCGCGCCAACCACACATCAGGTTGACATCTAAAGCCGGACTCAACGGCGACCCGTCGCTGTCGCCTCACCGACATCCTGTCCAAACTCGCCTCAAACCCCCTCGCCACACGCCAGAATGACGACGAGGCCGCTGCACAATCGCAGACCGTTATAACGCACCAACTCCTTGTTAGAGGCAGCGCCGGGACCTTTGTGACAACACAAAAATGGCTGTCAAATCCCTTCTATCACATATTGGAAACAAGGATGTATTTGTGACGTAAAATATCCAAGTCAACCCTCCAACACCCCCCAATCAAACCAATCCGCCTTTCAATGCATCCGATCCCTTGACTTTTTGCACCTCCAATGACAATGACTTTCATTGTCGCTTGGAGACTGAAAACGACTTTCAGTTCCATCTCGAATGGCCTTCACCTGGATTGGATGTTATGAGCACCACACCAACCCAGAAATACTCCCAAGACCGCTGGACGCTGCCGGCCTCGCTGAGCACCTCCGCCATCCTCCAGATCACCTTTGTGGTCTGTGCTGTGCTCTTCTTCAGGATCAACACCGATGACATGAGACTTCAGCCCCCTGCCGGACCGCCGCAGATGGCCACGCTCGTCATCCCCGAAAACTTCCTGCCCAAGAAAGAAGAGCCCAAGAAGGAAGAAGACAAAGCCCCAGAACCCGTCGCCGAGGCCCCTCAACGCGTTGAGGCCAAACCCGACGTCAAACCCCCCAAGAAGCCCGAGCGCATCCAACGCAAAAAATTGACGCGCAAGAAACCCGCGCCCGTCAAACCCGAAGAACCCAAAAAAGAAGAGATCCCCGCCAAACCCTCCGAAGTCCCCGTCGACTACGTCAACAAGGCACAGCCCAGCGACGACCCCGCCAACTCCAGCCCCGCCCCACAACCCCTCGAAGAGGGCGACGGGCGCGGCTCGGTCGATGGCATCGCCAAAGAGGGTGACCCCGGCGGCGTCCGCGACCCCAACGCCGTCGCCAAAGAGGGACACTCCGCACCCCAGGAAGGGATCGACTACGGCGCGCTGCGCAAAGGCTACGCCCGCGCCTGCGCCCGCGCCATGAAGCGCAACCACGCATACCCGCTGGCCGCTCGCCGCGCCCGCATCGAAGGCATCGTCAAGCTCAAGGTCACCATCGACGGCACCGGCAACATCGTCGATGTCATCGTCGCCACCTCCTCCGGGCACAACGTCCTCGACCAGGCCGCCATCAAATCCGTGCGCGCCGTCGGCAAGCTCCCCGCACCGCCGTCCCAACTGGGCTGGAAGCGCAAATCCATCGTGGTGCCCTTCAAATACCGCCTCGAAGCCTGATCAAACCGCAAATCACCCTCAACATTTGACCTCCCACCGGACGCTGGCACAATCAACGCCGATGGTGCGTCATCCTCACTGCAACCCCACGCAGATACGCACCCACACGCGCCAACCCGGGAGTCATGGAAGCCTTCTACACCATCATCCTCGATCGTGAGGACCAACCCACCGGCCTGCGACAAAACACCCAGGCCATCACCCAGGCCGCCGCAGACGCCACCACCGAGAGCCTCTGCGCCGCCATGGCGCACGACGCACCCCTGCTGACACTGCTGGGCGCACTGCATCTGGTCCCACACACCTCCCTGCCGCACCCCCCACAACCACGCGGGCTCCTTGATGAAACGCTCCTGCGCCTCATCGCGGACCCCCGCAAACACATCTGGCGCTGGGGCTCGCGCTCCTACCAGCACCGCACCTTCGAGGTCGGCACGCTCGCCGCTGAAGCGCGCATGAAGCTCCTCGAAACCGACGTGCGCCGATGGCACAACGCCGCCGGGAGACACAAATGGTCCCGCACCGACACCCCCGCCCCCACCGCGCCTGACGCCGAAGCCACGCTCTGCGATGCGCTGCGCGCTGCGCTGGACAATATGGGCGGACCTGGCGCCGTGCGCGCCGTCATGCGCGGCGCACGAAACATGGCCTGGCGACTGCCCGACAAAGCCCTCGTCGCCGCCGCCATGGCCGACTGCTTCCTCGACATCGCCACCGACCCCGCGCAGATCGCCTCCGCCAGACTCATGGCCACACGCGAACTTCACCGCGCCGCACAAACTCGCCCTGAAAAAGACCACCAGCCCTACCAGCGCGCCCTACAAACCACGCTCCAATGCCTGATCCCCGCGCTGGATGACCCTGGGACCGATTTTCGACTGCGGCGAGAACTCCAAGCGCTGCTGATGGATGTCGCTCCGGAGACGATTGAGCCTCTGCAACACCAGGGCGTCCTGACCACCGCTGCGCTGCCGCCCGCACACACGCTCCTTAGCTCCTGGGGACACCCGGACGCCGAGCGCACCACCCGCGCCGCCAGAACGGTTTGCCTCAAAGAAGCCGTGCAGGCCCTCCAAAGCGATGACGAACGGGACGTTTTTGCCGCCGCCTGCCTCTGCCCCCAACTTGTGGGCCGGATCCCCTGGGAAACGCTCGCACAGCACCTGCTTAAGCTCATCCCACAGCCGCAGCTCTACCCGCTGGAGTCGCGCCGGTGGCTCGACCTGGGGGAGTTTGCCACAGAGCGCCTGCTCAAAGTCCTCGGACAAGGCCTGCGGGGGGCCAACCCCCGGGCCTTTGATCTTCTCCACCAGGCGCTGACGGCCATTCTGGGGCGCAACACCCCCTTCCAGAACGACAACCGCGACCCCACGCGCCGCACACTTGACGCCGTGCGATGGCTGCCCACAAGCGCCCGCGAAGCACTGCACGCCCACATCGCACCTCGAATCACTCAGACCGAACGCCCCGCACTGGAGCGCTTCGCCGCCTGCCTCCTGACTCAGAGCGACGACACCGCGCGCCTGGCCGCCTCCATGCTCGTCGATGAAGACACTCCCGCAGTGCTGCGGGCCTGGATTGGCGCCTGGATTCACAAATGGCAACCCAGACTCCTGGAGTCTTTTGTGGACGTGCACGAAGACCAATGGCGCCCGCTCGAAGGGTTGCCACGGCCGCTGCCGGTCTGCGAACCCGGGGCTGATGTGCCCACCTCGTGGCTCCTCCAGACGCTGCGCGACACCACCGAACCCCTGCTCGCCATGCGCGCCGTCCGACACCTGGGCAACCGCCTGGCCGACACCAGCAAACCCCTGGGCGATCACGCACAGCTCTTGCTGGGCGAGGCCGACGACACGATCATCGCCTGGCTGCGCCTGCCCCTCGACATCGACCGCGAACACAACACGCCCCGCTGGCAGGCCGCCTGCGCGCTGGCGCTGATGGGGCTGCCCGATGACCAACAGCGCCTCATCGAGTTCATGGTCCACAACGGACCCTGGACCCGGCTTGACCCGGGCGGAACAGAAATCCAGGACACCAAGCCCCTTGAACACCTCCTGGTCCACCCGCTGACCTTTGCTGGCTCCAGACACATGCTCGAACCCCACCTGGAGCAGGGCTACGGCTCCGGCGCGGTCGCTCGGATGATGGCCTCGACCTTCACCACCATGGCCCAACGCTCGCTCCAACACGGACGCATCCAGAGCGCCATCACCGCCATACGGCGCGCCTGCCGACTGGACCCGCTCAACCTCTCCGCGCGCCGCACCGCCCGCTCACTCGGCGTCGCCCCCATCTCATAAAGGGCGACCCAAACACAGCCGCGCGCTTCAACCCCGAGCGCCCCGCACGCGCCGCGCCACACGCAACACGTCCGTCAACACACCCGCGGCCGTCACCTCACCGCCCGCCCCCGGACCCTGCACAATCAGCGGGTAGGCCAGGAACCGATCGGTCGTAAACGCCACAAAAGCCTCCGTGCCGCGCAACCTCGTGGCCGGATGCTCCAGCGGCAACGCCACCGGCGCGACCCTGACCACTGGCGTCCCCTCGGGATCAATGACCACCAGGTAGCGCAGCACGCGCCCCTGGGCCCGACACCGCTGCACGCGCTCTTCAAAGACGGCATCGTAAGACTCCAACGCCTCCAGAAACGCATCAACCCCCTCAATCCCCAACAAACGCTCCGGAACCAGCGGCTCGACCACCACCTGCGCCGCCTCCACCTCCAAACCCAACTCTCGGGCCAGGATCAACCCCTTGCGCGCCACATCCGCACCCGAAAGATCGTCCTGAGGCCTGGGCTCGGCGTAACCTGCCGCGATCGCCTCGCGCACCGCCACCGACAAACGCTTGCCTGACATGGTTTCGTTGATCAAAAACCCCAACGTCCCCGACAAAGCCCCCTCGATCCGGTGGATCCGATCCCCCGTTCGGGTCAAATCCTTCAAAGTCTCCACCACAGGCAGGCTCGCCCCGACGGTCGTCTCGTACAAAAGCGCCCGATGGTGACGCCTGGAGGCCTCTTGAAGCCGCCGATGCCCCTGCAAAGACCCCGCAAAAGGCTTCTTATTGGCCGACACCACGTGAATCCCCCGGCGCAGCGCCTCCTCAAAGAGCGCCTCGTGCCCCGAACCGTCAGAAAGATCCACCAGAATCGGCACTGGAGAGCGCGACAACACCTCCAGAACCTTAAAATCGTCGGCCTCAACGCCTCCAAGCCGCTCACAGCCCTCCGGCAACGGCCCATCGGCCTTGAAGAGCGCCTCGGGGGCCTCAAGCGGCAGGCCGCCCTGATGAGAAACCACCGCGCCGCTGCGTCTGGCCAGCGCCACCACATCCAAAACCACGTCCTGGGTCTTCAAAAGCGCCCGCGACTGGGCCTTGATCTGCTCAATCAAGCACCCACCGACCACGCCAATGCCCAAAATCCCCAACGATACGCGCTGATGAGAGAAGTTGAACGCCGCATGGGCCGTGCGCACCGCCAATACGGTGTCTTCGGCCAGCACCACACACGAAATCGAGCGCGATCGACCGCCCTGGGCACGCGCCAGAACGCGCACACCCACCTCGGAGAGCGCTCCAAAGAAGCGCAGCACCAACTCATCGCGCTCCACCACCCGCTCTGCCACCATAGAGAGCATCGTGACAGGGCCGCGCGCCTCAATCGGCTCCACCAAACCCTCACCGAGCAACCCCTCCAAGGCCTCCTCGATCGCCCGCTGGGCTCTCTCTGCGGCCTCATGGGGCACCACCAACGTCACCGACTGCCCCTGGGCGTCCAAAGTGGACATCCAGACCGTCACATCGGCCCGCTCAAGCGCCTCAATCACCCTCCGACCCAGCTTCGCGGGCCGCGCCAGCGCCCTGGACTGCACCACCAGCAACGACAAACGCTCCAAAGAGGCCACACACGTCGGGCCATCGCCGCCAGGATCCCCCGTGGCGTCGATTTTGGTCCCCGGAGCGTCCACATCCAGCGTGCTGCGGATGAACATCGGGATGCCCGACTCGATCAACGGCAGCATCGTGCGCGCATGAAAGACCCTGGCGCCGTAATGGGACAACTCCAACGCCTCCAGATAGCTCAAATGGCGCACCGGGTACGCATCTGGGATGATCGCCGGATCCCCAGTCATCACCCCGGGCACATCCGTGCACCGAACCACCTCCCTGGCATCCAAACCGCGGCCCAACAACGTCGCCGTGTAGTCCGAACCATTGCGTCCAAGGGTCGTCGTGCGCCCATCGGGCGTCTGGCCCAGAAAACCGGTGTGCACCGTGACACAATCTTGCCAGGACGGCGCCAGCGCTTGCAGTCTGGTCCTGGTCGCAGCCCAATCAATGACCGCGTCACCAAAGGTGTCATCGGTCACCGCCCACTGGCGCGCATCGACAAAGAGCCCCGGCACACCCAACGCCCTCAACACCGCCGACAACCCCGCCGCGCTCAACCGCTCTCCAAACGACAAGACCAGATCGGTGCTCTGCGCCGTGCTCTCGCGCAGCAAGCTCACCCCCAACAAAAGCTGCTCAAGCGGCCCAATAAACTCAGACACCAACGCCGACACGTCGACCTCTTCCACCCGGCGGCCTTCGCGCCGATAACCCTCCAGCACACCCCACAAATTGGCCTGCGCCAACGCACCCACCCGGCGCGCCACAACCACCGCCTGATCCAGGCGGCCTTCGCTGGCCAGCGACAGCGCCTCCAACAACCAATCAGTGCTCTGGCCCATCGCCGAGACCACCACCGCCAGCGGCCCGCGCTGCGCCTCCAGGCACACGCGGTCCACCACCACACGCAGCCGCTGGGCGTCGCCCTGGCTGGAACCACCAAACTTAAAGACCCTCACCTGACCCATCACTTCTGTCATTGCATGCTCCCATTGCTGCATCAACACTTGCCCATGACCGTGGTTTGGCATCAGGCACGCTCCAGGGCGGTCAGCGCCTGGGCCAGATCGTCCAAAATGTCCTGTGTGTCCTCGATCCCCAACGACAGCCGCACAAGGTTGTCTCTGGCACCCACCTCGCGGCGCTGCTGCGGGGTCAGGTGGTAGAAGCTGATCAACGTCGGCTGCATGATCAGACTCTCCACGCCGCCAAGCGAAGGCCCAATTTGAGGAATGCGGCACGCGTCCACAAAAGCACTGGTGCCGTCCAGATCAGCGTCCACCAGAAAGCTGACCACCCCACCAAAACCCGACATCTGAGCCTTCGCCACCGCGTGATCCGGGTGACCCTCCAAGCCAGGGTAGAAGACCTCTTTGACTCTGGGCTGCTGCTCCAGAAAGCGCGCCACCGCAAGCCCTGTGGCGTTTTGCCGCCCCACGCGCAGCTCCAGCGTCTTGGTCCCCCGGATCAAGAGGTAGGCCGCGTGCGGATCGAGCACACACCCCAGCACCCCCCGAAACTCCCGCACCTGCTCCACCAACGCCGCCCGGCCACAGACCACCCCCGCCAACAGGTCGTTGTGACCCCCCAGGTACTTGGTGCATGAGTGCGTCACCAGATCCACGCCCCACTCGACCGGGCGCTGGTTGATGGGCGTGGCAAAGGTCGAATCAATAAAGAGGCTCACCCCGTCGTAGCGATCCTTGATCGCCACCAGGCGCTCCAGATCGGCCACCCGCAGGTAGGGGTTGGTCGGCGACTCAGCCACGATCAAACGGGTGCGGCCCGGGCGAATGGCCCCCTCAAGGCCCGCATAGTCGCCGGGGTCCACCAACGTCGCCTCGACCCCGTAGCGGGCCAGGGTTTTGATCACAAACTGGCGCGTGCGGCGGTAACAATCGCGGGTCATGACCACGTGGTCGCCCTGACCCAGCAGCGCCAACAAGGTGGTCGTGATCGCCGCCATCCCGCTCGAAAAACACGCCGCATCCTCGGCACCGTCCAGCGCCGCCAGCTTCAACTCCGCCGCGCGCACCGTCGGATTGCCATAACGGCCGTACTCGTTGCGCTCGACGCGCCCCTCAAAGTGATCGCCGATCCCGGCGCTGGTCTCAAAAGTGTAGGTGGCGGTGGCCACAATCGGGTGGGCCACGGCGTGGTGCGCCTTGGCACGGCGCTCACCAGCATGGACGGCGCGCGTCCCATTGACTTTGACTTCTTTGCGCATGGCACTGTCTCCACTGGGCATCCCCACAAGCGCGGGGGTTGAGTTCGCCAGCAGACAACACGCACTTGCTCACCGTCAGCGCCGCGACCTTTGCGTTGAAGGCTTCACACAGTGTTGGGCAAAATGTCAGGAAGTCAGTCAATGAATGATCCCCATGGTCTACCCCAGCGCACAAAGCGCTGCAGCAGCAGGCGTTACCACCTTTGTCTCTCGATCCGTGGACGAGACAGGTTGGTTGAGCTTCTACGGGCCAGTCCCTCAGCTCATCTGCATGGCAATCTTGAGACTATCGCCGCCCCGCACACCTGACAAGCACTTTTTTCAATCACCACCATCCCCGCACCGTGCTACCCTACCCAAAACCCACCCCACACAGACCCAACCATGAACACAAACCACACCCCACCAACCCGGTCCTCGGCGCTGGCGCTCATCAACGCCTTCTTTCTGTGGCGAGCCAGACGAGCAAGCCCTCAAAGCACACAAAACTGACAGTCAGTGACACTTTTTAGAAATAAACCCCCTCCACCATACGCTCTCGGGTTCGACCTGGATGCAACGCAATGCTCCTTCAACCGCTCACACCGCAAAGGACCTGCTCCAACCCATGAACCCAGCGCCCCAAGCCAACAACGCCGCCCCTCACCACATCTTCAACATCGTCTTTGGCACGCTCAACGCACTCCCAGCTGCGCTGCTCACCATACTCTCGGCATTGCTGATCTTCGAAGGTGCATTCTCCGCCTCTGCCGAGGCCGGCATCGGACTGGCCCTTGGAGGATTCAGCATCGCACCGGCGCTGCTCTGGCTTGGCGCTGGCGTCACCTCTCTCCTGTCTGGCCTCTCACGGCGCAACAACACCCCCAAAGCCAAGCTCACCACCGCCGCCGCCATATTGAACGCCCTCATCTACATCCCTGCCATCGCTCTGGCCACCGCAGCCACCATCTACACACTGACCGATCCCATATCCGACGGCGTCGTCGACACACTCTTGGCCTCCGCGCTGATCTTGCTGGCGCAGCTGGGATGCTTCAACGCCTGGACGCTCTGGAAAGCACGCAAAAAAGACCTCGCCGCCTGAATCAACCCTCCCAACCTCCAGAACGCCTCGTGCACAAACCGCCTCTCACCACACCTCCGGCACACCAGTTGAACACCCAAGGTGTCCAATCCAACACACAACACGTCATGATTGGACACCAACAAACACACCAAAACAAAAGATAAAAACAAAACAGTATCACACCTTGCTAAAAACAAGAAAAAGAGACCCCTTACCTATGGAGGGGGGGAGACTTCAGCTCGGTGTCCGAATCAGCAGCCCTGTCGTGCGCTGGATCGCTCCCCCTCTCTATGGGTAAGGGGTCCCTCAAGACGTGGAAATAGAGAACCGTGTCGACCCCGAGCCCGCGCGTGACCGCGACCTCGAATCCGACCACCAGGCAGCCCCTGGCCACCAGCCGCAAGCGGTGTCTGACCCCCCGTCCGCCTTACAAACAACGGCATCGCTTCCACCAAAGAGGTTTGGCTTTCGCCTCCCCACAAGCGCCGACATCAGGCATGTCGACTTTGATGGCAACGACCCCGATGGCTGCAACGCACACCAAGGGTCAAACACGGCCTGGGGTTGGTGACCCAGCACCGCCAGGGTCCCGCGCACCAAAGAGCCACCCTCCAGTGCGCCAGACGGCAAATCGTTAGAGCAAACACCGGGCCAACTTTGAAAAAGGTTGTTGAATCCTTCACCAACCCGCATCATCCTTGCCTCTGTGACCACAACTCCCAACACGGGTGACCACACCATGCTCTCCAAACCAACACGGCCTGCGCTGCTCATCGCCGCCTGCGCCTTGATGCTCCTTGGCAACGCCTGCTCAGACGACGACAACAACAACGCCGCCGAGCCCGACAACAACGCCCCCAATAACGCCGCCGACGCCAACGATGGCGACGCTGATCCTCCCCCCATGGACGCCAGCGATGACGACATCACCGACCAACCCGACGCCGATCCTCCGCCGCCGCCCGACTTCACCGACCCCGCGACACCGCCACCCTGCCAAAGCGACCGCAACCCGATCATCGCGGCCCACGGCTTCCTCGCCTCAGGCGACACCTACGCCCTTCACGCGCTGCGGCTGGCCAGCAACGGATACTGCCTGGACCGCATCCACCCCTTTGACTGGAACACCCTCGACGGCGACGCCCCCAACGAAGACCTCCTGGACGCCTTCATCGACAAAGTCCTGGCCGACAACAACGCCGCCCAGGTCGACCTCTGGGGACACTCCGCAGGCGGAAACCTCGGCTACAGCTACCTCTCTGAGCCCCAACGCGCCGCCAAAGTCGCCCACTACGTCCACATCGGCAGCTTCGTCAACGAAGGCCCCGCTGGACCCGCGGACAACCCCGTGCCCACGCTCAACCTCTGGAGCCAGGGCGACCTCATCATCGATCCCAAAGACGACATCCCCGGCGCCACCAACGTCTCGCTCCAAACCGAAGACCACTACGCCGTGGCCACCTCCGAGGCCTCCTTCACTGCCATCTACAACTTCATCACCGATGGACAGGAGCCCCAAACCACCACCGTCACCCCCGAAGACACCCTCTACATCTCCGGCAAGGCGCTCTCGCTTGGCGAAAACGCCCCCGTGGTCGAGGGCGTCGTGACCATCTTCGCCCTCGATGACCAGGGCAAACGCCAGGGCGACCCAGTGGCCGTCTTCCCCACCGACGAACTCGGCCACTGGGGACCCTTCATCGCCCAGCCCCAAACCCACTATGAGATGCGCGTCCAACCCCCCGGACCCGACGCCACCCCCGTGCACTACTACCGAGAGCCCTTCACGCGCTCCAACGACATGGTCTACCTGCGCACCCTGCCTGGCCCCGGCTCACTGGCTGGCACGCTCCTGTCCATCATCCCCTTCAAGACCGGAGAGGCCGTCACCGTCATCTTCATGTCCAGCCGCGCCCTGAACGACACCACAGACACCCTCACCATCGGCGACCTCACCCTCTCCACCCCCGAAGTCGCCTCCCCCGACCAGACCACCATCGCCATCTTCCTCTACGACGCCAACGGCGACGGAGAAACCCAGGGCACCGCCGTGTCCACCTTCGGCAGCTTCCCCTTCCTCAACGCAGTCGACGCAGCCCTGCCCGCAGACGGACAACCCATCGACATCACCCTCAACGGCCGCACCCTCACCGTCGAACCCTGGTCCGCCGCCGAAGAAGGGGCCACCATCGCCGTCTTCGACTGAACCAACCCCCCAGTTCCCCCCAAAAACACGCAACGGCGCCGGAGAAGACCCTCCGACGCCGCCAACATCACACCGCGGACCAGCCATCACGCCAGTCCGCAGCGCACACTCGTGTCTTTGTCGCTCAAATCGGGCACACCTGGTTCAAAACGCCAGGCCAATGCCGCCGTTGACGACCGGTTCGCCCAAATCCGAGTCCATCAGCACCGAGGCCTCCATGATGAACTGCACGTCCTTGCCGATCGCCGTACCCACCGTGCCACCAAAGAGGTGCGCGGTGCCCGAGCTGCTCCCCGAAAGGATCCGCAGGTCATATTTTGGCGTCAGATAGAGCGCAAAATCCTCCGAGAACCGATACCCCGTGTAGATCGGGATGTAGATGTCGAGGATGTTCGTCTCCAAATCCCCCGACGAGATCGTCAAATAGCCCACATCACCACCCACAGAGAGCGCAAAACCCTCCTGTTTGCGGTTTCCGATCAACTGGTACTTCCCACCGAGCGTCGCACCAAAGGGCAACCAGATGTGACCGTGCAGTTCGAGCTTCTCGGTCAACCCATAACGGCCCCAGACGCTGAGCTGAGGCACCGTAAAGGTCTCAATGTCCTCGTCACCATCCACACCCACGTCAAACGAGTAGGATGTCGCACCGATACCGACGCCAAACTTCGACTCACCCTTCTCCAAAACATCCGCTTCTTGAAACTGCGCAAAGCTCGGGCATCCAGAAAGGAGCGCAACCGCCCCCAAGAGCCCCAAAAGCACCAACCCGCGATGATTCACACTCTCCAAACGCATCTGTCTCCTCCTGAAGTGCCATCCAAAATGGCACTGGCATGGCTCGGACGCACCCGTGCATGGCGGACAACCATGTTGGTTCCACAAAGAGCGCCCAAAGGCCCACATTCCTCCGCAGCAATATCCTCACCGACCACGACCACAAGGGCCACGAACGGAGTTTTCTCTCAAGCGCGCCACAAGGCGCAGTTCACCCGTCACCTTTGCCACCGCAAAGGCGCTTCATCCACAAACATGGCGTCCGAGAACAAGCCTTGACCGGCTCTTCGAGACAGACGCGTCGGTTGTGCGTTCCGTTAACAGCAATTCGGGCGATATTTAAAACACAACGAGGCCGCCACCACCCAATGAGTGATGACCGCCTTGAGCCAAAGCCCGAAAACCAGTGCTGATTGGGTCCAGCGACGGACGCTTCAAGGCTGTATTCAATTAAAAATTAAAAAAGACCGTAAAAGATGCCTTACAACCCCTGCCCACACCCCCTTAAAAGGGCGGCAAACGGCGCCAAAGAAGCTCAAAAGTGAGCCCGACGCCACCGATGCACTGGCATAAACCCCTCGGAAGTGCATATTGGGCACGTTCAAGGCTGCACCCCATACAGGCGGCGCAGTGATGCACGTTTTTGACCCGCACAAGGCCACCGACATGGTTCAACTGCCGCTCTCATACCTCCTGGTCGAAGCGCTCGAGACGCTCTACGCCCGCGTCTCCCACAGCAAACGCCCCGCCGACCGTGAAGTCACCGCGTTCCTGCGCCAACAAAAGCGCATCGACCGCAAAGAGCGCGACTTTCTGGCCAAAACCACCTACGGCATCATCCGGCGACGCGGGCTCCTCATCGAGGCTTCCAAAGAGCTGCCCTTCAAACCCGACCCGCACTCCTTTGTCCTGCTCTATCTCCTGGGGTGGACCCACCTCAAACCCACAGACCTGCCGCGCCCCGACGATCAAATCGAACCTGTCATGGAAGCCATCGCCCGCTTCCGCAAGCGCCCGCCGCCTCAAAACCCCGCCGAGGCCATCGCCCAGAAGCACAGCCTGCCCTTGTGGCTCTCCGCCGCCCTCATCGAAGCCTGGGGCCAGGAGCAAGCCCCCAAGCTGGCCGCCGCCCTCAAACGCCCACCGCCGCTGACCCTGCGCGTCAACACGCTCTACGCCACGCGCCAGGAAGTCCGCACCATGCTCTCGCGTCAGGGCGTGCGCACCTCACCGACCAAATACAGCCCCATCGGGCTGACCGTCACCGGACACGCGCGCGTCATGAAGACCCAGGCCTTCAAGCAAGGCCTCTTTGAAATTCAGGACGAAGGCAGCCAGCTCATCGGGCTGCTGGCAGAAGCAGAGCCTGGACAGTGCGTCATCGACGCCTGCGCTGGCGCCGGAGGCAAAACCCTCCACCTGGCCGCCGACATGCACAACAAGGGCATGCTCTACGCCATGGACGCCTACCAACACCGCCTCTCACAGCTCAAACCACGCGCGCGCCGCGCCAGGGTCCACAACCTGCGCTTCCACGCCATCGACAAAGACGGCACCAAGAAGCTGGCGCGCCTGAAAAAACGCGCCGACGTGGTCCTCATCGACGCCCCCTGCTCTGGCACCGGCGCTCTGCGGCGCAACCCTGACGACGCCTGGAAGCTCCAGGCCACCGCCCCCACAAAATACGCCGCCATCCAGGCCGAGATCATCGAGCGCTATGCCCGCATGGTCCGCCCCGGCGGCAGACTCGTCTACGCCACCTGCTCTCTGCTCCCCCAGGAGAACCAGCAGACCGTCGAGCACTTCCTCAAAACCCACGGAGACACCTTCACCCCCGTCCCCGTCGCTCAGATCTTCGACCGCTGCGCCTCCCAAACCCCCCAGTTCCCCGACCAGAGCCCCTGGATGCGCCTGGCGCCACACCTTCACGGCACCGATGGCTTCTTCGCCGCCGTCTTTGAACGAAAAAAGCCCGACGACCAACCGGCCACCGAGCTTCAAAACGCTCCCGAAGACACCCCCTGAACCCCACGTCGATGACGATCAGGGATTTGACGACGCGCCACACATACAAACCCGGCGCTCAACCCCCAAAACGGGCGCCCAACACCAGATAACCACGGGTCATCACCCCGTCCTCAAACTCAATCGTCACATCCCCAAAGGGATCGATGTTGTCTTCGTCCTCTGTATCGGCGTAGGACTCCCTGGAGAGCAAAAGGCCTGCACTGAGCGTGACACTCCCCACCTTCTTTGAGGCAAACACGCCCGCCGTCAGGTGGTAACCCAGCGTAAGAAAGCTGTAATCGTCAAAGGGATCGTCCAAATCGGCCAAAAAGAGCACCGAAGGACCAATCGCACCGACCAGATCCAGGTCAAAGGACTTCACCGGCGCCCTCCAGCGGCCCGACACCCCCAAATCCAGCGTCGTATAGTTGCCGTCGCTCTCGTCCCCTTCAGCAAAAACCAGTTTGGCCATCCCGCCCCAGGCCAAACCGGAGCCCAACTCCGTCTCGCCCAACACCAGAACACCCAGGTTGTCCTCCAGATCCTCGTCCTCATCCCCGTCCAACCGCAGCGCGCCGTTGTCGTTGGAGAACGAGACGTCGTCAAACTCCGCCTCGGCGTTGAAACCAAGCAGCCCATACACCCCATACTCCTGGGATGAGGCCTCCACTGGCGCCAACACCATCGCCAATGCTCCCAGACACAGCACACACCAAGCCTTTACACGCATCCAATCACCCGCTGTCTGCCGCCAAGGACTGCGCTCTGCCCCAGGGAACGCTCCCAAGCCGGTCCTTTAAGGGTAGTGAGGACCCCACGGGCCCTCGATCCCGTACATTTCCTTCACCTGCGCGATGTCCCAGTGGTAGATGTCCCAGTAAAACATCACCTCATCCTCCTCGGACACCTCTACTGTGACGTAATCGGTGTGCACCATCGGGCCATCTTTAAGCCCAATCCGCGCCCGAACACCGCTCTTGGCGCTGATCTGCACCCTGCGCTTGCTCCAATCCTCGTTTTCCCGCGACAGAATGTACTGCGCCAGCTTCAACGGCTCGTGCACACGCACGCAACCATGGCTGAACGCACGCACAACCTCTCTAAAGAGCCCCTTCTTGGGCGTGTCGTGCATGTAGATGTCGTCGCTGTTGGGAAAAAGGAACTTCACCTGCCCCAACGCGTTGTTGATCCCCGGCTTCTGGCGGATGATCTCGCCGCTTCCGTAGGGCGTCACCTCATAACCGTTGTCTTTCCAGAAGTTGGGGTCGTCCTTGGCCTGCTTCTTAAGCTGCTTGCGCAGCCGCGCAGGCACCGTCCAAAACGGATTGAAGACCAACGTGTCCATCTGAGCGCTCAAAAGCGGCGTGGCGTCCTGAAAATCGATCTCCCACTGGCGAGTCTTGCGGTTCTTCTTGTGCCACTTCTTGCGGCTGCCCACCACCACGTTGAACTCCATCGCCTTCTTGCCCCCATCCCACACCTGCGCGATGTACTTCGGGATGTTGACGTAGACATAGTAGTCCTCGTGACCCAGCCGACTTTGCCGCAACCGCTGCATGTTGATCTTCACCTGGGCCAGACGATACTCCGCCGGGACCTTCATCGCCTGAAGGGTCTCATAGTCAATCCAGACCTTCTCGCCCAGCAGGTTGCTCATGCGGTAGCGCCGCAGCGCCTTGGTAAAGGCCTTGTCCCAGGTGTTGTCGATCGGCCCTTCGTAAAGCTTCTCGCCGGCCAGACGCTCCTTGAGCAGCCGGATGGAGTCGTCGGGGTAGCGCTTCAGGCCCGGCTTGTAGCGGGTGATGGCCCCTTTCTTGGGTTTGGGGAAGTAGGGCATCTTCACAGGCCAACCGCCGCTGGCCACAATGCCCTCGTAGCGCACCACCACATCGCGCATCTTGGCGTACTGCTCGGCCGCAAAGGGGTAGAGCCCCACAAAGACCTCTTCGGCGGCCTCGTCGCTCTGTGCGGCGGCTTGCAACGCCTCAAAAAACGCCCGCTGACGCTCTTCAATCAGCTTCGCCTCTCCCTTGGACTTCAGCGTCGCCTCGGGCACCCCGTGCATGTTGAAATGCTTCATGTCGCGCGCGTAGCGCAGCGCCCCGTCGGCCAGCAGCAGCTCCATCTCCATGGCCTGTCCGGACAACTCGGAGACCTGCGCGCGCTTGCGCTCCAACCACTGGCCCTGCTCGGTCCCTTCGGTCGCGGCCTTCAGGGCGGTCATCAGCGCCGCCTGCACTTCAGCCTCGGTGGCTTCGTCGGGGACCTGGGCCAACGCAGCGTCCAGGGCATCGCGTTGCGCCGGGCTCAGGGCGAGCTTCGCCGCCTCTTCGCCCCCCCCGAGCTGCTCCTGGAGTTGGGAGAGCGCTTCGGCGTGGTAGTTGGCAGGGACCAGGGCATCGGCGGTCGCTCCAGTGAGCGCCTCAAACGTCCTGGCGCCAGCGGCGCTCAATGAAGCCCCCTCGACCAGGAAGGCCTGTCCCTTGCCTTGTTTGTAGAGCGACGCCACCAGGTCGGCGTTGTGGAGCTGGTCTCGGGTGGAATCCAGGGCACGGTCCAGCGGGTCTGCGGGGAGCTCGGCGCGGGCCTGCTCAACCACCAACGCGGGCACGCGCATCTCAAAGGCGTCGATCGCTTCGGCGCGCTCGGCGGCCTCGGCAGCTTCGCGCTGCGCGATCTCTTCTTCGGACTCTCCGCACCCGACCGTGACCACCAGCAAGAGCGCCGCCAGGACAAACACTGGCGCGCGGCTTGTGCTGCGATCAAACATCCTCTCCTCCTTTGCGCATCCTTGCGCACCGACAATCTCGGCGAAGCCCTACAATCGTTGTAAAGCCGGGCAAGGATAGGCCCTTCCCCGATGAACATCAATTGGGTACGCTATAGAAGAGTCGACGACACAACACCAGGCCACCGATGGGGATCAGGCAGGCCAACAACAGACAGATTGGGCGCGGGCACATCCGCACCCATCGGGTCAGCAAACCCCCACCTGCACCCCACCGCGCCACACACCAGGAGCCTCGCCATGACCAAGCTTCCCCAGGTCCGCGACTACATGGACACCACGGTCCCCACCGTCACCCCCGATATGGAGATCCTTAAGGCCGTGGACTTCCTGCTGAAGAGCAAAGTCACCGGAGCGCCCGTCGTCGACGCAGACGGCGCGCTGGTGGGCATCCTGACCGAAAAGGATTGTTTGAGACTCCTGGCCACAGGCCACGACGGTAAGTTCCCCACCGGCACCGTGCGCGACTTCATGCACGTCCACGTCGAGACCATCAAACCCGACACCAACATCTACTTTGTGGCCGGGCTCTTCTTAAGCCGCAACTTCCGCCGCTACCCGGTCGTAGACAACGGGCGCCTCGTCGGCGCCATCACCCGCTTTGACATCCTGCGCGTCATCGAAGCAGCGCTGATGGAACGCCGCCAATCCCAGGAGTGACAAGATCGCCATGACCCAAGACCCCAAAGCTCCCCCCTGCGCCGAATGCAACCGCCGCCAGTTCCTCAAAGAGGCCACGGGCGCCGCCGCAGCGCTGACAATGGCCGCTGCGCTGCCCTACGGCTGCGGCGACGACGCAAACCTTGATGATTTGACCCAGGATCTTCCCCTGGCGTTGACCGAACACCCGGAACTGGCTCAAAGAGGCCAGACCAAGCTCATCGACGCCGGACTTTCGTGCCCCATCGCCGTCACACGCACCGCCGACAACGATTTTGTGATCACGGGCACCGAGTGCAGCCACCAAAACTGCTGCGTGGGGCGCAACGGGGACGGCTGGCGCTGCCCATGCCACGGCGCGACCTTCTCTTTTGAGGGCGAACGGCTCGGCGGGCCCGCTCCAGTGGGCCTGACCCGCTACGGATTCAGCCTCGACGGCGACACGCTGACCATTCTGGGCAAATCTTGAGTCAAAACGGCGAGTGATTCGCGGGGTTCTGCGCCGCACAGCGCCTCTGCCTGGAGATCACAGCGCCCCAAAGCCCCCCACTGGCCACACCTACCCCACATCGAGCGTAAAATCACCGCCCGGGAAGCGCTCACCGTTGATCAACAACTCCACGCTGTGCTCTCCGCTGTAGTATTTGCGGGTCGATATGGCTTTAAAAGGGTGCTTTCGCTCCAGCTTGGCCACTTCGCCAGCCTTCAGCGTCCACTTCTTCCATTTGAAGACCTTCTCGGTGCGCTTTCCATTGGCTTTGACGTGGTGAACCACATAGTCCAGCACCAATTTTTGCGGCTTTGAGGCCGTCGAACGCACTTCAACGCCAAAAACGGCCGCCTCCCCCATCTTCACCAGCGGCGTCTTGACCTCAAAACCACTCAACTCAACCTCTGGCGCCCCAAAACCAAGCGCCTTCAGCGCCCCTCGGTGGCCATTCTTGACCAAAGTCCGGCAAGCATGGCGGATCAGCTTCTGACGGGGTGCCGGGGCGTCCTTCATCCACTCCTGGGCCAGCTCTGCCACCAGGTCCGGGTGATCCTTGGCGATGTCGTTGAGGTTGTTGGCGACCGAACGGCGGACATACTCGCTCGGATCGTCCCTGAGCGCCTTCAGAATGGGCAGTAAAGGCTGCGGATCGGACACAAAATGGTTCAATCGAATGCCCCATGGCAGCCTTGGGCGCGTGCCTTCAGAGACAAGGCGTCGCACGTGGACGCTTTCATCACCCAACCAGCCCTTCATAATGGTCAAAGCCCGCTCGGAGTCATTCTGGATGAAGAACCGCACGGCAAATTCAGTCGAAAACCGCCGCGTCATTGCGTTGAGCGCCTGCATCGAGCGATCAAAGTGCCCCATGCCCCTGTCCACCACGACCTGACCCATCGGCCAGATCATCCAGCCCTCCACGCCAAGCTCCCCAATGGCCATCTCGCCGATGCCCACATCGCGCTCCGGAGCCAGAGTCGCCTCCAGGATCGACGCGGCCTCGTCAAAATCCTCTGGAAGACGCTCTCCTAGCGCCTTGGCGATCTGCATCGAGCGGTCTTTCATCTCCAGTGAGGACAGATCGGCGGTCGCCGCCGCCACAAAGCCCTCCTTGTCGAAGCCTGGGTGCTTCTGGGCCACGTGTTGCGCCAGCGCGGCGATGGTCTGAGCGTTGAAAACTTCCTTGAACGGTTCTGCCAAAGTGACATCTCCCCTTGAAATACCCAACAAACCGCCTACCAACTACATCCACTGCGACAAGGGACACCGCGGCGGTGTCCTGTGCATCTCTTTCAAGTAGGCTGTTGGGAAAAAAGGCCCTGATGAGGACAATTCAAACCCCTACCAGATGATCTTCTGGTGGGACAGGCAGGTGCTGAAGCATGTTATACCAGAACGCGGCTGTGTTCTGGTACCGCGTTGCACCACTCTACCGGGTCAGCCTCGCTGCCTGGCGTCATTGACCTCAGACCCACAGGGCCAACACAGCAAAAGGGTTCCATGTCCCTGCCACCGACCGACACTTTGAGCACTGGCGGCACCGGGAGCCACATCGTGGCGCTCCTGGGACCGACCAACACAGGCAAGACACACCGCGCCATTGAGCGCATGGTGGCCTTTGGCGCCGGCATGATCGGCTTGCCGCTGCGGCTGCTGGCCCGCGAGGTCTACGATCGCGTCTGCGCACGCGTGGGCGCACGAGACGTCGCGCTGCTGACCGGCGAAGAACGCATCGTCCCCCACAAGGCGCGCTTCTGGGTCTGCACCGTCGAGTCCATGCCCATCAACAAAGCCGTGCCCTTTGTCGCGGTCGATGAAATCCAACTGGCCTCACACCCCGAGCGCGGCCACGTCTTCACCGACCGGCTGCTCAACTTCCGGGGCACCCGCGAAACCTGGTTTATGGGCTCGGACACCATGCGCCCCATCATTGAGCGCCTGGTCCCCACCGCCAAGATAAAAACCTTCGAGCGCTTCTCCAAGCTCAGCTACGAAGACCCGCGCAAGCTCTCGGCACTGCCCCACCGCTCGGCCGTCGTGGCCTTCTCTGTGGGACACCTCTATGAGTTGGCCGAGCGCATCCGCGCCAGCGCGGGCGGCGCGGCGGTGGTCTTTGGCGCCCTCTCACCCCACGCCCGCAACGCCCAGGTCGAGATGTTTGAGTCCGGCGAGGTCCAGCACATGGTCTCGACCGACGCCATTGGCATGGGGCTGAATTTGAACATCAAGCACGTCTTCTTTGGCGCGCTGATGAAGTATGACGGCCAGGAGCACCGCCACCTTGAGCCCTGGGAAATGGGCCAGATCGCGGGGCGAGCGGGGCGCTTTGAGAGTCCGGGGTTCTTTAGCTTGACCCGGGAATGCTCGCGGCGCTCGCGCCTGCCGGGCGGCATCATCGACGCCGTCGAACGCCAGCGCTTTGAGCCCGTGCGCAAAATCTACTACCGCAACTCAGACCTGGAGTTTGACAGCGTCCAGAGCTTGCTTGAGGGCCTCACGCGCGCGCCGTTCTCCCAAACCATGGTCGGCGCCCGCAACATGGAGGACGAGCGCGCTCTGCGCATGCTCCTGCGCTCACCCGACATCCTGGCCCGCGCCAACCACAGCCCCGCCAACGTCGAGCTGCTCTGGGACGTCTGCCGCATCCCGGACTACCGCCAGGACTCCCAGTGGTCGCACGTGCGCATCCTGGGGCAGATCTACCTGCAACTGACCGACAAATATGGCCGCATTGAGCCCGAGTGGCTCGAAGGTCGTCTGCGCCGCCTCGACACCACCGACGGCGACATCGACACCATGATGCAGCGCATCGCCTACACCCGCACCTGGGCCTACATCGCCCACCGCGCCAACTGGGTCAGCAACAAAGAGCGCTGGCGTCAACGCGTCCTCGGGATGGAGGCTCGCCTCTCCGCCGCGCTGCACGATCGCCTCACGCTGCAGTTTGTCGAAGAGCGGGTCGGCGTTCAGGTCCCCAGGCCAGTGCCGCACGGCGTCGCGTTGGACGACCAGGGCGTCGTCACCACCAAGACGCTGCCGCTTGGACACATCGAGAGCTTCTCCTTTGTCCCCAACCTGGAGGCCAGCCGCCTCTTTGGCGCCAAAGAGACGCGGCGCCACGGTCACAAGGCCTCCACAAGCGCCGCGCTGGCACAGGCTCAGATGCTGCTGGACGAGGGCGACCAGCATTTCTCGTGGGGAGAGGACCTGAAGCTGCACTGGAAGGGCCAGCCTCTTGCGCGCCTGGAGCGCGGGCCAAGGATCGACGCCCCCAAGCTGCGCATGATGCCCATGGATTTGTTGCCCGATGAGCTGCGGCGCAAGATTCAGGAGGTGACCCACGGCTGGCTCAAGGCACAAACCAAGGCGCTGGCGCAGCGCTTTGAAGACAAACGCGCCAGCGGGCCCCTCCGAGGGCTCCTCTACAGCCTCCACAGCCGACTTGGCGTCATGGACCGCCGAGAAGTGCGCGATCTTCTCCAGGAGTTGACCCCAGACGACCGCAAGACCATGGCCCGGCTGCAAATTCGGGTCGGCGTGCGCCACATCTACGCCATGGCCATGCTCAAACCCGGTCAACAACCCATGCGCGCGGCCCTCTTGATGGCCTGGATGGACATTAAAGAGGCGCCAGCGCTTCACAAAGCCGCCGTGGCGCCGATCACACAGTGGAATGACGACTTTGCCAGCGCCATGGGCTACCCCAGGATGGGCCAGCGCTGCGTTCGGATCGATATGTTGGAGCGGTTGATGGCCTTCTTGCGCAAAAACATCCGCAAGGGCCCCGCCGAAGTGCCCAATGAACCCATGTCATGGCTCGGATGCGACCGCCAGGGCCTGACCGACATCATGAAAGCCCTCAAATATCGGTTTGAAGAGGACGGCGTCTACCCACCGGCCACCAACAAGCGCCGCAAAAAGCGCCGCAAACGCAGATCATGACGCTGCGGCGGTGACAAGGAACAGATCAGTCGGCGGCCAGCATCTCGTCGGTCACGGTCAGCTCCAGACTCTCCCCGACAAACCGCCATGGCGGTCCCTCAAGCGGCAACGACACCTCCCGAAAGCTGCCTTCGCCATCGGGGATGATGGCTTTGAGGTTCCCCATCGCACTTTTGGGGGACACATCACCAAAGGTGCAGTCCACAAAACGGTATATTTTGGCCCGTTCACCCGCCTGAACAACGTTCTGAGAGTCATCATCGGGCGTCCCCGGGCCGTTGTGCTCAATTTCGAGCGTCAGGCTGCTCTCGTTGACGATAAAATAGGTCTCCTCAAGACAACTGTGCTCCACACACCTGGGTGGCAGCAGAAAACTGCTGCATTCATCGCCAGAGCACCCCGTCCAGAAGACACACAACACCGCCCACACCGCCCAACAACACACTTTGCGACCAGACATGGCTTCACCTCTTGCGTTTGGGGGCCACGGCAAGGCGCCGCGACCCAATTCATGCACTGCACCGGGTCATCAAAGGGGCTCACAGTGGGATGCTGACCACGTCATCGCTCACACCCAGCATCTCATCGGTCACTTCCAGCTCCAGACCGTCGTCGGTCAGCACCCACTGAGAGCCATCGAGCGGCAAATCGATCGTTTCAAAGGTGCCATCGGGCTGCGGAACCACCAGGCGAAGCTCAGCGAAGGCCGCCGACGGGTACAGCGCCTCTTGCGAGTAGTGAAAGTGCGTGTAGATCCGGATCCGCTCGCCCGGTTGCGCCACGTTCAACTCCAACTGGGCATCGGTGGAAGGGCTGAAGATGGTCGCCGCCTCGATCTCTACGTCGATGCGGCTCTTGTTGACCACGTGGTAGGCCGTCTCACTGCCGCCTTCGATGCCAGGGCACACAGCGACCATGGGGAAGCACCCCGTCCAGACCGTCGCCACCACAACCAACGCGCTCATCCAGTACACTTTGCTCATGTTCCTGCCCTCCGTGAGTGTTATGCGGCCATCGGTGCCACGGCCCCTCACTAGAGCACGGCCCATGCCAGCGCCCTGTACAGAACAGCCACATCCCTGTGACGCACTCACGACACACCACACCAGACCCACGCGCCGACACCGGCCAGCGCGCGCTTCGAGCGCCCACAAATCGCGAACATTATTCGCTAAATTTTTTGAAAAATAATCCTGGCAGGACACAAAAACGCCGCCAACGCCCTGATAAAGGGGATGGACACACTTTTTACCAGCATGACGGCGGCGTCGCACTACACCCCCGGATTGAACACCTGGGGAAGGTGTCCAAAGGGAAACAGACATACGCAACCCCAAAAATCAAAGGGATTCAGGGAGCGTTGTGATGAGCAGGGGGAAGGGTTTGAGAGAAGGCGGCAGAACGACAAGCGACCCAAACGGGGGATGTTGGGCCGCAAAGTCTCTAAGACATGACCGGCCTTAGAGCGCAGCTTTGATGTCCTTGCCGATGGCTTTGGGGGTATCGCGCGAGGAGTAGCGCTTGAGGATGGTCCCGTCTCGGCCCACCAGGAACTTGGTGAAGTTCCACTTGATGGCCTCGGTGCCCAGCAGACCAGGGGCGGCCGACTTGAGCTGTTTGAAGAGGGGGTGGGCGTCGGCACCGTTGACCTTGATCTTGCTGTGCATGGCAAAGGAGACGCCGTAGTTGAGTTGGCAGAAGCTGGCGATCTCGTCGTCGCTCCCTGGGTCCTGCTTGCCAAACTGGTTGCAGGGAAAGCCCAGCACCGCCAGTCCCTGGCCTTCAAACTCTTTGTGCAAAGACTCCAGACCTTTGAACTGAGGTGTGAACCCGCACTTGCTGGCCGTGTTGACGATCAAGAGCACCTGCCCTTCGTATTCGGACAGGTCTTTGGACTGACCAGTGATGCTGGTCACCTGGGTGGAGTAGTCGAGCTTGCTCATGTCTTGCGCGTCTCCTTATCTATTTTAAACAAAGCGTGGGTCGAGTCTTTGCAGGCCGCTGCCCCAACACCGCACTCTGGGTGTGTTTGGGGGGTCAGATGTCACAGCCCGCACCACAACAGATGCAGGGCCCGCCTTGCAAGTCACATCGCCTTGGAAAATGGGCACCGGTGCGTAAAGTCCAACCGACAAAGACACAAAGCTCCAGGGACTGGTGGATGAACACAAGGACCAGGAGAGATGAAGGAGGGACTCAAGATGGACAAGAAGATCGCGGTGGTGACCGGTGACAACAGAGGCCTGGGGTTTGAAGCGTGCAGAGAACACCAACACTCTGAGCGCCATGCGCACCATGCACCGCGCCGTAACATTGATGGAGCGGGGCAATTACGGCCGCATCGTCAATGTTTCCTCAGGCATGGGTGCGTTGAATGAGATGGGATCGGGTTGGCCCGCCTACAGAGTCTCCAAAACGGCCCTCAACGCGCTGACACGCATCGCAGATCAAGAGTCTTCGCCCGCCATCAAGGTCAACGCCGTCTGTCCAGGCTGGGTTCGCACCGACATGGGGGGCCCTTCGGCGACCCGAAGCGTTCAAAAAGGCGTCGAAGGCATTATCTGGGCTGCCACTTTGGACGACGACGGCCCTTCTGGAGGATTTTTCAGGGACGGCATGCCGATCGAATGGTGATTGGGTCTTCAAACACGACGCCGTGGGACACAATTCACCACCAGCCTAGCCCCCTATTGCCCTTTACCCGCCCCAAAGAGCCTCTTTGAGCCGTCCAAGGACATCATTCAAGCTCGCCGCCTTCGCCGAGTGACCACGAATCCACACAACAAGGCCATCACAAGCAGCCCCCGACCGGTTCTGGCAGGCGAAGAGCCCTTTGGAATGTGATGGCAGCCGAGTTGAAGCTCCACGGGAGGCAGCTCACAGGCGGGACGCGCGCTGAAAATGGGCTGTGGGGACTCATTGCGCTCAAAATCCTGCACATTGACAGTCTCTATCCGGCTTCCGGCGAGCCCTTGACGGGTTTGAACAAGGACAAGGGCCTGCATCGGGCCGCCGCCGCGCAGCGTCCGGGGGAAGGAAAAGCCCTCCACCTCCATCGCAGAGCCCAGAATGGCCGGGTAGGCCCACACGTAGGGGCCTCCAAACTTCTCTTGAAGCGGGCCGCGCTCCAACCACAGCGTCGCCGACCACACATTGGCGTCCGAAGGCACGCGCGCACGCAGCGGTGAGGTGAAGGAGAAGTCTCCAGCGGGCTCAAGGGTCGGTCTGGCGTCGATGCTGTGGTCAATGATGACCGACATGGCCTTGGTTTGTGTCCTCCCCCATCCATCAGTGACCCGAACTTCCAGGTCCATGGGCCCCGAGGTGTAGCGCGAGGCGTCAAAGAAGACCACATGCTCGTGGATTTGCGCAGGCCAGTCCTCTACAGGGGGGTGATGGGGCACCGTAAAGCGCCCATTGACCACAAGCTCCACCGATTGGGGGGTAAAACCCACGGCGCCGCCGAGCCTGAAGGCCACAGGCACCGCCCCAGTGACCACAGCGCCCTCCTGGACAGGCCCGATCCACTCCAAAGTGCCCAGCGGCGGCGGAATCACGGTCCGCCGAGCCACAGGGAGCCTGGCCCTTTGCCCCGCAGAGTTCTCCAGCGTCACCGACACCTCCACACCACGGGACAGATCGCCAGGCACCAAGCGCATCAACCCCTCGGTGGGGCTGATCATCTTGGCCGGGCGATCATTGATGTCGATGCTGTGAAGGAGATAACCCTCTGGGATGCGTCCCACATCGGCCCGGATCACCAAACCAGCCCTCAAAGGCTCCTCAGCATCAAACCACCGAGACGTCTGAGGCTCACTGTGCCCATACAGCTCCGCAGACAACCACGGCCACTGCCCCACCGGCTCCTTGGAGACAGGGTACGCGATGGGGTCATTGCCCACGGTCACCTCAGAACATACCGTGGTGGATTGCTCAAACGAATCCTGGAGGGTGACACAGAGCGGATAGGCACCATCCGAGATGGCAGGCAGATGCCAGAAGCTCGACGCCCTGTAGGGACCTCTGTAGATGCTCTGGTCTCCTATCGTCACCTCCATCCAGGCCAGCGCCGAGTGCTCAAAGGTCGCCAACTCCAACGCCACATGCTGGGTCAAGACCTGACCCGAAGCCGGTTTGACAATGGCGGCCCGGGGCGGCTGGTACTCGTGACCACAAAGGCGCGCTCCAATGACGGCCTCGATTTCTGCGGCGCAGACCGCGCAGAACTCATCGTGGGACGCGTTCATCTTGCACCGAGGCGCAGGGTGGTAGACGCACTGTGAGAAGCGCGCACCGCCTTCGAGCGCTTCAACATGCTCGGGCAGAATGTGGCGCCACTTGTCCCCCTCAGGTTCAAGGGTGACGTTGGCGTCGCGCACCAGGTTCCACTCCCCTTCGATGTGTGCAGGAACACCGCATTGATTCACCTCGGTGTACTCATCGCCCAGATTAAAGAGGGCGTGCCCCAACTCATGGACATATGTCCCATCGTCTTCTCCGACATCACTGTCAGACAACACCACCGTCGATGGACCGTTGGGCGCCGTGTAAGCATTGGCTCGCCATGGCGACCCCTTCACAACCGCCACAATCACATCGGCGTCGGGCGCGAGCGTCGCCAATTTCCGCGCATGTTCATCGCGGATGCCAATGAAAGACGATGAAGGGTTGATGGCGTCATACTTTTTATACCCACCCAGGACCGTATCGTCCCGATCATCGTTGGTGGTGTTGGATGTGGGCGACGCCACGGGGATGATGTGGTGGTTGAAGAGGTCCGGGTGGCGCCGCGTGAAGTACACCGTGGTCCTCTTGAGGGATTTGATGAGCACTTCGACGTCCCGATGGAACTGCGGCAGCTCCTCTTCGGTATAACCATCGGGGATGTAGACCAGATCGTAGGCCAGGTTCAGGTCCTTTTGGAGGATGCGGCTGGAGACATTGTGCGTTTTGCAAAGCTCGGGGGCCTGCTCACACGTCGGCACGGGCTCTTCACAGCCCCAAACCGCCGACAACACCAGGCTCAGCATGATCAGACGCGCTTCCATGGGCTGCTCCTAGAGGAAACCAAACCACGAAGCCCCAATATGGATGCCCGTGGCTCGGCTGAAGTGGGGATTGGACGCCGCCAGACCCAGGTCTGTGGTGATGCGAATGAAAAATGGGGCGGGACTGCGGGGCTGGGCGAGTACGAAAGGCGCCTCGGGCACCTCACGGCGCCCAAAATAGAGCGCTGCGTAGGCATAATCCCCCTCCGCAGTCACCTTGAAGGCGCCGTGGGTATCCTCTCGCAACCCATAACCCACCCTGGGAGTCAGCACCCAGGACCCCGCATCAATGTGATGTTCGCCGTAAGCCCCAATTGACCACCCCCAGGTGTTCCCTCCGGGCAAGGCAGGCACCTCTTCGTGACCAAAATAGAGTCGTCCATCGACCCCCAACCCCCAGGACCCCAGCAAAAAGCCCTCGCTGGCGCCAAACCCCATGGTCGTCGAGGCATGTCCCTGGCCATAAAAGGTCATCCCAGCCTCGATCGAGAGCCCCGCAGACAAGAAAGAGGACGTTTTCTCCAGCCTTGGCCCGTCCACATCGCCAGGATCCACCAGCGCGGTCCTGACTGTCTCTCCAAGCAGGCTGGCGCACGCCTCCTGCTCCCCTTGAATCCCCGTTTCCCACACCAACGTCACTGTGGCGGGCACCGCAAAGGTTGCGTTGTCTCCATTGGACTCGTAGAGAAACGCCACGGGCTCAAAGTTCACGGTCACAAACTGCGCCACGCGTGGTTCGAGCGTCAAAGTCTTCAGGGGGCGGCCTGCAAACACCTTTCGATCCCGCATCGGAGTCAACGACTTCCCGCGGGCCCGTTGAGGGGTGTTGATCTCCAGCGCCTCCATCGACAGACCACCGGCGTCACTGGCCAGCACCAGATCCCTGGCCTCGACCTCCAGCGGCGCGTCCCCTTGATGGACCAACTCCACCACAACGCTCAGTTCCCATGTCCCCGGTTTGTGGGTCCTGGCGCGCACAGCGCGGAGCGAATCAACCTTGATGGTGGCGTGGGCCGAGTGCGCCTCGATGGGAGGCGTCAAGCGCGCGCTCTCCATCGTCACGCACCCCACAGCGCCCAAACATGCCAACAACAACCACCCCCATGCGACAGACGCACCTGTGCGCCGTTGCTTTGGGGGGCTGCCCAGAGCAAGAAAAGGTAACAAAGTTATCTCACCTTGTTTGCAAAGTTTGTCTTTGTGCCCCGTTGGCGCTCAAAGGCGAGCACTTTGTGAAGTGGGGCAACCCAAAGGTCGGAAGGATCTTGTCTGCTCGGTGTCGGTGGCTTTGGACGTGTGCTTCAGGAGGATATTCAAAAAAGAATGACTTTTTTTTCGAGTCCCTTGATTCGGCCTTTCAAAGGCCTAAAACAACACCACGTTCAAGCCCGCAAAATAGAAAAGCACATCAACGCGCACGGGGAAGGGAAGATGGCAACAAGTCGATGGATGGGATTGTGGTGTGTTGCGGTGGTCGCAGGATTGATGGGGCTGGCGAGCCCGGCCTGGGCGCAGGCAGACGATGAGCGCGGGCTCAGAGCGGCCGAGAAGATCACGTTGGAGGCCAAGACAGAGAAGCGTCTGGCGTTGGTGATCGGCAACAGCGACTATAAAAACTCCCCGCTGAAGAACCCGGTCAACGACGCCAGAGCGATGGGAAAGGCGCTTTCGGGCATGGGCGGCTTTGAGGTCAAGGTCCACGAGAACCTGGACCAGAAGGGGATGAAGCGCGCCATTCGAGACTTTGGCAAGGCCCTTAAAGACAGCGGCGGTGTGGGGCTCTTCTATTTTGCGGGTCACGGGATGCAGGTTGGGGGGCGCAATTATTTGATCCCCATCGGCGCGCAAGTCGACGGCGAGGCAGACGTCGAGATTGAGGGTGTGGACGTGGCCACGGTCCTGGCCAAGATGGAGATCGCCGCCAATCGGCTCAACATCGTGATCCTGGACGCGTGCCGCAACAACCCCTTTGCGCGCTCCTTCCGTTCGGTCAACCAGGGTCTGGCGTTCATGGACGCCCCCAGCGGGACACTCATCTCCTACGCCACCGCGCCGGGCAAGGTCGCCCTGGATGGTCAGGGTGACAATGGGCTCTTTACGGCGGCGCTGCTCGATGAACTGAAGGTGCCTGGGCGACAGATTGAAGACGTCTTTAAGGCCACCCGCGTTGCGGTGCGAGATCACAGCGAAGGACAACAGGTGCCCTGGGAGTCTTCGTCACTGGTGGGGGACTTTTACTTCCATCCGATGGACGCTGGTGCGGGCGGCGATGCCGAGCAGTGTCCTGCAGGGACCCGCAAAATCGAAGGAGAGTGCGTCGCCATCCGCCTGGAGTGTCCCGAGGGTACCCAATTTGTCGCTGGCCAGGGTTGCAAGCCATTGGACATGGCAGACAAAGGCGACAAGGCTCCTGCCAACGCAGCACAAAACGCCGTCCAGGGTCAGGTGGTCAGCGCAGACCAGGTCCGCGCACGTCTTAAAGGTGCGGGGTGGGTCATCGCGGGCGAAACGAGCCTCTCTCAACTGCCCAACGCGCGCAGCCACAGCTTCACCGTGCACGCCAAGGGGGATCCTTCGCGCATGGCGGCCGTGGTGGTCTTGGATTTTGACCGCGAGAACATCGCGCGCACCTACGCAGGCAGCTTTGGCATGTCCCAAACCAACATGGCGTACCAGAGTGGCAAGAAGGTCATCGCCGTTCAGTCCACAGACCAGGTCCTTTCGGCGGAATTGATCGGGTTGCTCAGGGGCGCTGCAGGCAAATAGCGGGCGTCGGTCGCGGTGGGAGGCGATGTGGACGCCACAACTGGCCCAAAGGCCTACTGGGTCAGGTCTTCAAAGCCTTCTTCGACCCCTTCGAGGACCACCGCGCGATAGCTGAGCTGGTTTGGGGCCACAAACTCTCGATCCATCAGCCTCGCGCGCAGCTCAAAGACATCATCTCGGGGCTCGACAGGCACATCCATGGATGTTTGGCCGGTGGGTGGATCAAAGGTAAAGACGCGTTCCCAGCGTCCGGCCACAAAAATCTCCATTTCGGGGCACTGACAGCGGGCAGGGTTGTGGCGCGCGGTGTAGCTGCGGATGTTGTTGAGCGCATTGTCGCGCTGAGCGTCGGTGCCAGCGCTCAATCCTTCGCGCAGATCGCGCTGTGCGCGAGAGATCGCCTCGGGCATGGTCGCCACCGACGCCTTGCCACCGTCCGAAGACGTCCCACAAGCCCCCAACCCCAGCGTTGTCACCATCAAAAGCGCCCCGCACCACCCCAGGCCGCCCTTCAAATGCCTCTTTCCCACCGTCGCTCTCCCTTTGCGCGTCCGCACATCACGCCTGATGGGCCAACATGGCCTCGATTTCGGCGTTATAAACCCCCACGGCGTCGTAGATGACGGTGGGAGGCTCCATGATCAACTCTCTTCGGCCCCCGAGCTTGAGGTCCAGCACCACAAAGCGGGCTGGTTGATGGGCAAAAGAGTGGATGGGCCGCAGCCTGTGCACCTTAAACCCGCGTTTGTTGGCCGCCAGCACCGCCCGCACCATTGATTCGGCCGGATAGATCATTCTGAGCACCCCCTGACGTGCAAGCAAGCGCCTGCAACCGGTCAAAAGCTCCTCCAGGGCGCCAAAAACTTCATGGCGAGACGCCGCACGGCTCTCCTGGGGGCTCAACTGGCCCTGGTGGGCGGGGAAATAGGGCGGGTTCATGAGGATCAACCCGGCGCGCAGATCCCCCAGGGACTCGGGCAACGGCTGACGCACGTCTTGATGGATGATTTTTACGCGGTCGGTCAGGTTGTTGCGCTCTACATTGCCACGGGCGAGCCCAGCCATGACCTCCTGGACCTCCAGGCCAATGATCTGGGCCAAGTTAAAGCGTCTGGCGGCGATGAGGGCCATGACCGCAGTGCCACAACCCACGTCTATGATGACCTCGGGGGTGCGCTCCACGGGGAACGACGCCAACATCACCGAGTCGATCCCAAAGCGATGTCCTTTGGTGGGCTGTTCAATGGACAACGCCCCTCCAAAAAGCGCGTCCACGGTCGTCTCCAGACTCATTGCTCCTCCCCTTGGCTTGACCCGGCTTAAGACGGTCGGAACAATACCAGAGAGCGAAGCGCGTTCAAGCTGGAGACGCGCACCAAAGACCCCACACTGTGCCCAGGGCTGCTCTTAAGAGGGACCCATGATCAAACAACGGATGCACCGCCGCCTTTCATGGGCGGTCTGGCTGTGCTGCTGCCTCTTGTTCTCGGCTTGTGGCGATGACAAACCGGCAGGGAGCGCGCCTGGAGACACCAACAACGCTCCGCAGTGCGGTGGGGACTGCCCACCGACAGAGCTTTCACTCAACCTCGATGATTCACAGCAAGAGGTGGTGGTCAGCGGCCAGGTGGAGTTGGTGGCCCAGGCCACCGACGACAAGGGCCTCTCCAAGATGGCGCTCTTTGTGGACGACACACTCCTGGTCGAGTCGGACGCCTCCCCGCTGAACCACACGTGGGACACGGACGCGCTTGAAGAAGGGGCGCACACCCTGAGATTGGTGGCCACCGACACGGCAGACCAAAGCGAAGCACTGGAAGTGGCGGTCACGATCGACCGCAACGCGCCGGTGGTCTCTCTGCTCGCGCCGGAAGAAGGCGCCGTGGTCGGCGACACGCTGGTGTTTCGGGCCGAGGCCCAGGACACAGTGGGGGTGCGCTCGGTGCGCTTTGGCATACTGGGCGCGACGGTCTCAGCCACAGCACAGGCCGAACCCTGGGAGGCCACGCTCGATCTGTCAGAGCTGGAGTCGGGCCCCTACACGGTCCTGGCCACCGCCACCGACGGCGCAGAGCTGACAGACCAGGACGCGCGAAGCGTGATCCTGGACAGGCCACCTGTGGTGTCGTTTGAAGGGCTCACCGCAGGCGACGTGATCCGCAGCAGGACCTTGTTGCGACTCGACGCCACCGACGATGGAACCATCGAGAGCACGGCGATCTACGTCGACGGGGCGCTGCTCAGCGAAGACACCGAGGTTCAGTGGACCCCTGAGGCCACCCAGCAAAGCGCGGTCTTGCGGGCCGTGGCGCTGGATGATCGCGGCCAGGAAGGCAGCGTCGAGATCACGGTGACGGTGGACATTGACCCGTGCGACCGAGATGGCGACGGCGCGCAGGCCCCATCGGAAGAGTGCGGCGGAGACGACTGCGCCGACGATGACCCTGAGACCTTCCCCGGCGCCCCTGACGAGGTCGGCGATGAGCAAGATCAGAACTGCGATGGCGCCGATGGGGTGGACGCCGATGGAGACACCTTTGCATCGGCGATGTCAGGCGGCCGAGACTGCGATGACGACGACCCGGTGATCTTCCCCTGCCCCTTTGACCCGCCGGGGCTGTGCACCGACCGGGTCAACGATCGGCGCCACTGTGGCGCGTGCAACGACGCCTGCGATGTGGGTCTGGCGTGTGTGGACAGCGCCTGCACCTGCACCGACCCGGACTGCGTGGAGGGCGAGCCGGAAGCGTACGACTTTGACGTTCCCGCCACCTTCATCACCGGCATGGAGGTGGTCACCAGCCCGACCATCGGCCGCGACCTCGACAACGACGGACGCCCCGACAACAGCTTTGGCCCATTGATGGGCTCGCTGGCGCAGCTCCTTGGTGGCAACATCAACACAGAGCTGCGCAATCAAATCTTGCTGGGGGCGTTGGCGCTGGGCACCACGTGGCCCAACCTCCCCGAGGGTGACTTCTCGGGGGCGCAGGACGTCTCGGTGGACTTCATCTCGCTGGTGGACACTGACGACGACCCGGCCACACGTCAGCAGTATCTGGCCGATCGGGCCAGCTTCCTGCCGGGCTACGTCACACCGCGCTCGCGCTTTCGGGGTGGTGTAATGGAGGCGTCCCAGCTTGAAGTTGGACCTGCGGACCAGTTTTCACTTGTTTTACCTGTGGCCGACGCTCGATTGGCGATGCTCATTGAGGATGTCTACCTTGAGGGCACCGTGCGCCGCGACAGCCAGGGGATCGCGCTCTTTAACGCCAGCCTCGCCGGTGTGCTGACGGCCCAGAGCTTTGTCGACACCGTCAATGAATACCTCACGTCTGAGTCGTGCACGTGCCTGGGCCTGGAAGGTCCGCTGATCGACCTGCGGTTGGGGACCAGCAACGAGGCCTGTGTGGGCGAGTTTACCACGCGCGATTGCAACGACCAGGAGGGGATCTGCACGGCGATCGCGGGGACGTGTGGGATCTTCATGAGCCTCCTGTCCGGGAGCCTGGATCTGGACACGGACGAAGACGGCCAGCCGGATGCGTTCAGCGTTTACCTGCGCCTGAGCGGTCAGGGGACGCAGATCACCGGCTTGGCCCCCTGAGCGCCCTCCACCACCCCCCAAAACACAAACAATTCAAAAGAATCAAGACCAAGAGCGGTTTTTATGGCTTAAAGAGCGCGCCCAGGCAGCAAAATGGCCTTCCAAACCTTGACGAGTTCATGATCGCTGCTGACCTCATGTGGGTCGAAGGGATGGCAGCTGTCACAGGGCCGAGGGTATTCATGGGAGACCAACACGATGGGCGTCCGCACAGAGTCGAAGCGCAACACCCACCCAGCGCACACACCTGGCATGGGTGCGCCGAGGCGTTGCGACTGTCCTTGGAATTGCTCTACCGCCCAGGCCTCCACAGCGGACCACGCCATTGTGTCAGCCTCTTGTGCGATGGCTGGCGTTTGTGGTTGCGGGTAGACACCCACAGGGGCTCCCCACGGCCACTCCAGCAGATGGCGCTGGGCCATGGCATGTCCAAAGAACTCAGCGCCACCCTGGGACTGCTCGAAGGACTGCAGCAGCGCCCAGAACTCCTGGAACCCAAAACCTTCCCATCGGTGTCCTACTCGGTTTGGAGCGCCGCCAAGGCGCTGCGAGAGGTCCTGATCAAGCACGGCGGCGACCCGCTGGGTCCAAACGGTCAGCGGATGCTGGAGTTGATGGCGGGGAAAAAACCCGCCCCCATCACCAGCACCTCCAACGCACCAGCGCGCAGCAAAGCGCCAGTGACCTGGAGCTTGACCGAGTTGCCGCGCGCCTTGAAGCACAAAGGCGTCGAACTGACTCGCCCCTGGCAAGTCTACCTGCGCAACCTCCCCACGCGTTGCCGCAACGCCCTGACCAACGCTGGCATTGTCACGTTGGGCCAACTCATCAGCGCGCTGCGAAACGGCAAACTCCTCAAGCAGCCCGGTTTTGGCGGCCGCTCACAGGAAAAACTGACCGTATTGCTAAGCCGTCTGGCCAACCAGGGGCCTGAGGTCTTCATCTTTGGCGAGCGCGGGCGCCCGCAAACCATCCCCACGCTGGTCCACCAAGCGCTCGACAGCCTCTCGGACAACAACCGCGCCATCCTCGTTGAGCGCTACCAACGCGATCACAGCCTCTCGGCCATCGCAGACGACCGCCGCATCACCACCGAGCGCGTCCGACAGATGATCGATAAGGCAACCCAACAAACCAGCGAGATCTTTGGGCCGGTGGCCAGCGAGCTGCTTGGTCCCATGCACGAAGCCATCAAAGAGCGCGGCGGGCTCCTGCCGGTCGGCGTGGCGTGTGAGATGACAGGGGTCGAAGACCCGTGGATGCTGCGCCTGGCCTACAGGATGACCCCTCACGGCCGACTCTTTCTGTGGCAAGAGGCCTTTGTGGTCCAGCACAGCCGGGGAGACTTCAAGGCCAAACTCGACAGCCTCCTTCATGCGCTGCGAAGCACAGGCCGCGGGCTCCTGGGGCTGGAGGCTGCCGGTCACATCGCCGATCAGTTGGGCCTGCGGCTTGAAGAAGAGGCGCTGGCCAAGCTCATCAAGCTGGCCTTTGAGATCGACGTGCAAGATGGCTGGGTCCACATCGGTCGCAGCAAAATCCTGCCGTTGGTCAGGCTCCTCCAGGAGGCGGGGCGGCCCATGCACGTGCGAGAGCTGACCCAGGTCATCCGCACGCAGTTGGCCGAACACCTCCAACCCACCCCGGCGACGCTGCGCAGCATGCTCCTGCGCCACCCCGACATCTACTCCTGGGAGCACGGCATCTACATCCACGCCGACATCCTGCCCCTGGACGAAGAGGCCATGGGGGCGTTGGTCGAGTTCTGCCAAAATCGCCTGACACAACACAGCGACATGGTCGCCACCCCTTTTTTGCTTGAAGAGGCCAAGAGCGCCGGTCTGGACACCACCGGGGTCACGTCGCACCTGCTCAAAGACGTCATTTCACGCCATGCAGGGGTGATCACCTTTAAAAACACCGTCCATGTCGCCTGGGCGCCCACCTTTGAAGCCCACGGGGTCTGCCTGGGCGATCGTCTGGTGGACGTCCTCAAAGAGCACCCGGAGCCGCTGAGCACCGTAGAGATCGCCCGCAAGCTGCCCGACACGCTCCACTACAGCTCCACCTCCATCGACAGCGCGCTGCGCGCCTCGGGTCACATCAAGCGCACTGAAGATGGGCGCTACCATCTGGCCACCAGCACCCCGCTTGCGCGCTCCAAACCCACGCCGCGCTTTGATGAACTCGTCCTTGAAGGCATCCCCCCAGAGGCCGAGCGCATCTTCTCTGAGTTGCTCAGTGAACCCCCACGCACGGTTGAGATCCTCAGCCAGGAGATCGCTGTCTTTAGAGAGTCGGTCCACGTCCGCGCCCAGAACAACCCCTTTGTCCAGGAGACTTTCGCCATCTCATTGTGCGATCAAGCCCTGGAGCTGGTCCGAGCGCTCGACGAACACCCCGGCGAACTGCACCACCGCGTGGTGCAAGCCGCGGTGCGCTACCTCTTGCTGGCAGAAGACGCCGACGAAGATTTCAACTCGATCACGGGTTTTGATGACGACGCAGAGGTGCTCGACGCCGTCACAGCCTTCATCGAGCGCGATCAGCACACACATACCGCCTGACCCACAAGCCTATGTAACTGAACATCTGCCCCAAATACTTGCCATTTGAGCCGTATTGGGCCAGGATCGGGCACCTTTCATTCCCCCCGCACAGACCTTCTCTGGCGGGGCCAGGCACCATGGAGAGGGCATGAGCAATCAGGGCGACTGGACGATCATCAAGCTGTTGAAGTGGACGCGTGGCTTTTTTGAGAAAAAAGGGATCGAAGAAGCGCGCCTGGACGCCGAAATCCTGCTGAGTCACTGCTTGGACATGACGCGCGTGCAGCTTTACACGCACTTCAACCAGCCAGTTTCGCCCCAGGACCTGGCCGCCTACAAAGGGCTCATCAAACGCCGCGCTGATCATGAGCCAGTGGCCTACATCACCGGGACCCGAGAGTTCTGGTCCATGGAGTTGGCCGTCAACAAGCACGTCCTCATCCCCAGGCCCGACACCGAGACGCTGGTGGAGGCCACCCGCGCCAGGGCACGCAAGCTGGCCGGCGAGCCCATCCACCAGCCCACCGATGAGATCTCTGGTCTGGATCCCGTCTACGAAAAGCTCCAGCGCTCTGAGCAGGACATCGAGCGCATGAACGGGCAGGAGCCCCCGTCCTACGACGACGAGGCGATGCAGGATGTGGACTTGAGAGAGCCCGAGCCCGAGCCGGAACCCGAACCCCAGGCCGAGCAAGAGCCCTGGAAGCCCGAGCGGCCCTTGCGGATCCTTGATCTGGGCACTGGCTCGGGGGCCATCGCGCTGGCGTTGGCCAAAGAGCTGCCCTATGCGCACATCGTCGCCAGCGACATCTCGGCCGAGGCGCTCGAAGTGGCGCGCGCCAACGCGCAGACCCACGGCCTGAGCGACCGCATCACCTTTGTCGAAGGCGACCTGCTGGAGCCGCACCTTGGGGGCGAGCCTTTTGATGTGATCGTGAGCAACCCGCCGTACATCGCAGACGGCGAGAAGCCAGACCTGGACCTTGAGGTCTCTCAGCACGAGCCTGGCGTGGCCCTCTTCAGCGGCCCCACTGGCCTGGAGATCTACGAGCGGATCGTGGCCGACGCCGCCAAGCTCATTCGCCCCGGCGGCTACGTCCTTTGCGAGATCGGCCACACCCAGGGGCCCAGCGTGCGTCAGTGCTTCGAGGACGACGCTCAGAAGCGCTACACCGAAGTGCGCATCATCCGCGACCGCTTCAGCAGTCAGAACCGCGTCGTGGAAGCCCGCGTCAACCTCTGACGCTCGTGGGGGCTGATGGCCCGCACCCGTTTAACCAAGTGAAAAACTCAGCCCTGCGGTTGGCAGACGATCCAGCAGTGCGTCTCCCATCGCCGAGGCGGGCGTCAAAACCCCGGCTTGCTCGGGCAGCTTGTCTTTGTCCAACGCCAGGCAGAGCGCCGATTCGGCCAACATCTTTGATGTCGAGCCGTAACCGGGATCGCGGTCGCCAGAGACCCGCGCCTCCATCTTTACGGGGTTTCCAGAGCGGTCTTTGCCCTGGCCCACAAAGCGGATGTTGAAGTAGCCGTGGACGCGGGCGTGCTCGTCGGGCCCTTCCCCGGGATCGGGCAGGATGGTGGCCTGCATGAGCTTACGCACCGGGCCGACAGCCGCCAACGCCAGGAAGATGTTCTGACCCACGGCAAGCTGCTGGGAGATGGCGTAGTTGCGCGCGCCTTTGGGGCGGCTGGTGACCTCTTTGTAGCGAAAGTCGCGGCCGTAGGCGTAGTCCGTCAGCGCGTTGGAGCGCCGCACGATGCGGGTGTTGATGGACGCCATGACAAAGGGCCCGGTCCAGACCTGAGCGTCCTCGTCCCACTGGACACCCATCTGATCGCGCCCATCGGGGCCGCTGCGTTCCCCTTTGGGGTTGAGCGCGTAGGGGTCCATCAAGGCCTTGCGGATCTTGGGGTCCTTGATGTTGGAGGCGATGTTGAGCATCGACGCCACCGTCCCTCCACTGACACCGCCCTTGGACTTGCCAAGGTAAAAGCCGATGGTGTCCAGCGGCGCGCCATGCTCGCGCTTGGCCTCCCTTTGCAAAAAGTGGGTGCCCATGTCCGAAGGGATGGAGTCAAAACCGCAGCAATGGACGATCCGGCAGCCCTTTTCCTTGGCGCCCTCATGGTGCTGCTCGATCATGTCCTGGATCCAGGGCGTCTCGCCGGTCAGATCGCAGTAATCGGTCCCTTCAGCCACGCACGCGGCCACCAACTTGGAGCCGTACTTGGCGTAGGGGCCCACCGTGGTGCAGATCACCGAGGCCCGCGCGGCCATCTGATGCAACGACTGCGCGTCGTGGCTGTCCCCGCGGATGATGTCCAGGCCCGCAGCGTCCGGATTTCGGGCCGTCAACTCAGTGCGCAGCGCTTCAAGCTTGTTGACGTTGCGCCCCGCGATGGCCCAGCGGACATCTTTGCCCACGCCGTAGGTCTCATTGAGGTATTCGGCCACCAGGCGCCCCGTAAAACCGGTCGCCCCCCACAAAATCACATCAAAATCTCTCGACATCTCCACCTCCAATCACACAAATCACCCAGGCGCCGCCCATTTTGGCCCACTTCAAGGCCCAGCAAACGCCCAATTCCCCTGCCCAACGCACCAGGGCGGCCTTTTGCTCCCACAAAACCCCGGACATTGAAGACAAAACACATCCAACGGCCGCAGAGCAGCCATCAGACTTGCCCACGATGGCTCAGCGCCCCCTTTCGAGCGACCGTTGGAGCTGGACCATCCCTTCCAGCGCCCCCATCAGCGGTGCCTTGCAGCCGCTCTCGGGCTCCAAGACCTCCAGCGCGCTCGCCACAGCCTCCAGCGTGCACAACCAGCCGGGCGCTGGCGCCTTTCTTAAGCCGTACCGGGTGACCTCCACCCCTTCCAGATGCACGCAGGGCAGCGACTGCACCCATCGATGCTCATGATAGATGCGCCGAGCGTGCGGCCAGGTGCCATCAAGGACCACCAAAGCCCCCAGAACCCCCTCCAAAGACACCTCAGACAGCGGCCTGGACTCTGGCCGGGGCATCAGAAGGGCCGTGTTGTCGGGGAGTTCTGTCGGCCTGGCCACAGGTTTGCCCTCCCAGACGGGGATGACCGTCATGTTGGAGAGCATCAACTGCAAGAGCCGAACGGTTCCAAAGGGGTGACGGCGCTCCTGGGCGTCTTGAAGCACCACCACGGGGGTCTTGTGGGGCACGGGCTGGGTCAAACCGCACAAACACACGCGCTGAGGGCGGCGGCAGCGGTCACAGATTGCTCTGGGCATCGCCTTTCAGGCCTTTTTCTTGTCCTTCTTATCCTTCTTACGTCCCTTTTTCTTCTCAAAGGCGCTTTTATCGCCCGCCTGCGGCACTTTGGCCTCTCCAAGCTGGGCTTCGAGGCGATCGCAGAGGGTCCTGAGGACCTTGACCCTGGCAAAATGCTTCTGTTCGGCCTCGATAAGGTGCCAGCGGGCGATCTCGGTGCTGGTCTGGGCGATCATGTCACACGCGGCGGCCTCGTACGCGCCAAACTTGTCGCGGTTGCGCCAGTCCTCTTCGGTGATCTTGTGGCGCTTGAAGCCCGTCTGCTCCCTGTCTTTGAAGCGACGCAGCTGCTCGTCGGCGCTGATGGTCAACCAGAACTTGACCACGATGACACCAGCCTCCGTCAACTGCTCTTCAAAGTCGTTGATCTCGCTGTAGGCCCGCTGCCAGTCCAACTGCGAGCAAAAGCCCTCCAGGCGCTCAACCAGAACGCGGCCATACCAGGAGCGATCAAAGATGGCCACGTGACCGTGGCGCGGCAGGTGGCGCCAGAAACGCCACAGATAGGGCCTGGCGCGCTCCTCATCGGTGGGCGCCGCCACAGACATGACCTGATAGTAGCGGGCGTCCAGCGCGCGGGTGATCCGCCGGATGGCGCCTCCCTTGCCCGCCGCGTCGGACCCCTCAAAGACCAGCACCGCCGAGCGCTTCTGCTCCACCAGGCGCCGAGAGAGCCAACCCAGGCGCGCCTGCTCGGCGTTGAGCTGCTCGCGGTATTGTTCGGGCTCCAGGCGTTGGCCCAGGTTCAGCGCGCGGATGATGTTGATGGCCTGGGGTTCGGGCAGCCCACTTGAGGGCGGCTCTTTGGCCGGAGGGTTGCCCAGGCGATCTTCGATGGCATCGAGGATGATCTGCGCCGCCTGCATGTGACGGTAGCGGCGGTCGGTGCCTTCGATCACCTTCCAGGGCGCCACGTCGGTGCTGGTGCGCCGAAGCGCCCGGTCTGCCACGCGCCTGAAATCATCGTAGCGCTCGCTGTAGGCCAGGTCCTTGTCGCTGAGCCTCCAGGCTCGCTCCGGGTCCTGGGCCATCTTCTCGATGCGCTTGCGCTGGGTCTTTTTGGAGATGTGGAGCCAGAGCTTGACCAGGACCACGTTCTCGTGGGCCAACATCCGCTCAAAGGCCTTGATCTGGGTCAGCTTCTTCTCAAAGGCCGACTCCTCCATTTGACCCATGGCGTGGCGCGTGATGGGGCGCGTGTACCAGGACCCCAAAAAGATCCCGACCTTGCCGGTGGGCGGCAGGCGCTTCCAAAACCGATAAAACCGGGGCTTCTCACGCTGCTCTTCGGTCGGGGCGTCGATCGCGTGCGTCTCCACCCGGCGCGCGTCCATCCACTCCAGCAGCACGTTGGTCGTCTCGCCGCGGCCAGCGGCCTCCACCCCAGCGATGACGACCACCACAGAGAAGTTGGCCTCGCGCAGCCTGAACTGGGCGTCCAGCAGCGCCTCGCGCATGATGGGTTCCTGGGTCTTGAAGTCTTCCTTGGCGATCTTGCGCCCAAGCTCGGCCACGTCAAACATGCGCTCACCTCCTGCGTCGTCTGCCACAATCCATCAACCGCGCGATGCTCAAACGGGCTGATGTCCTCAGTCTTGTACTTAAGAGACGCACCAGTGTGCCAGAAAGCGCACCGGCTCCCAAACACCAGGCAGGGTTTCACAAGGACCTCACCGATGGTCTACAGTCCAGACAGGAGCGATTGAGACTTCAAGGAGACATGACCGTGCACACCTTCGCGCGCCGCACAGCTGCGGTGTTGTCGGCCAAAGGTCTGGCAGCGCTGATGGCGGCCTTTCCCATGCTGGCAAGTCGCGGCAATGATCAAGATGTGTCTGGCACACCGCCGCAGGAGTCTGGTGGTTCAGCGCCCGAGACACTCAATTGGGACAAGTTCCTGTCTCAAATTGCCGCGCTGGCCGAAATTCAGTTCACACCAGGGTGGGATCAGGACTCCTACGTCAGCGATGTCGCAAAAGTGATGGCTGCGTTGGACCTCCATGACCCAACGTTGATGGATTTCTACGCAGACTGCGCCAATCAGGTGCGCGGTTTTCCCGACATCACCACCATCCACCACGAACCAGCCTTTGAAGTGGCCGTGTTGCAGTTTGAAGCGGGCGACACCATCGGTCTCCACGACCATCCAGACATCACGGGCGTGCTCATGTGCGTCACTGGAGCGGTGGAGGTCGAGAGCTTCAACCTCCTGGAGGAGTGCTCCGTGCGCGGAAACCCGCTTTTGGAGCATGTGGAGACGGTGACACTGGCCGGCGGGCAGATTGGAACGCTGACGACAGTCCAGAAGAACATCCACGCGCTGCGTGCGCCGGTCTTTACGCGCCTTTTGGACGTCTTTACGCCCCCTTACAACGACGATCGCGTCCAGCGAAGCCGCTGGTTTGTGCGTTCCCAGGAGCCCTACGACGGGCGAGCTGGGATTTTTGAAGCCAAGGAGAGCTGAAACCGATGCGTGATGGGGTCAAATACGGGATATGCACGCTCTGCGAGGCCGGCTGCGGCATTGAAGTGGAGCTTGAGGACGGTCGCGCCGTGTCTGTGCGGGGCGACAAGGCCGATGGATTCAGCAAAGGGTACGTTTGCCCCAAAGCCACGGCGTTGATCGACCTCCACGAAGACCCCGACAGGCTGCGCAGGCCAATGATCCGCGAAGAAGACGGGCGCTGGCGCGAGGTTTCTTGGGAAAAAGCGCTCCACACCGCCGCAGAAGGGCTGCAAAAGGTCCGTGAGCGCTACGGAAACGACGCGCTGGCCATCTATCAAGGCAATCCCACGGTGCACAACCTGGGGTTGATGCTCTTTGCGCAGCCGCTTTTTCGCAAAATGGGCACCCGCAACCTCTATTCGCCCTCCAGCGTGGACCAGGGACCGCACATGTTGGCCGCGTTGGAGATGTTTGGCAGCCCTGCGCACATGCCGGTGGTCGATATTGACCGCACAGATTGCCTGATCGTGCTGGGCGCCAACCCCGTGGTCTCCAATGGGAGCATCATGACCGCCCCGGACATGCGCGGGCGGCTCAAAGCACTCAAGAAACGCGGCGGAAAGCTGATTGTCATCGATCCAAGGCGGACGCAAACGGCGCGTTTGGCCGATGAGCACCACTTTATCCGCCCGGGAACCGACGCGTTGCTGCTCATGGCCATGATCCACACCCTCTTTGAGGCCGATCGGGTCAAACCAAGCCGGGGCGCGCTGGCGATCAGCGACGGTTTGTCCATTTTGAACCAGGTGTCCAAGCCGTTTTCCCCAGAGATCGTGGCCGAGACCTGCCAAATCCCCGCACAAACCATCCGGACCATGGCGCTGGAGTTCGCCGATGCTCGCCGTTCCGCCTGTTACGGACGTTTGGGCGTGTGTTTGCAGCCTTCGGCGGCCGTGGCGGCGTGGCTGGTCTACGCGCTCAACATCGTCGCGGGCCGCATGGACCAGATCGGGGGGCTGATGTACCCCGCACCATTGGTCGATGTCGGCGCCATCGCCCGGATGCTGGGCATGAAGGGCCACGACCGCTGGCGCTCAAGGGTCAGAGGCCTGCCCGAGCTTGCCGGGGAGTTCCCCATCGCCACACTGGCCGACGAGATCAACCAACCTGGCCAGGGTCAGGTCAAGGCGCTGCTGACCTCGGCGGGCAACCCGGCGCTCTCTGCCCCCAACGGACCTGCGCTGGAGGCGGCGCTGGGCAAGCTGGACTTCATGGTCAGCATCGACGGCTACATCAACGAGACCACCCGGCACGCCAATGTCATCCTGCCGCCGGTGTCCCAACTCCAACGCCCCCACTTTGACGTGGCCCTGACCGCCTTTGCCATACGCAACGTGGCGCGCTGGGCAGACCCGATCCTGCCCAAGCACCCCGATGAGCGACACGACTGGGAGATCGTCATGGAGTTGGGGCTGCGGATGATGGTGGGCAACCAGTGGCCCGCCAGCATGCTCTGCGAACTGATCCGTGGCCCGCTGGGGCGCCTTGGACCCGAAGGCATCCTGGACATCCTGATCCGCATCGGGCCCAAAGGCGCAGGATTGGGCGGGAGCAACGGCAAGGGCTGGACGCTGGAGAAGCTGCGCCGTGAAACGCACGGGGTGGACATGGGGCCGCTGGAGCCAAGAGCCGTCGATGTACTCGAAACCCCCAACCGGCGCATTCAGTTGGCCCCCGAGCGCTTTGTCAAAGGCGTCGAGGCCCTGCGCGAGCAGCTTCAATCCTCGCCGCGCCGCGCGCTGCTGCTCATCGGGCGCCGTCACCTGCGCAGCAACAACTCGTGGATGCACAACAGCCAGCGCCTTGTCCGGGGCAAAGACCGCTGCACGCTCCTGATGCACCCAGAGGACGCCCAGGCGCGCAGCCTGGAAGATGGGCAGCGCGTGGAGGTGGCCTCACAGGTGGGCGCGGTGGAAGTGACGCTGGAGGTCAGCGATGAGGTGATGCCCGGGGTGGTCAGCCTCCCCCATGGTTGGGGGCACCACCGCCAGGGCACTCAGATGGGCGTGGCCCAGGCCCACGCCGGAGTCAGCGTCAATGACCTGACCGATGACCAGCACCTGGATCCCATCTCGGGCAACGCCGCGCTCAACACCACCGAGGTGAACGTGCGCGCGGCAGGGTGAGAGACACACTCAGGAGTTGTCGTCGTCATCGTCCTGAACAAGGCGATTGATCTTGCCGTAGGCGATGTAATACTTGCCGTCGCTCGACTCGCGTACTTCGTCGACCACAAAGAGGACGCCCTCTTTGCGGATCGAGCGGGGGAAGCGCATGTTTTTGTTGGGATCGTAGCCATCGGAAACCACGCGGGCGCGCAGCTTGCGCTCCTTGACGATCTGGATCAGGACGCCGTCGCCGACCTCGGTGACGGTGGGGACGTCGGCCCAGGTCTTGGCCGCGGCCTTCTTGAGCGCGCCACGGCTGCGGCCGCCGCCTGCGCTGGGGCGAGCTTCGCCGGGGCGCAGCAGGAGCTTGATGGCGCCGGTGGCGCGGTAGAAGGAGCCGTTTTTGGAGACTTCGATGCCTTCGACGAGGTAGCGGGAGCCTTCGCGGCGGATGGCGCGGGGGAACTGGACGTTGAAGGACTTGTCGTAGCCCTCCGAGACGACCTTGACGCGCAGCTTGCCGTTTTGCTTGATGCAGGTCAGCACCACGCCCTCTTCTTCACCCTCGGCGGCCGTCACGGCGTCCAGGCCGGTGGTGTTGCCGGCGCTGACGCCGCGCAGCTTCAGGTCGCCACGGTTGCGGCTGCGGGCCTGGTAGGACTGGTCCTTGATCTCTTTGCGGTAGGCGGTGCTGTACTGGCCTTTGTCAAAGAGCTTGGCGTAGTGATCGAGCTGGTCGATCTCCTCGGCGATCTCAAACTCTTCGTCGAGGGCCTGGGTTTTAAGATCGGTGATGACGGCGCGCAGCTTCTCAGAGGCTTTGTCGAACTCGCGCTTGTCAGCAAGGCCGACGGCCTCTTCCTTGACCTTACCGATGCGCAGGCGGCTGGCCTCACGCACGACCTCAAGACTGACGGGGGCGGCGGCGGCGTCTTCGGCGCTGCCGGTGGCCACGGCGACGTCCATTGAGCCGCTCTCCTGGACCAGATCGTCGTCTTTGCCGGTGTTGTACTTGTAGGAGACCTTGAGGAGCTGGGCCGGGTTGGCGCTGGCCCCATCGACCTTCAGCGTCAGGTTCAGCGGCTTGGGCTCGATGCCGTAGACCTCACCGACCTGGACTTCGCAGCCGCCGGGGCCGCTGCTGAACTTGTAGTTGTTCAGGACGTCTTCGATGGTGACGCCCTCGGCGGGCTCGATGGTGACCGTCAGGTCGCGGCCGACCACAGAGGCCAGACCATCGACCTCGATGCCAAAGACCTCGGCGGCGTCGGAGGGGGACTGGATGAAGTAGAAGTTGCCCCCAGCGGCGTCGGCCATGCCGATGAGCAGGTCTTCGTTGAAGTAGGAGCCAAAGCCGAGCGTGGTGGTGACGACGCCTTTGTTGCCTTCGGCGGCGGCCAGCTTGATCATCTCGGGGGTGCTGGTGATGCCCATGTTGGCCTGACCGTCGGTCAGCAGCAGGACGCGGTTGATGGTGCCTTTGCCCTGGGCTCCGGTGACGTGCTTGCAGCCCTCTTGCCAGCCTCCGCTGAGGTTGGTGATGCCCCCGGCGCGGACTTTGCGCAGAAGCTCCTTGATGGCCTTCTTGTCGCCGACCTTCTGGGGCTTGAGGATGGTCCGGATGGTGTCGTCGTAGGTGACGATCGTCAGGGTGTCGTCTTCGGAGAGCTTGTCGACCAGCATCTGAGAGGCTTTGATGGCCTGCTTCAGCGGCGTGCCACCCATAGAACCGGAGCGGTCCAGGACCAACGCCAGGTTCAGGGGCATCCGGGGGGTTTCATCTTTGACCCCCTCAAAGCGGACCATGACTTCTACACGAGACTCTGAGCCGGACTCGAGCATCGAGCGGCTAAGCAGGTGACTGACCTTCATCGGTGTTCCCCTCCTATGGCATGTGGGACACGATTGTGGGATTGATCTGTGCACGCGAACATGTCGCAAGACGGTAAACCCCCGATGCAACGCGGTCAACACCGCAAAGGCGGCTTCTGCGCGGCAATAACCCGTGTATTGGATGATTTGGCGGCCGCCGCGCAGAACCAACCCATCACCAAGCCATCAAGCACGGACTTGGAGCACATATGAGCGTGCCTACAACCAGGGCACATCAGCGCCAGCGGCCCAGGATGCTTTGCAAAGGGGTTCTGGATGGCTACGATGCCGCCACCCATGTAAGGTTTTGGGCATGCATCCCAGTGAAAGTCTCTTTAAAACACATCCAAACCGTCCGCGCAGGCACGCGACGGCCCCCCGGTGGCTAAAGACAAGGAGTTCCGGCGTTGGAGACCCCACCTGAATCAAAGCGTCCGGCGTGGCGCGAACCCATCTGGCACTTTCTGGTGCTCGGCGCGCTGCTCTTTGGGCTGGATCTGTGGATGAATCCCTTGGAAGACGCCTACGAAGAGCTGGACACCATAGAGATCCCTGCGGCGATCTTGCCTCAGGGCGCCGACAAGGCACGCAGAGACGCCGCCATCGCCCGTTACACGCGCGAAGAGGTGCTCTTTAGAGAGGCGCAGCGGCTGGGTTTTGCCCGCAGTGACCTGATTGTGCGCAGGCGCATGGTCCAGAAGATGGAATTTTTGCTCGAAGACCGCGCGGAAGTCCCCCCTCCATCGCCCAAAGCGCTGCAAGCGTGGTACGAGGACAACAAGGACGACTACCAGACCCCCGCAAAGGTCACTTTTGAGCATCTCTTTTTTGCCAACGACCGCCATGGAGGCGCCGATGGCGCACAGAAGGACGCACAGGAGGCACTCAAAGCGGCCAATGCCGGGGAAAACCCCCCATCCGATCCATTTGTCGCAGGCCAAAGCTTCAAAAAGAGGGACAGAGCACAGCTCGCCAAGGTCTTTGGGGAGCCCTTCGCCCAACAAGTCACGCAGATGTCCCCGGGCCCATGGCGAGGACCGGTCAAATCGGCCTTTGGCGCCCATTTGATCAAGGTCACAGCGGTGGAATCTGCGGGGCATAAACCTTTTGAGAAGGTTAAAGACGCGGTCCAAGAGGCCTGGGATGGTCAGGCGAGGAAGGACGCCGCCGAAAAAGCACTCCAAGACCTCATGGATCGCTACAAAGTCACGGTGGAGACGCCGGCGGAGGCCCCATGAAGTATATGGGGCACACCATCGCGATGCTTTTGACCTGGGGGACGGTCCTCTGGGCGGTCTTTGTGGCGCCGATAACCCCGGCCGGAGCCCATGAGATGCGCTCGGCGCTGCTGGATCTGCGCGAAGAGGTCAATGGGGACCTCTCTGTGGACTGGCGCGTGGGCGCAAACGTCACATCGCCCCTCAAAGTGGAGATTTCACCGTCCTGCGCCGTGGCCAAACTGCCCGCATTGTCCGAGCAGAACCACATCCGGCGCCATACATGGTCATGGACATGCTCGGGAGGGCCAGTGGCGGGCCGCACTGTGTCGGTGGTGGGGCTCAAAGACAGCGGTGTGGATGTGGTGGGGCGCTTTGAAGACCGCAGCGGGGTGCTTCACCAGCGGGTGCTCACGGCGAGCGAGCCCTGGTGGCGCCTGGGGACCGTGGAGGACAAGCCCTCGGTGTGGTCCTACCTGTGGATTGGGGTGGAGCACATCATCCTGGGGCCGGACCACCTGCTTTTTGTGCTGGGTCTGGTGCTCCTTGTGGGGATGCGCTGGCGCACGCTGCTGGGCGTGGTCACCTCGTTCACCCTGGGTCACAGCGTCACGCTCGCCCTGGCTTCTTTGGGCTGGGTTCAGTACCCGACGCGGGCGGTGGAGGCGATCATCGCGCTGAGCGTACTTTTGTTGGCGTGGGAGGCGAGCCATCCGTTGGAGCGCCAGAAGGAATCGCTGGCGTGGCGCAGGCCGTGGATCTTTGCGCTGGTGTGCGGGTTGTTGCACGGGTTGGGGTTTGCGGGGGCGCTGAGCGAGATTGGCTTGCCGGCCGACGCGGTGTTGGGCGCGCTGCTGCTCTTTAATCTGGGGGTGGAGGCGGGCCAGTTGGCCTTTGTGGGGGTGATGGCGTTGGTCATCTCTCAATCGGGGCACCTGACCGAGGCGACCAACCAGCGCGTCCGCATGGCGGCACTTTATGCCATGGGAATCATTTCATCTTTTTGGCTCATAGAGCGGGTGGTGTCGATCTTTGACGCGGGCTGATCTGGGACACCGCCACGCTCGCCGCACAGACGCCTGGATGCATCGCCGGGTCTGGCCCGCAACAAGGGCATGACAAAGGAGCATAGAGTTTGGATTACGTAGTCATGGCGCGAGAACTTGAGCTGGCCGAAGCGGCTGGCGTGGCCGAGTGTGTGGCGGCGATGGAGGTGCAGACGCGCACAGAGCCCATGGGGAGCGGTTGGTTGGTCGATGACGGTCGAGACAACGGCATGAGTCAGGCTTATGGGCTGGGCTTTGATGGCGCGGTCACGGACGAGGAGATTGAGCAGGTGACCGCGTTCTTCCGCAGTGGTCAACGCCTGCCCAGAGTGGGGGTCTGTCCGTACGCAGATCCGTCGCTCTTTAAGGTGCTGCGCCGTCAGGGCTATGGTTTGGAGCGCTTTCGCAACGTCCTGGTTCGTGAAATCGCCCCCGACGCCCCCATCCGGGACCACAACAAAGGCGTTGAGGTCCGCGAGGTGCCCAAAGAAGACGCTCAAGCGGTCATGGCGGTGTCGCGCGTCATCGCCGGGGGCTTTGGGGAGGGGAAAATTCCTCCCGATGAGCAGTTGTGGGGCATGAGGGGCCTGATTTTGCAGCCTTCAGCGCGCACATTTGAGGCCTGGGTGGATGGAGAGCGGGTTGGGGGCGGCGTCATGGCCTTTGCGGGCAACCGAATCGCCCTCTTTGCCGCCTCGACCATGCCAGATGCGCGCCGCCGAGGTGTGCAAACGGCGCTGATCAAGGCGCGGCTGGAGGCCGGACGCCAGATGGGCGCCAGATGGGCCACGATTCAAGCCGAACCGGGGGTGGCCACGCGCCGAAATTCGCAGCGCCTGGGGTTCTGGCTGGCCTACACCAACGCCACGTGCGTCCTTCCGGCTGCCGAGTGACTCCAACGAACACCCCAAACGCTTCGCTTGGGCGTCAAGCGGCCTTGCGATGCTCGCATTCGGCCTGCTGACGCCCCTCTTTCCAGGCACGCCGGGTGTCGGACACGATCTTTCGGGCGTAGGCGCGGTTATGTCGATCGCCTGCGGCCTGGCAATCGTCGGGCATGCGGCCAGTTTTGACGCATCTTGCGCCCCAACGGTGGGTGTAAGCGACCGGCGCCCCGCATGGGCAACCTTTTTGGACCTTTCGATGGGTGGAGATGTCCTTCCAGGCAGAAAAAAGGGCTGCAGAACCCACCCCAAGAGAGATGGCGGCGGCGCCAAGCGCCGCAGCTTGTCCCATCAACGCCACCGCGCCCACCTGCGCCGCGACTTCCAGCGCCCTTTTACCCTTCTTGGTCATGATGGCCTCCTGATCACCGGGCGCGCGCTGTGTTTCAAAGCGCACCAGATGATCTATCGGAGGCCGGGCGATGATCTTTATGGGCAATTGGACTCGCCTGAGCTTGGTTTAGGTGGCCAGACCGCGCCTAACGAGAGGCTTTGGCGTCGCCCATGGGCTTCAATTGCTGATCAGGGTGCAGCCAAGCGGCGGGGAAAGCGTCAAAAGCCGCTGACTCGACGTGAATCTGATGCAGATAACCGTCGGTGCTCGTCTCTCCCCGGTCGACGATGGTCAAACGGTGGGCCACCAGCACTCCCTGGACGTCTCGGTAGTCCTCATAGATGGTCCTCGACGAGAAGAACCCCCCTTGTTCGCGCACGGTGTGGTCCACCATGGTCAGCGTGTCGGTATTGGTGTCGATCCACATCAGGTACTGATCGTGTTGATCGTTGGGCTCCAGGCTGCCCCAGGTGGCCATGACCACGTCGTAGACCCTGCCATCGACTTCTTCCTGACCGTGGTAGGCCAACACGGGTGCTTGAGCGACCCTGAAGGGCAACTCGGCCAGGTAAACGATGGCTGGCAGGACGAAGTCGGCGTGCTCCACCTCCCCAAAGGCAAGCGGTTCTTGTTGGGCGCTGCGCCCGTAGGTCTTCCAGGACTGCAAACCCATCGCTTCGCCCTTGCGCGGCCCGTCGATGAAATCCACCCGGATATCAAAGGAGCCCGGCTCGTAGCGCATCTGGATCAGGTCCTCTTCATCCCAGGGCTCAAGGCCCAGCACACTGGCCAGGACGCTGTCCCAGTCATCGCGCATGATCACCTCGGCGGTACTGTACTGGCGCCAGGCATCAACGCCATGGCGCTCGGCGGTGGCCTGCAGCACCGCGCGGGCCTGCGCGGCGTTGTCTTTGGACGGCTGCGCCCCCAGGGCTTCGAGCGTCCCGGTGCGCAGATCAGCGTTGGCGCACGCCGACGACATAAGGCCACACACCAACACCACCGACAACAAAACCACATGCTTCCCGTTCATCCTCAACCTCCTGCTCATCGTGCATCAGACAGGCAAAGGTCAGGCGCGGTCTGGAGTGGCTGGCCGCTGCCTGTCTGGGTTCGGTGAGGAATATGAGCGTGCTTTTTCTCACAAAAAAGGCTTTATATTGCAGCCCAAACCTGCAAAATTGCACACATGGATTGGGATGATTTGAGATACCTTCTGGCGTTGTCGCGCTTTTCGACCATGGGCAGGGCCGCCAAGCACCTGGGGGTCAACCACACCACGGTCTCGCGCCGACTGCTGGCGTTGCAGGAGCGTGCGGGTGTGCGCCTGATCGAGAAGACTGGCCGCGGGTTTACACTCACGCAGGCGGGCCAGGACGCCGTGCGCGCGGCCGAGACGATGGAGCGTCAAACTCTGGGTTTGGAGCGTCAGTGGTTTGGCCAGGACGGTCGTCTGGTGGGCAAGGTCCGCGTGACGACGCTGGACATCATGGCGCAATACTACGCGCCAGCGTTTGCAGAGTTCACAAGGCTCTACCCCGGCATCGAGTTGGAGTTGAGCCAGACCAACGAACCCGCCAGCCTCACACGCCGTCAGGCCGATGTCGCCATACGCATGACGGTCTCTCCCCCGGAGCATTTGGTGGGGGTCCGGCTGGTGCGCTTTGATTACCGCCTCTATGGGGCCACGTCGCTCCTGGAGCGTTGGGGGCGCAATCGCGCGCTGGACCAGTATCCCTGGCTGGCCTGGGACAAGGCGCTGAGGGCTCGACTGACTGAGGCGTGGATGGACGAGCACGTGCCTGGGGCCAGGGTGGCGGCGCGGGTGGACGCCTCGTTGATGATGCTCGATTTGGCGCGCCGGGGCGTGGGGCTGACCTTCTTGCCCATCCAACTGGCCAGCGCCTACCCCGAATTGGAGGTGTTGGCCAAGGCGCCCGACGCCTTCCGCACCGATGCGTGGCTCTTGACCCACGAGGAGCTGCGCCACGCCGCCCGGGTCCGCGCGTTGATGGATCACCTCAAGGGATGGGAGCAGACCCCCAGGCGGCTTGACTGAAGATGTCGGTGGCGTCCACAAGAGGGTTGTGATGATTGCCACAAAGGGCAGACAGGACAGGAGTCAAGGATGAGCAAAGCCCCCCACGAAGAGACATTGGTGGTGTCCCCGGGGCCCAAGAAGGGGACGGTGTTGACCGACGATGGCCGCAAATTGCTGGTGATGCCCAACTGGTCCTGGTTGGCGGCCGGGGATGCGACGATCACAAGGCGCGTCAAGAAGGCTGGGGCCAGTTGGACGGTGAAGGTCCGCAAAGGCCGCCGCACGATCTCGCTGGGCCTGTGGGCGCCGACAGCGAACATCAAGAAGGTGCAGGCCGAGGTCGAGGCCGAGCGGCAGACCGACGGCTACAAGCGCCGCCGCGAGGCCGACGCCAGGCGGCGCGCCAAGGTCCAGGCGCAGTACGAAGAAGAGTTCTACGGTCAGATCCTGGCGTTTTTGGGCTTTCACAGCCGCCACAAGGCGCTGGCAGAGCAGTTGGCGCGCTCGGTGACCGCTCACGCCGCCGGGATTGGCAGCGGGACGGTGGCCAGGACCAAGCGGATCAGCGTAGAGCGCCGGGCAGAGGCGGCGGTGATCGCCTGGATGCGCCATCAGACGACCGCGTACGACCGCATGCGCATCGCCCGCGTCAAAGGTCGCCGCCGAGAGGTGCGGCGCAAGCTGGCCGAAGGATCGCGGCGGCTGCTCAACGCCTACCGCCTGGATCGAGAGGTCGACGCCCAGGCTTGCCCGTTGCAGCAGGCGCTGCGCTTTGAGCAGTCGGAGCGAGAGAAGGCGGCCCAGGGGGACGCCTGAGAGGATGGGCTGGCTTCAGAAGCTGTCGCCGGGCTCAAAGCCCTCGGGGTAACTGGCCGCGACGTGGTCGGCGGGGGGATCAATGCCCGGCCAGGGGTCTTCAAGGCCCAGCTCGGTCTCGTAGGGGTAGGGGTTCTGCATGTAGTCCTTGATGACCCGGATCAGGCGGCCGATCTTGTTGCCGTCCATGATGCGGTGATCGATGGTGGCCGATCCGTTGACGACGGGACGCACGCAGAGCTTACGATCGACCACCCAGGGCTGGTCGGTGACCTGACCGATGAGGACGATCAGCGGCACGCGCGAGACGGGGACCAGCGGGGCGTAGGCCTGATCGACCTGAAAAGAACTGACGTTGGTGACCATGACGGTGCCAAAGGGCTCGGGCTTGGCCCCGGCCCAGGTGGCGGTGATCCCCAGGTTGTACTCAAGGAAGGTCAACCCCCAAAGGATGGGCCGCAGCATCCATGACGGGAGCTTGGGCAAGAGGCCCTTTTGGGTCTTCTCGTACTGGATGTCTTTGCCTTTGCGCAGCTTGTCGGCGCGGTCGCGCAACTCTCTGGCCACATCGACGCACGTCTTGCCGCCCACATCGGGGACCACGACCCCCGACAGATCCTTACCGTCCTCGACATCGACCTGGTAGTAGACGTCGATCGACTCCTTGAGGTAGGCCTGCCCCCAGATGATCTTGGCGTTGCCCTCGGGGGCGCGCTTGAGGCCTTCTGCCAGCGCGCGGCCCATGAGCTGGCCAATGGTGGGGCGCACGCCGAACTTTTCTTTGACCGCGTTCTGAAAAATCCGCGTTTTGAGGACATTCAAGTCCGACGAGCCGTAGATCGTGCCATCTTTGGGCCGATCCCAGAACGACATCGCGAGCTTACGGAAGCCGCGTTCTTTTGATTTGGTATACCCGCCTGTGCCTGCCAAGGCATCCTCCTTCAACAACGCCATCAAGGCCTCGATGGACCACAGTCCGACGTCGTAGGCAGTGGCGCGACCTCCCCCCTGAAAGGCCATGCGCGCCTGATCAAACTTTGTTGTGAAAGCAGAGCGAGCGCCATCCGTCAAGGGTGTCGACCTCGGCGCACGGGTGACGGAAGAGTCAGCGAACCCCAATCAAAAAGCGAATCACCATCCCCAAACACCGCCGTCCAGCCCGTCTCACCTGCCCACAGGGCCCGCAAAACAGACTTGACCTCTGGGCGGCGGTCCCCAAACTCATGGGGTCCCACCATGGACGTGTCCTGAGCCCACGATCCCTGGGACAGAACTTGCCAGGAGCCGTCGCCCCATGTGCACCATCGTTGTCCTTCATCAGGTTCACCCGGACTACCCGGTCATCATCGCGGCCAACCGCGACGAGTATTACGCCAGGCCCTCGACGCCGCCCCAACTCTTGCAGGAGTCGCCGCGCGTCATCGGCGGTGTGGATGGAAAGAAGGGGGGTTCATGGATGGGTGCGACCGAAGCGGGCTTCTTTGTGGGCTTGACCAACCAGCGCACCTACCATCGGGCCGACAAATCCAGGCGTTCGCGCGGCGAGGTGGTGGTTGAAGCGCTGCGCCTGGGTCAGACGCAGGCGGTGGAGGACTATCTTGGTGACTTGTCGCCGGATGACTACAACCCGTTCAACCTGATTTTCGGGGAGAGCGGCGCCATGAGGGTCGCCTACGTGCATGAAGGGATGGACAAGGTCGAGATCGTCCCGCTGCCGACCGGCATTCACGTCTTGCCAAACGACCGCCTGGACTCGGGGGATTTTTCCAAGGTGGCCAGGGCCCAGGCGTTGCTTGAAGGACACGGTCACGAGCCCTGGCCCGAGCTGCGCCAAACGCTCCACAACATGCTGGCCGACCGCTTCCTGCCCCCATTTGAGTCCGTCGCGCCGCCTCCGGCGGGCTCATTGATGCCCCGGCGCCTGGTCCACCGCCTTGAGGCGCTGTGCATTCACACGCCGCTCTATGGGACGCGCTCGGCGACGATCGCGGCGCTGACCCCCGGCAAGGTGGCGCACTACCTCTTTAGCCCGGGTGCACCAGACCAGTGGGAGTTTGACGACTTTACAGCGCTGCTCAACCCCGCACCGGCCTGACCCAAACTCAACCGCCAAGCTGAGCCAGCATCTGCTGAAGCTGGGCAAGACGAGCATCATGGGCGTCCTGAGCGATGCGCCCGGCGGCCAGATAGGTGCCCAGGATTTCAATCTGCTTGCGGACCATGACCTTCATCTCTTCGGGGTCCGAGGTGCTGAAGGTGGCCGACTGCGCTTGTGAGGCAGCGGCGGCCGTGACGGTGCCGCCCTGGGTGGTCATTGCCACCGCCGAGACACGCTGGGTCGTGGTGCGCCGCTCCACGCGGCGGTATGTGGTGACACCTCCGGGCTGGGGCTCAACTTCAACTGCGGGGGCCGGTGCGGGCGCCGCCACGACGGGCGCGGGAGTTTCTGGCGCCGGTGTCGGCGGCGCCGCGGGCGCTGAAGCCTGAACCGGCTGAGGGGCTTGCTCGGGGGGCGCAACCGGCCTGGGCCCAACGCCCCCAAGACGCGGTGTGGAGATGACCATCTGGCTGAGCGCCAACTCAAGAATGGTCAACCCCGAAGGCTCCAGGACTTTGAGCAGCATCGGCTGAAGCTCACCCAAGAAGCGCTGGGAGTCTTGCTGAAGCATCTCGCCGCTGTAATTGGCCAACGTCTGGGCAAACGACGCGATGAGGTTGCCCTCCAGGAGCTTTTGGGTCTGAAGGTGATGGGCGCGCTCTTCAGGGCCAACGCAGGCTTTGTAGAGAAGCTGGGCGTTGGCGGTCTGGACTTTGAGGATGCACTGGGCGCGGACCTCGCGCAGGTCATTGGTTTCGACCCCTTTGACCATGACGCGAAGGGACCAGGGCGCGGCGTCGACCCAGATCAACTCAAAGTCACCGCTGGATGGGGTTTTCCAACTGCCCTGCCCCAACGTCCCCAGCAGCGCCCCCCCAGCGCGATCAACGATGAAGGCCTCCTCGCCGGGGGAGACGTTGAGGGTGACGCCGTGCTTCAAGGCGCCCGCCCGGCAAGAGAAGGCTGGCTTCATGTTGCGGGGCCACCCAAGCGCCCCCATGCTGGTTGGCGCGGTTGCTTCGAACCCTTTGCTGGCCAGTTCGGCCGGGACATTGCCCATGAGCGCGTCTCCTTGAGGATGATAAAGGTCTCCTGACTGCTTTGCATCACGCACAAGGGTACTAGACCGAGTCAAACGGCGTCCACCATGAAGCGCGAGTATCTTTAGATCGGCCACCACAACGGCGATCGTGGCTGCGGCATCCTTTGGGCAGATCATTGTTGGACGGCGGGCTCTTCATGAGAGGAAAAGCGTTGCCAGCAAAGAACCCGGGTGATTCAATGGCGTCGATTTTGAGCGCCACGCGCCCCAACCCAGGAGCAACCCTTGAACGTTCAACTGCCCCCTCGTTCCCCCAAAACCTCCCTGACCGAAATGACCGAGATCGTCCTGCCTCAGCACGCCAACGCGCTGGGTTCGGTCTTTGGAGGTCAGGTGATGGCGTGGATCGACATCTGCGCAGCGGTCGCGGCCCAACGCCACTGCGGCCGCGTGGCGGTGACCGCAGCGGTCGATGGCATCCAGTTCCTGGCGCCGATCCACGTCGGCGAGGTTGTCCTGCTTGAGGGACGCGTCAACGCGGCCTTTACGACCTCGATGGAGGTGGAGGTGTTGGTGGACGTGGAAGATCCCGCCACGGGTCTGCGCACGCGGTGCCTGGAGGCGTGGTTGACCTTTGTGGCCATTGATCGCAACCGCCCCTGCCCTGTGCCTCCCCTGGACGTGCAGACGCCCGAGGAGAAGGCGCGCCAGCAGGCCGCCATAGAGCGCAGAAGCCAGCGCTTGGAGCGCCGGCGCTCCAACGGTTGAGTTTGCCAGCAGGCTTTTATATCCTCCCAGGACACGCCGTCACACCAGCGCACCTCGCGCACCAAGTCCGGGAGGGCATCGGTGGCCAACCAGACCTCGACCAAATCTCAAATCCCCTGGCACGTGACCCGACGGATGTTGGAGTTCCGAGGGGAAGAGCGCGCCAACCTGCTGAGGCTGGTGGGGATCACCTCATTTTATGTGCTGCACCTGGTCAACGCCTTTGCGCTGGAGGTCAAGGGCATCGATGAGACGTTCCACAACGCCATGACGGCCATCGCCTGCATCTGGGCGATGCTCGCCGCGGTGGTGGTGCTCTCACTGCGCAACCGCCTCATGCCCGCGGCGCTCAAACACGCCACCACGGTCATGGACGTGGCGCTGCTGACCGGCGTATTGACCATCGCAGACGGCGCGCGCAGCCCCATGGCGGTGGTTTACCTCTTGATCATCATGCTGGCGGGCCTGCGGGCCAACCCCAGGGTGGTGTGGACCGCGACGGCGGCCTCTTTGGTGGGCTACGCGGCGGTGATCGGCCAGGCACTGCTCTATCGCCCGGACATGGTCCCTCCGACGCACCACGGCTTGACGATGGGTCTGGCGATCCTCCTCAGCGGCGTGGTCCTCAGTCAGATCGCCAACGTCTTTCAGACCGCCATCCAGGCACACGCCGATGTCTCGCAACGCGTTGAGAAGCTCAACAAGGGAGAGGCGCCATGACCCAGCAACCCTCAAACACGCCCGCTCAGGGCCCAGAAACGGTCCACTGCGCCTACTGCGGCGAGCTTAACCCAGCAAGCCGCAAGACGTGTTGGATGTGCGAGCAGGATCTGAGCTCGGCGACCCCTGTGGTATCGCATCAAGCGGGCGATGAGTTGGACACCACCGTGGCAGACAAGGCCACGGCGGCTGTCGGTCGCGTCAGTTTGACCTGGGCTGTCTCGGTGGCGCTCCTGGTGGTGCTCTTTGCAGCGGTCAGCCTGGGCATCGGCTTGAGCAAAATGCCGGCGCTCCTGATCCCGTTTGTGGCCGTGTCGGTTTTGGTGCTGGGCGCGTTGATCCGCATGATCCAGCTCCAGCGCAGGGCTGTCTACAAGAAGTCCAGCCAGGAGTCCTTTGTGGACGCGCTGGCCACGGTGGGCGCCGGGGCCGCGTTGGGTTTGTCGGCGGTGGCCGTCATCCTTGGCCTGATCCTGCTCTTGATGGTGGCGGCGGGGATCATTTTTTTCATCGTCTGCTTTGCGATGTTGGCCAGCTACGGCCCCTGAAAGGCCCCGACTTTATACTTTGGAGATTTTGCATTGAAACTTCGCGGCCATCGTTTCCTGGGCCTGACTCGCAGCCTCTGTCCTGAATGTTTGGAGGTCGTTCCGGCCAAAATCATTGCACGCGGCGAGCGCGTCTATTTTCAAAAGAACTGCCCGACCCACGGCATGCGCGAGGACTTTGTCTGCTCGGACCTGTCCCAATACGACCAGGTCCAGTTTACGGTCCCGGGGCGCTTCCCCGAGAAGTTTGGCGTGGAACCCAAAGAGGGCTGCCCCAAAGACTGCGGCCTGTGTACTGAGCACGAGCAGCACACCTGCATCGGGCTGGTGGAGTTGACCGACAACTGCAACCTGACCTGCCCGATGTGCTACGCCAGCAGCGCGCCGGGCGGCAAAGGTCTGGCGTTTGACCAGATCAAGGCCGCGATCGACCGCCTTGTGGAGGTTGAAGGCCGCGCCGAAGTGCTGCAACTGTCCGGGGGAGAGCCCACCATCCACCCGCGCTTTGATGAGGTCCTGCGCTACGCCTGCGCGCAGCCCATCGACGTGGTCATGATCAACACCAACGGCATCCTGATTGCCCGCGATGACGCGTTGCTCGACCTTTTGGAAGAGTATCGCTTGCGGGTCGAGGTCTACTTGCAGTTTGACGGCCTTGATGAGGAGTCCCACAAGACGCTGCGCGGCGCCAGCCTGCTCAAGACCAAGCTGAAGGCCATTGAGCGGCTCGGCGAGCGCAAGATCCGCACGACGCTGGTGACCACGCTCCAGACCGGGGTCAACGAAGACCAGATCGGGGCGCTGGTGCGCTTTGGATGTGAGCGGTCCTGGATCACGGGCCTGAGCTTCCAGCCCGCGACCTACTCTGGACGCACCGTGACGCCCGAAGAACTTGAAGCGCGGATCACCTTCCCTGACGTGGTGCGCGCCATTGAAGAGCAGACCGAAGGGCTCTTCCGTCAGGAAGACTTCATGCCGCTGCCGTGCGCCCACCCCAACTGCCACACGCTGACCTACGCCTACCGCGCGCCCGACATGAGCATCTACCCGCTGATGCGCTTCATCGACGCCCGCGAGCACCTGGACCTTCTGGCCAACGGCATCGCGCTGTCCAGGCCCCGAGGGCGCGAGCTGATCCAGGGCTATTTGCAGGCCAGCGGCTGCGTCGATGGGAGCTGTGACGGCCTTGATGCCTGGTTGGGGGCGCTGGAGGGGGCCAGGGATCAACTCCCCGAGATGGCCATGGAGTTCTTTGAGCGCGCGCTCAAGGAAGAGGTCGATCCCGAGGACGTCTTTCGCATCACCATCACCTCCTTCCTGGACGCCTACAACTTTGACGTGCGCCGGGTCATGAAGTGCTGCATCCACCACGTGCTGCCCAGCGGCCACGTGGTGCCGTTTTGCGCCTACAACGTCCTCTACCGCGAAGGACACGTGGCGCTGCCCCCGCTGGTCGAGGCGGGCATCGTCATGGAACCTGGCGATGACGTTCACGGGCCAGGCAAACCGGTCGTGTCCCTCCAAGAGCCGGTATCCTAAAGCGCCATGGATCCAATCCACGCCTTGATCATGGCGCTGGCGATCGTCGCTGGTGTGGCCATCAAACGCCTCCAAGGCCCACAACCCTCCGCGCTGCCAAGGGGCCAACGCATCGCCGTGAGCCTCGCGGCGATCATCGGCGGGGCGCTGGGCGCCAAGCTCCCCTTCATCCTCTGGGATCCGCAGGCGTTGGAGTCGCTCTCATCGTGGCTGGTCGATGGCCGGACGCTGACCTGGGGGCTGGCTGGCGGTTATCTGGCGGTCGAGGGCACCAAGCTCTCGCTGGGCATCAAGGCCAAGACCGGAGACGGGTTTGCTGCCCCTGTGGCGGCAGCGGTGGCGGTGGGTCGGCTTGGTTGCTGGAACGCGGGGTGCTGCTTTGGCGCGCCCACCAGCGTCCCGTGGGCCGTGGACTTTGGCGACGGGATCATGCGCCACCCAACACAGCTCTACGAGTTCTCCTTCCACGCCCTGGCATGCGGCGTCCTATTCTGGATGGGCCGTCGGGACCTCTTTGCACGCCAGCGGATCAAGCTCTACCTGATCGCCTACATGGTCTACCGCTTCCTGACCGAGTGGCTGCGCCCAGAGCCCCACGCCGCGCTGGGGCTGACCTTTTATCAGTGGTCGGCGTTGGCCTTTGGTCTGGCGTTGGCCGCCCACTTCGCCTACGATCGCCGCGCAATCCCTCTAAAACGGGTCTAAACAAGCTCCCACGGGCGCCGATGGCTGGCACCTGACCGCTCCCCACGCCACACACACCACCATGAGCAAACGCAAACACCATACCTTCTTCTCGCACACTCGCCTGCCGAGCTTTGCCCACCACAAAACCTCCCAACTGGTCAAAGAGCTTGGCGGCCCCACGATGCTCAGCGAAGGCTTCCTCTTTCACCTGTGGCAGCAGACCGCGATGCTGGTCCCACAGGAGATGAAACACGTCGACATCGGGCGTTTGCCGGGAGACGAGCACGACAACGTGTTGAAGCTGACGGTGCTGGGCGCCGATCAACGCGCCGGGTGGGACGTGTTCATGTTGGGGATGCCGCCGGCGATCAAAAAAGGCGAGGCGGTCTACATCTGCATGGCGCACAAGGCCGGTCAGATGCGCTACTTTGTGTTGGAGCGCGGCAGAAAGCCCGATCAAGTCCAATTGGCCGAGATCAACGCCGATGGCAAGCGCGTCTCCAAGCCCGCACCGCCCGGCATTGACCTGACGGCGTTTTTGGAGGCCGTGGGGCGCGAGGTGGGCTTTGATGTCCCCGCTGGCTCCGGCGTGCTCGATGACGCTCCCTACGACTCCATCCACAACCGCACGACCCGCGCGTCAAGCAACCCGCAGGGCTCCTCCAAAGGGTGGATCGGCAAGGTCGGCTGCGCGGTGTTGGTGGCGTTGGCGCTGGGCGTCATGGGGCTGGTGGGTTATGGGTTTTACCTGGAGTTTGTGATGGACCTGCGCGAGCCAGGCACCGTCGTCAAAACCGTCAAGGTCAAGCCCGACAAGAACATCAAGACCGGCTTTGTCTGGGATGGGGTTGGGTACGCGTTCCACGATGCGTGGCTTGAGGTCGAAGGCACCACCGACAAGGACCTCTTCTTCCTCAAGGGCAAGTGGGGTTGTGAGCGGGGTTCGAAGGCCGACACCGACAAAATCAGCATGGATCTCTACGCGCTCAGCGGGGTACGGCGAGTGGAGAAGCTTGGCAAAGGCCGCTTCAAGGCGTGGTTCAAGATCGGCGACACCTATGACCGTTCGAGCAAGCGGCCCATCTCGTGTCGGGGGCGACTGGACGCTGGCATGGGCAAAATCCGCAAGGCGCGACTGCACATCACCCGCACCCAACGCCCCAGCGACTTCTTTGCCTTCTGAGCAGCGCCCTCACTCCACGATCTCCATGGCAGGCAAGACCACCGGCTTGGGCTGAGTGCCGCGAGACCACAACTGGATCACCCCCTCAGAGCCATCGCCGCGCAGCGCGACCGTTGTGGAGCGGCCACACTCGACCATCTCCAGTTGCTTTGCCTCTGGACTCACCGCGTACCCATAAAACGCCCCTGGCAACATCCCCCAATGGCGAGAGTCCAACCCGCAGTACCCCGGATTGCGCTCGCAGTTGACCGGCGTGGTGTTTTCCGAGCCGCGCCGCGCCATGGCGTCGAGGAATGAGATGCCCACCGTCATGCGGCGATCATCCAACCAGGCGCGGGAGGCCACCATGCCCAGCCCCACAAACGCCTCCGGAGCGACCGGCTCTCCGTCCACCTTCAACTCGGGCTCACAATCAGATTTGGAGGTCGTCAAGACAGGCGCCGTAAAGTTGAACCCCAGGGTTTGGCTTCCTTCGATAAACCACAGGTGGCTGTAGCGTTTGGCCATCCCCAACATTTCCGCGGGCCGTGGGCCTCGAAAGGCCTGCAAGCGCTTGGGGACCTCAAACGTCCGCACCATCTCCACCCCCAACGAGGCGGGCAAAGACTGCATCTCCTTGCGCGGCCCATCCCCGTAGTGCACCAGCACCACGACCGGCGCAGGGCGCGCGGGGTCTGACAGTGGGCGCTTCGCCTCCTTTTCGTGCAGCCACATCCGCTGATGGTCGCCGGTACGCTCCAATATCCTGGCGGCCCACCAACTGAGCCCTTCCAGGCCCATCAGCCCTTCGGGGTCGACGCTGCGCTGGTATTGCCGCGCGCCCTCAAAGCGCCGCAGCTCAACCTGCGCGCCCTGGTGATCGCTCGCCGCCAACCGTGACGAGGCCGCCAGCAACGGCAAGAGCATGTCTTCGTGGGTTGGAGGCACAAAGGCCAGCGCAGAGGGTCCGTAGAGCTGCCAATTGCTGTGCAAAAGCGGCCGCTTGCGCCCTCCAGCGGCGATTTGGCGCTCATCCAATAGCTTCCAGGCCACATCAAAGTTGTGCGCCGCATCCCGATGGCGCCCCAGCATCGCTTCGAGGCTCGCCCTCTCTCGCCACCACAAAGGAAGCTCCCCTTGATGGATGGGGTGGGCCCTTGAGGTGTAAGCCGTCTCGGTGTGCCGAATCACCATCTCCAAGGCGGCCTCGGTGCCCTCGGTGTGAAGCGTTTCACGCACCTGTGCAACGCGGTGCGCATAATCCTGCGCTGGAGCCGGGTGTTTCCAGGCCTCCATCGATGCACAGCCGCCAAGCAAGAGCACCGACCACAACGATATCCAACACCATTTGATGTGCACCACCAGACCCCTCCTTGTCCGGCCCTGTCCATGACCTGCGAGTCACATTCACAGCACAAAACATGCCACGCACGCGCAGCCGTGGGGATGGCGCGTGCTCCAGGGGAGGTGAAGGGAGATATTGGGTGGGAGAGCGATGCGCGTCGTTGGAATCACGACGCGCAGCGGGCGGTCAGCGGTCGATGCCTTTGACCAGCACCAGTTTGGCAGGGTCGACGCCGCTGGGAATGGCGGCGCTGGGCTGTTGGTCGCGGTTTTGGCGCCGGGCCTCGACCTCAACGCGAGACGAGACATGCTCGATCAGCTCACCCATCGTCACGTCGCCATCTTCGTTGGCGTCTGCGCCTCCGCCAATGCCGTCAAGCAGGTGGTGGGTGAAGAGGCCGTGGCCGCTGCTGGCGTGGGCGCCGGTGGTTTGGGCCGCCTGCGAGGCCGAGAAGGTGATCACCGCACCGCTGGACTCAATGGGCTTGACCGGGACCAGCGGGCGCGTGCCTTCGGCCAACACGCTGCGATCCCCCTGGCCCGAGAAGCAGGCGTCGAGGAAGACGTAGACCTGTTGGTTTTTCAAGCCGCGCAGCGTGTCCTGAACCTGGGTCAACGGCACGCCGCCGCTTTTGAGGTAGGCGGGATCGGCGTCGTAAGGCACCAGATAGGCGTCACCGGTTTGCACGTCGGGGGCGCCGTGGCCCGAGAAGAAGACATAGACGGTGCCGCCGGGCTCGACGGCGTTGCGCGGCAACCACTCCGTCAGCGCACCCATCATGTCGGAGCGGCTGGCGCGCTCGCCAAGCAAGACCTTGATGTTGGCCTCGGGCACCCCGAGGGTCTTCTGGGCAAAGGCGGCAAAGGCGCTGGCGTCGGTCTCGGCGCCCGTGGCAGGGCTCAGGCCGTTGCGGTAGCGCTCCACGCCGATGATCACCGCCCAGGCGTTGGAGCCGTCGGTTTCAGAGTCGGGCGCCTGGTCCAGATTGATGGGCGTCGGGGTGACCACCGCAGGTGGCGGCACCGGGCCATCCCCGGCGTAGACATTGGTGTCGACCTGCACGAGGCGCTCGACGATCTTGTAGGCCATCTCTTCGGCTTCCATACCCAGCATGGACGTCTCGGAACCCGCCAGGACCACCGTGCCACTCTCCACGTCGATCAGCTGCCAATCAAAGGCCAACGCCGCAGTGAAGTTGGTGTCGGTGATCGTCACCTTGAGCTTCAAGTCCGGCTTGGCGCCGTCCACCACAAGCTGGCCCAGGCGTTTTTCCAGGACCATCACCTTCAACTTGGCGTTGAGGTCCGTGTCCAACGAACCGATGTGCCACTCCCCGCTGATGACCTCCAACGCGATCCGCGCGTTGGAGGGCTGCGCGCGAGGCGCGATCTGCTTGGTGGAGTAACACCCTGTGGCCACAGTGGCCAAAGCCAGAATCAAACACACCAGTAAAGTTCGCGTCGTTGTGAACATTGTACTCCTCTGTCTTCAATCGCTCTTGCGGCTCAACGCATGACTCAATATCCGGCCCTTGCTCATGGCCCTTCAGAGGCCACACAAACGCCCTGGAAGTCAAAGCGTTCTGACTTTTGCAGCGTTGACACCGCCGCGGTCGTGGCTGACAATGTCGGCGTTCTGGACTCGAACCCGGTGTGGTCGATGTCGACGCAAATTTCGCATGCGTCCTCGAAGCAAAGCCACGCGACCACACCCTCGGGTCTGACGTTGACCATCCGACGCCCTGCTCACACCAGAGAGGGTCATCGACAGAGAAACCATCAAGGTGGCGCAAGAGCGGCCAACGGCCCCAAAGACCACCTTCGGGATAAAACAAGGAGAGAGCGTGAAGGCCATTGAACGCATTGAGCAGCGCTGGTTGCGGGACGAAGACCTCCAGAACCTGACCGTCGATCAAGCCAAAACGGTCATCGACACTCTGGCGTTGGTGATGTTCGCCGACATGGAGACCGACGCCACAGAAGAGGCCGCCTACGACACACTGACCATGACGCTGCCCTTTGGGTGGGGAGAAATCGCCGAGTTGATCTCACACTCGGCACAGGCATCGCGCAAAGCCGCCACCTGCTCCACCGCAGAGATCCAATCCCAGATCGAAGCCGCCGCCGCAGCCGTCCCCGAACATGTCCGCACCCAGGTCATGGGCATGATCATCGCCGTGGCGGTCTCGGACAAAGAACTCAAAGACGCCGAAGCCCAGGTCCTGAGCCACTTCAGCGCCGCCTTTGGTTTTGACAAAGCCAAGGCCCAGTCCATCTACCAGGACACCCTCGACGCCATGGGCCTTGAGTGAGCCTTCCAGCAGCGCCGACGACAAAGCCCTGGCTTTGATCCCACCCACAATGCGCTCCAAGAGGCAGCGCAGCCCTCCACCCCTTCCCTGTGCGTGCGTGTGTTTTCGTGCACAAGCCAACAAACCAGAGCTGGCCAAAGCGCATCCTTATTTTTTGATGGCTTGATGTTGAAACCCAACGCCTTATCATGAAACGTGGATGTTTCACGCAGGGTGTCACCAGGGAAGGGGGGATTGTGGAACCTGTATTGCTTTTTGAAATTGCTTTGGCCGCTTCGCTCCTTTTTGGCTCCGCGACCGCAGGGCGCAAAATGGCCAAGCTCATTGGGGGCGCCAACACAGAGCCCGACAAGACGCTGCGGGAGTTGTTGGACGCGGCCTATGTCACGGCGCACCGGTTGGGGCACCCGCACGCGTCGCTGGAGCACCTGCTCCTGGTCGCCTCGGCCATGCCCACTGTCTCGACAGTGCTGAGCACACACCGCGTCAGCGCCAACACCCTGGCCGCCAGCTTGCCAGCGCCCAACCTCGAGCTGGACCCCAGGCGCCGTCTGGCATGGGAGCCCGGGCTCGAAGGACTGATGCAGCAAGCCATGCGCAGCGCTCAAAAGCGCGGCGGCTCGCACCTGACCATCCACGACGTCCTCAACGAAGCCGCCGCGCGCAACCACCGGGCCTTTGAGCCCTTTGGCGGTGCCCTGGTGCACTTCGCTCAGGATTCAGAGCTTCTCGATGGGCACTTTGTCTACCTTTGGAACGATCATCAGACCCCCATGAACCACGTCGTGGAGATCCTGGAGGGGCGTTTTGGGCTGAGCACACCGCGCGCGCACGCCATCATGTACACCGCCCACTTTGTGGGCTTCGCCGCCATCGGCCCGTACAACCACCTGCAGCGCGCCGAAGAGCTGGTCGAAAAAGCCACTGAAGAGACCTACACCGCAGGACACGGCCTGCAATTCTCCCTGGCCCCTCCCATGGAGGCGCGCCGCGCCGCCTGAGCCTGCCCCAGACAAACGCGCCGCGCACACAACCCTCAAAGAGTCCCGCGACGGGCCTGATCGCGCTCAATCGAGCGGAAGAGCGCCGTAAAGTTGCCCTCGCCGAAGGCATTGTGGTTCTTGCGCTGGATCATCTCGATGAAGATCGGCCCGATGATGTTGCGCGTGAAGATCTGCAGGAGGTAACCCTCCTCGTCGCCGTCGATCAGCACCTGGAGGCGCTTGAGACGGTCGCGATCTTCGGTGACGTTGGGGACGCGCTCAAAGACCTCTTCGTAGTACTCGTCATCGATGTCCAGCGTCTCGATCCGCGAGCGGTCGAGCAGCTCCAGGCTGTCAAGCAGGTTCTTGCTCTCAAGGGCGATGTGCTGGATCCCCGGGCCGTTGTACTCGCGCAGGTACTCTTCGATCTGGGACTTCTTCTCGCTGCCCTCGTTGATCGGGATGCAGAAGGCGCCGTCGGGCGAGCGCAGGGCGTAGGAGGTCAAACCGGTCTTCACCCCGCGGATGTCAAAGTAACGGACCTCCACAAAACCAAAGATGTCTTTGTAGAAGTTGGCCCAGGTCTCCATCGTGCCTTTGACGACGTTGTTGGTCAGGTGATCAATGGCCACAAAGCCAAGGTCCTGGGCGATGTCGGGCTGCTCAAGCGCCACAAAATCATCCAGATAAGAGCCCTCGGCGCCCGGCTCCACAAAGTGGATCAGCGACTCGCCGATGCCGTAGATCGCCGGGGAAGAGCCCAGCAGCGGACCGTGCTCATAAGCGCGGGCGCCGGCCGACACAGCCGCCTCAAAGGCGCGGCTCTGGTTCTCCACGCGCCAACCCATCGAGCAGACCGAAGGGCCGTGCAGGCGAGCAAAGTTGGCCCCGAAGCTCTCCTCCTGGTGGTTGAGCAGGAAGATGATGTCACCCTGACGGTAGCAGTCGATCGCCAGCGATTTGTGGGTCATCAACCGCGAAAACCCAAACGCCATGAAGAGCTCATGGAGCATCTTGGGGTCGGGGCTGGCAAATTCCACAAACTCAACGCCTCCCTTGAGGCCACAGGGGTTGTTCTGGTCCATCTTCTGCTTCTCCTTCATCACAGGGTTGCCAAACACAATCAGAAGGTTAATCTGAGAAGTCGTTGAATGAAATCACAAAAAATTGACATTCTTGTTCAAAAAATTTGAAAGACATGAGCTGGACCCTGGATCAACTCGAAACTCTGGAGGCCATTGAGGCCACGGGGAGCTTTGCCGCAGCGGCGCGCAAGCTTGGCCGCGTCACCTCGGCGGTCAGCTATCAGATCAAGACCCTGGAGCAGAGCCTGGGGTTGGTGCTCTTTGATCGCAGCGGGCATCGGGCCACATTGACCCAGCCGGGGCGCGTGATCCTGGACGAGGCGCGGGCGGTTCTGGCGCGCTCCAGAGGGCTGACCCAGGTCGCCCAGCAGCTTGGCCAGGGTTGGGAGCCGGTCTTGAAGGTGGTGGTGGAAGGGATTGTGCCGCAGCCGCCGGTCATGCGGGCGCTGCGCCGCTTTGGCCAACGCGGCCTGCCCACCCGGGTGCGGATGAAGGTGGAGTACCTGACGGGGGTCGAGGAGCAGTTTGTGAACTCGGGGGCGGACCTGATGATCCTGCTGGGCGGTCAGGAGCGCTGGGCGACGGTGACGTTGCCAGAGATCGAGATGCTCTTGCTGGCGCACCGCGACCACCCGGTGCAACTGGCGAAACTGGCCGATCTACGCGCGGGGCTCGATACGGTTGCCGCGCACCTTGCCGAGGCGGTTGACTGGGCCGCGCCCCACCCGTGGGATGCGCTCTGGCGCTGGGGTAAAGTGGCACTGAAAATCGAGGCGCAAGAGGCGCTACTCGCGCTGATGCTCGAGCCCCATGGCGCGCTGGTCGATGAGCTGGCAGGCTGCCTGTCTGACAACGCCGGGGCGCAACTGATCGACGGGGCCATGACGGTTGGCCAGCTGGGCGGGCTGATCGATGCGTGCTATGGCTGGGCGCTGGCGCCCGACTATGCCGAGCCCAAGGCGCAGGCGCGCTTCTGGTACGTTTCAGAAGACAAGCTTGAACCGCGGCTGGGTGAGCGCGCGGTCGAACCCGGGGCCGAGCACGAGTTGCCGCTCGATACCGGCCGACAGATTGCTGCCCTTGCCCAGGCGCTGGGCGCATGGCCCGATGGCAGCCCGGTCGCGGCGTTTCTGCTGGCCCATCGCGAACACCGCCCCGCGCTGCGCAGAGTGCAAATGAGCGTCGGCCGCCCGTTTGCCGAGATCCGTGACAACCTGATCGGCGCCGAGATGTTGCCCCTCGACATGCTGCGCCTCAAGCTGGCCTTTTTCGGCGCCTCCCGGTTTGACCCGCGCTCGGATCGCTGGATGCGGATCAGCCTGTTCCAGGGCGCACCCTACCCCGAAGAGCTTGCCGCGGAGGCAGCAGCATGAGCGCACCCGAAACCTGTCTCTCGATGTCGGAAATTGAAGCGCTGGCGCTGCGTGCCGCGCGCGGGGCGGGACGAGGCTGGGGCGAGGCTGAGGAGGCCGCCTGGGCCACCGTTTGGCTTGCGCGCGCTGGGGCGCCCTGGGCCGTGGCACTGCTGACAGGGCTTCCCGCCCCTCATGGCCCGGCTCCGGTGCCGGGGCGCGATGGCTGGGGTGGTCAAGCACCCTTTTGCGGGCTGCGTGCCGGGATAGTGCTGGCCGATTTCGCGGCCTTGCCCGAAGGCCCCGGCGCACCAGAGATCACTCTGCAGGCCGTCCGCGCGCCGCTCTTGCTGCTGCCCTTCGCCGCCCGCGCGGCCGCGCGGCTGGGGGGGGCGCTTTCGGTCTGCTGGCCCGGCGGCTCCCTTTGGCCCGTTCCGAGGGGAGCCCCCCAACTGGCGGGGGGCTGGCCCCGCGCCGATGCCGTACCCCCCCTGCTCCTTGCCGGGGGC
>CAKZKQ010000236.1 GCA_937123825.1 uncultured Pseudomonadota bacterium
ACAATTCTTTGGCAGGGTTTTTAAGCACATCTACTCCCCTGGATTCCAGGGCTCACTTTAAGGCGCTCCGTTCTATGGTCTGCGGCGATGGGTCGTGCCGCGATATTGAGGCATAGCACTGAATTGTGGTTTGATGAAACGTTTAAGCGACTTGTTGAGTGGGTGCCCACTGCTTTGATTTTGTTCTTGAGTTCGCTCCCCATCAGGTGCCAGAGCTGTGCATTCTTGGGGCATTTTATGATTGCCTCACGATGCGCAATGGACATGTCTTGAGTTGTCTCTTTGCTGTCAGTACACTGACCCCATGGGTAGTATTGAACAAATAAGAAGATGTTTGAGCGGCAGCATGGGTACTGGGCGTCGTCCAGGCCTTCGCATCGGCGGACACACCCCACCGCTGGCCCTGCAACGCTGGACCCTCCAGGAGATCGCTCAAGCGCTTCAAATTCAGGAGTCCAAGGCATCACAGCTTCTAGAGAGCCTCTGTGCCGAAGAGGCCAAGGTGCCAAACCCCACAGGTTACATCACCCGTCGCCACTTTGATGGGACCTTCAGCCGCTCGTTCCCCGGCACCTATGAGGCGCTCCAATATCCCAACGCGCATACGCTCGAAGGGTGGCTGCACCACAAGCAGTTTGCGCAAGTGGACGCGGCGCTGGCTGAGTTTAAGATCAAGATCCCCAAGAAGCTTGTGGGTTCGCCTGGAGAATTGCGCGCCGACGGGCGCCTTGCCGGTCCACAACCCCCGCCCGAGTTGGTGTGGGCCGACGGGACCCCGATGAGCGTTCGGGCGATGGGCTGGTTTTATAAAAACCTGTCCGCCACGACGCACTACCAACAGGTCGAGCGCAGAGATCGCACCAGACCGGTTGCGGGCGCGGTGGGCTTTTTCCGCGACGCGTTCACTCCCGAATCCATGGTCCTGCTGGCCCAATGGGCACTCCAACGCGGCATCAAGGCCACCACGCTCCCGCTCTCGGATGTGGTCATTGATGAGATCGGCAAGCGGTTGGCCGAGCGCCACTACGTCCCCCACTGGGCCACAGACCTGATTCAACGGGCTCGCCGTGGACGACAGGTTTTGATGCGCGCGGGCAAGCTCGGCGCCTCAAAGTCAATCCACTTGTGCCATCCAAGCTGGCCGGTGCCCGAGGATGACGTGGGCAGTTTGGAGGACTGGCGGCCGGTGATGGAGCGTTTTCTGGATGAGGCGACGCGCCGCGGCGAGGGGTTTGCCTGGAGCACGCTGCGGGATCACTACCTGGCGCATCCGTGGTTTGGCCCGTTGGTGAAGGCGCGGCAGTGGAGCTGCGACGGTGAGCCGGTGGAGTTGGAAGACTCATCCGCGCGCCTGGACGCGCAGTTGTTGCGCCTGATCGATTCAAGAACGAGCAAGGCGAGCGTGCCCCCGTTCCTGTCGCCCCCGATGAGTGTGGCTGAGTATCGAAGACGGGCACGGGCGGCGGGTTTGACCGCGTTTAAAGAGGCCCGTGGTCCCTACAACGATCCAAGTCACTTTCTGACCTTGCCGGGTGGGACCTTGAACGTCGTCTCTACCAAATATGGGTATGGGTACGGCGGCATGGACGTGCCGGTCTGGTTTGTGGAGTTTTTATTTGAGTCCGAAAACTCAAATAGCGTGCTCTGGTCCTACAAGAGCACCTCACAAAAGGGGTGGGACAAGCTCGACCCCACGACTCAGAGGTTTATCGCCGATACGTTGGGGATCTTGATGGCGCCTGTGCGCGCTGAGTTTCCAGACGCGTTGGGGCGAGGCGCGCGGGTGAAGGTGTCTTCTGGAAAGTGGGCAGGCCGCGAGGTCTATGTGCGCTACTTTGAGTGTGAAGGGGGCCACACCGTCAAACCCGATGGTGCGCACAAGGTGTGGTGTTACGCAGGTGGTGGTCAGACCTTCTCTTTGCGGGCTGGTGAGGTCGAGGTGCTTAAGGCGGTGTCGTCGGGCTTTGCCGTGGGGCAGCGAGTCGTGATTGGATCTGGCAAGCATAAGGGGGCGACCGGCAAGATCTTCTGGTACGGCGACTCAAAGTATGGCAACGAAAAGCGCCTTGGTGTCACACTCGACTCAGGCGACGGCAAAGCGTGGCTCTCTGCGAGTCAGGCGCAGCTTCACGATGATGTTTGAGGCAGAGAAGAGGGGACATGGGTTTGAGTGTGAGGAGATACACCATCTGGGGGGCGGCGTTGATGGCGTCCGTGCTCTGCTGCGCTTGTGGCGGTGAGCGCTCGGCGCGTCCCGATGCGGGAGCTGCGGCGGGTAAGGCGGCTCAGGGGCCGGTCGTGGTGGCCTTTGTGGACGAGGCACCCAGGGCGTTGAACGCCGATGAAGAGGCTGTGTTTGTGGCTGCGGTGGTGGAGTTGACCTGCGTGACGCTGGAGCGGACCGAAGGGATGACCGTCACTGAAGGCGAGCGTCTGATGCCGGAGCTGGTCGAGGTCAGCGCGCAGATTTTGGCGCGTCATGGTCTGACTCCCGAGCGTTTTGTGCCCATGCAGCAAGCGTACGCCGATGACGAGCCCATGCGTCAGCGCGTGCGCAAAGAGGCCCAGGAGGCCTGTGGAACTGTGACCGACCCTTCGGGATTGCCCCGAGGGATGGCGCCGGGGTTGGGCGCGGCGATTCGCAGTTATGCGGTGGCGGGAGGGGCGCAGGGGCCGCAAGTTGAGCCCGACAGTGAGCCGGGCCGGTATGTGAAGGCGGCCTCGGAGCTTGGGTGCATGGCTTTAAAGGGTCCTGTCTCGGCTCGCCAACGTGCGGGGGCGCTGGAGCGGCACGGCTTTGATGAGCGCGGATTTCTCAGCGCCGGGCAAGAGCACAGGGGCAGCGCTGGGGTCTCTGAGCAGGTCGCTGACAGACTCCGCTCATGTGTCCAGAGTCCTTGACAGTGCCCTATTGATGGGGTGTACCTCTGAGATGGGTGCAGATGACACAGAGCTGTGGATCGGTGCTGGATGCGGCGGTCGATTTTGAAAGGGTGGAGTGTGGGGGCTTGATCCCATAGACTGCTTTTAAAGACACGCACAGAAGCCTCTTTTCTTGCGCGATCTTCCAGTATCCGTTGAAATCCACTGGCACACGACAGCAGTCAACGTGTCATGTGGTCAGAGAGCGCAAAGCAGCCGTGTTCTTCTCAAGTTGGGGGGGCATCCACGAGCGCCTGTCGGCGAGTGGGTGTCTGGGCGATACAAGGTCGGGTCGAACAAATTGAACAGCATCGAACAAGATTGCCCGCGTTGTGGGGCGCTTTTGCCTGACCCTGAAGAGGGCGTGTGTGGGGTGTGCGGTTACGAATATGGCCGCGCCACACTCTATATGCCTGTGGTGAAGCTCTCCGAGAAAAAGGACGCTCTCGCAAACGCACCGGCGACCGGTGAGGCCGACGCAGACCCATCTGATGGTGCATCATCGCCTGCCGCTGCTGCTTCTGGCCCCCAAGAGGCGCCTCAGGGCAAGGGGCTGTGGATCTTGCTTGGCGCACTGGTCTTCCTCTTTCTTGTGGTGGTGGCCGCCATCGCAGCGCTCATGTTCAATTGAACCACCGCCATCGATAGACGCGGCGCCTTGCCACCGTGGTCCACTCCAGAGTATACCCCAACAACCATGATGGGATGCGTTTGTGCACAGCCGCCGGGATCGGTGTGGCCGTGCGAGGTAGAAAAAAGCGAGCGCGGCTCGCTCTAAGGAGTGGATGATGAGTCACAAGGTTGCGTTGATCCGTGGGGACGGCATTGGTCCGGAGATCACCGACGCGACGGTGCGGGCCGTTGAGGCCACCGGTGCAGACATCGAGTGGATCGAGGCGGAGGCAGGCGCCAGCGCGTTGGTCAAGCACGGTGCGTTGTTGCCCGACAGCACCATGGAGATCATCAAAGGTTGCCAGGCGGTGCTCAAGGGGCCGCTGGAGACCCCGGTGGGCCGCGGCTTCCGTTCGGCCAACGTGGCGCTGCGTCAGGCGCTCGACCTCTACGCCAATGTGCGCCCGGCTCGGACCCTGCCTGGGGTCAAGACACGCTACGACAACATCAACATGGTGGTCATCCGCGAGAACACCGAGGGGCTCTACTCGGGCGTTGAGCACTGGATCCCGCCCAAGCGCTCGGCGGCCGAGGCGATCGCCGTGGTGACGCGCTTTGGCTCGGAGCGGCTGCTGCGCTACGCCTTTGAGTACGCGCGCAAGCACGGCTACACCGAGGTCTGCGTCTTCCACAAGGCCAACATCCTCAAGAAGTCCTCGGGGCTCTTCCTGGAGGTCGCCGGCGAGGTGGCCAAGGACTACCCCGACGTGTCCCTGCGCGATCTGATCATCGACAACGCGTGCATGCAGCTGGTCACTCGCCCCGAGCAGTTCCAGGTCATCGCCACGACCAACCTCTTTGGAGACATTGTCTCGGATTTGACCGCCGGTTTGATTGGCGGGTTGGGGTTGGCGCCGGGGGCGAACCTGGGCGAGAACGCCGGGCTCTTTGAGGCTGTGCACGGGACGGCGCCGGACATTGCAGGCAAAGGGATCGCCAACCCGACGGCGTTGATGGTCGGCGCGGTGATGATGTTGGGGCACCTGGGGCTTGACCAGGAGGCCAGCAAGATGCACAAGGCGATCCTGACTGTTTTGGAGCGCGGGGACGTGCGCACGGGAGATCTGGGTGGCAGCGCCAGCACGCGCCAGTACACCCAGGCCGTCATTGAGCAGATCAAGGCGTCGTAACAAGCGCGCCGCCCCGGTGCCTGTTCCAGGGAAGGGGCAGGCAGTCGCCGCTGTCAGCGAGGAGTAAAGACAGATGACGGACCAGAACATGGTCATTGAAGGCCGCGCCGCCGGCAAGTTGGCCCCCGGGCCGTTGAGGGTCTTTTTGGCCATCACGGGTTTGAGCCTCTTGATTGGGCTGGGCAAGATTTTTGGGCGTTACGTGCTGGGCTGGAAGCGCCAGGGCCGCCTGACGATAGACGACGAACGCGTGCGCTTTGAAGAGACGACCCGCTTTGCCGGCCGCGAGACCCACAACGCCAAAGAGCACTTTGGCCGCCCCGAGGTGGTGTCCGCTCGCCTTGAGACCCGTTACCCCTACATGCCGACGTTGATCGGTCTGGTGGGTCTTGGCGCCGGTGTGATCGTGGGGCTCTTGTGGTTGCTCGACGGCATCCAGGGTGAGTTCACCCCCTGGATCCTGGCTGGCGTGGGCGTGTTGCTGGCCGGTGTGGTCCTGGATCTGCTGATGACCGCCGTGGCCTCTTCTTTGCCCGGTCAGACCACCGTTGTGCTGCACCTGCCTGAAAAGCGCGTTGTGCGCCTGGTCGGCTGTGATCCCAGCCGCGCCGAAGAGATCGTCGTGTGGTTGCACGGCGACCAAGACGAAGACTGAACAAAAAAATAGGGTCAGGGCCTTTTTTGATTTGCTCATCGGTCAGGTCGTCCTTACCATGACCGGTGTTGCAAGCCGACCGTTCACCACGAAAGAGAGTGTGGGGTAGAGAAAATGATGAAGAAGTATGTCACCGCCTGTGGTGTGGCCCTGGCGCTGCTGGGCACCGCGATGGCCGCACCAGCCGTTGCCCAGGAGGGCGCCGCCGAAGAAGCTCAGAGCGTTGATCCGAAGGTGGTCAGTCAGGTCAAAGAGCTGTTGGCGGGTTACGAATACACGCCGACGGCGGCCGATTGGGCCCGCATTGGAGATGACGCCGCGGTGGTGTTGCGCCAGATCGCCGCTGACGAGAGCGCCCGCGCCACCCAGCGCGCCCGCGCCGTCAGCTCCCTGGCTCACTTCCCCGGTGACGAGACCCGGGTCTTCTTGAAGGACCTGTTGGCCCAGGATGGTAGCCCGGCGCTGCTGCGCCGCAAGGCCATTCGGGCGATGGCGGTTGGCTTTGGCGCCAGCTCCCTGGAGGTCATCAAGCCTTTCCTGACCAACGATGACAAGCGCCTGCGTGAGAGCGCTGTGCTGGCGCTGGGCACGATCAAAGGCATCGAGGCCCAGACGCTGCTCAAAGAGCGCCTTGAGGTCGAGCCTTCGGCCTTCCTCAAAGAAACCATCAAGAAGACCCTGACCAAGATGGACGCTCCCTGAACCGGCTTTAGTGAGCTGGTTTCTGGTTGAAGCGCATCAAACGAGCACAATTGAGGAAAGAGACAATGCACCGTTCTTTGTGGCGAGTTGCTGGCGCCCTGGCGCTGCTGGCCTGGGTCTCGGTGGCCTGTGGCGACGATGATACCTGCACGGTGGACTCCACCGGTGATGAAGTGGCCGCCGAAGACTGCGTCGATGGCCAGACCGCTGACGGCGAGGCTTGCACCTGCTCCGCGGGCGACGATGGTGGTGGCGGCAGCGTGCTGTCGGTCAACAACACCAGCGCCTCGGTCCAGACCGGCAGTGGTACGCTGACCGTTCAGGTCCCCGAAAACGCCACCAGCGTGGCGTTGGTGGTCGAAGGCCTGGGCTCCAAGCTCCTGCTGGCCGAGAAAATCACCTCTCCGTCCGGCAAGGTCGTCTTTGATTTCAATGAAGACATCAACGACAACCTGACCAAGGCCGACGACGAGGTCTACACCGTCGTCATCCCCAACAACCCCGACGTGGAGCTTGAGGCCGGTGACTGGCAGGTGGTCTTCTTGACCGACGCCGCCGACTTCCAGGCCAACGTCAAGGCCGTCTACAACACCGGCAGCCCTGGCGACACGCTCAACCTCAACCTGATCTTTGTGGGGGTTGACGGTCTGGACGCCGCCACGGCGGCTGAAGACGCCGGTTTCCAGGACGTTTTGAGCGACTTTGGCGAGGTTTACGGTCAGGTGGGTGTGGACGTCGGTGAGGTCCGTTACTTTGACGCCAGCGACAGCGACGCCGATCAGTTTGGCGTGCTGCGCGACACCGCCATCAACGACCTGCTGGCCACCTCGGGCAGCGGCTTGACCGATGCCTCGGGCAACGGCGTCAACAACAACGCTCTGAACTTCTTCTTTGTCTCCGACATCACCGGCGGCGACGAAGGGTTCTCGCTGCTGGGCTTGTCCGGCGGCGTCCCCCGCCCCCCCCCCCTCCACGGCCCCCCCCAGTCCGGTGTTGTGGGCCACATGTCCGGTTTTTGCGGCCACCCCCGGGGCCTCGTCCCCCTCCTGGCGCCCGAGGGCCGGCCCC
>CAKZKQ010000237.1 GCA_937123825.1 uncultured Pseudomonadota bacterium
GACACCGACGGAGACGGTGTAGGGGTCGTCATCGAAGCGGCCGCACTCGGTGGCGCCGATTTCGTAGACGTGGATGGCGTCGCCGTTCTCAATCACCTGGTCGCCGTTGCCGCCGCCCGAGAAGCTCACGATGGCAAAGCCCTGGTTGAGGGAGGTGAAGAGCGTGGTGTCAACGCCGCCGCCGCCGAAGCACTCGCCGTTGTTGACGACGTCGGGGGCACCGGTCATGGCGCTGATGTCGCAGGCGCTGTTGTTGTCGCAGGACACGTCACTCTCGACGCTGACGGTGGTGGCGAAGAACTCGCCGCTGCCGTCGCCCTTGATCAGGCCAGCGGTGTCGATGTCAGAACCGGGGGTCTCGCCGTTGACGGCAGGGGTGTCGTCCTGAATCAACACGAAGCGGAACTGAGGCGCGTCGTTGTTCTCGTCGTTGTTGACGTCGTTGTTCTCGTCGTTGTTGACGTCGTTGTTCTCGTCGTCGTCACCATCTTCGAGGGTGCAGGCGCAAGCCTCACCGTCGTCGGTCTCGTTGTCGATGCAGTCATCCACAACGGCGCCGGTCTCATCCAGGGTGCAGACGCAGCCTTCATCAACAGCGGGGTCGCAATCTTCTTCCAGATCGCTACAGGCGATCGACATCGACATCAGGCCACCGGCCAGCATCGCGAGCAGCATCAGACGCAGGTTGAACTGCATAGCTTCCTCCTCTTTCGACATACGAAAGGTTGTTGTCATCCGCAAACCGACCCACACATCCCCTTGATCCATACAATGGAGACTGGGTGAGCCCTTTGCTTATGGTTTGTTGTCAGATTCACACCACACTTTCTCACAAAAGGCAGCATTTACCCAACGCAAAGAAACGATTCTTCTTAAAACAATGATGGTCGTGACCATCATTGACAGGGCAGGTCTCAAACACTGCCCTCAATGACGACTCAGGCCGAAGCTTATTCAAAAAAAATCGACCTTGGCTGTCAAAACCCCTGTCCATCATTGCGGATCCCGTACATAACGCTCGCCCACGGGGGTGTCAACCCATTTTCCATCACCATGGACACCCCCGTCGACACGCGCAACAGCAGTCCACAACATCCCAACAAGCGCAAGACCTGCCGTCGCCTCCCGGGACGCTGTGCCCTCAAACATTAGCAAAACGCGGGCCAACCTCTCCAAGCACCTGACCCCCGACGCCTTTGACAGCGACCAGCAGTGGCTATAAAAGCATGATCGGAGGCGTGGGCTATGGCCCTCCCCTTTGAGGAGAACACCATGGGAGTCTGTCATTTGTGTCACACAACCCCCAGCGCTGATTGCGCGCAACAACCACGGCGCCAAAAGCGCACGCTCTTGCTGCTGGCCATCATCGCCTCTTTGATGCTGACCGTCGCTTGCGCCACCTCCCGGCCCAAGCCCGCTCAAGATGATTACACCGGACAAGCGCGTTACGCTTACGACAAAGGCTTTGATTCCTACGAATCGGGCGAGTACACCGAAGCGCTCAAGACCTTCAACTTTGTGCGCACCAAGTACCCCTACAGCGAGTTTGCGGCGCTGGCCTCTTTGCGCATCGCCGACACTTACTTCGCCCAGGACCAGTACCCCAACGCCATCGAGGCCTACCGGCGCTTCATCCAGATCCACCCGACACACCAGGACGTCCCCTACGCCTACTACCGCGTCAGCGTCTCCTACTACGAGCAGCTGCCCAGCGACTGGTTCCTGGTGCCCCCGGCCTACGAAAAAGATCTGGCCAGCACCGAAGAAGCCATGGGCGCGCTCAAGCGCTTCCTTGAGCTTTACCCCAACAGCCAGTTCAGCGAAGAAATCGCCGAAAAACTGGCCACCGTCCGGCAACGGCTGGCCGACCATGAGTTCTATGTCGCCACGTTCTACCTGCAACGTGAAAAACCGCGGGCCGCTGCCATGCGCCTGGAGTACCTCCTTGAGGCCTACCCCGGCGCTGGCTTTGACCAGGAAGCCCTCTTCCTGCTTGGCAAGGCCTACGTCCTGATCAAAGACGTCCCGCGCGCTGTCGCCTCGTGGAACAAACTCATCGAACAATACCCGGATCACCCGCTGGCCCGTCAGGCCGTCAACTATATCCAACGCTTTGGGCTGGACAACGCCAGCGTCGATGACGCCAAAGAGAACGTCCCCTCCAACAAAAGCCCCGAACCCACGCTGCCTGACGTCAACGACGAATCCTTCAAGCTCCAGAAACCACTGCTGGGCGAATGACACCTCATGCAAAGCAACCAACCCACGCCCCTGGTCAGCCAATTCCTTGGCAAATACGGCGACGCCCTGCTCAAAGACTGCCCTGAGGCCGGAAAACCGCAGGCCGCACGCTTCGCCGACCCACAGCACCAACCCAAGGGCGACACAACGCTCAGCACCGCCGTCATGACCGCCGCACTCAAACACTGCCTTGAGCGCGCCATGACCGCCGCCGCCACCGATCCAGGCTTCGCCGGCAGCCAACGCCTTGAGCTCTTTGTTGAGCTTCAAAGCCGCGCCGCGCAGATCGCCAATGGACCCAAGTCCACCGCGCTGAGCGACGACGTCGTCGACCTGCTCAACATCCTCATGCACGACCTGCGCTCGCCGCTTGTCACCATCCGCGGCTACGTCGAGATGATGATCCGTGGCAACCTCGGGCCCATGACCCCCATCCAGGAACGCTCCATGCGCGTCGCGCTGCGCAACAGCATCACCCTGGACGACCAGATCGACACCTTCCTCGACTACATCCGGCTTGAACAGGGACGCACCATCATCGCCCGCAAGCCCGTCCTCGTCTCCAAACTCGTCCAACGCACCCGGGAAGCCCTCGAAGAGCTCGCCGAACGCAAGGGTCTGGACTTCAACGTTGTCACACCCCAAGACGAAGACTTTGAAATCGTCGGAGACCTCGACAAACTGCGCCGCATCCTGCGCTCGCTGCTCGACAACGCCATCAAGTTCACCGAAGAGGGACACATCACCCTCTCCATCACCCCCATGGGCGACAACGTCGAAATCAGCGTCGCTGACTCGGGCATCGGCGTCGAGGAACACATCAAGGCGCGCATCTTTGAGCCCTTCTTCCAGGCCGATCCCGACACGCGCGGCCCTGGACTCGGACTGGCCGTCTCCAAAACACTCGTCGAGGCACACCAATCCACCCTGCGCGTCTCAAACAACGCCGACGGCGGCGCCACCTTCGCCTTCACTGTCTCCGCTGTTGATTGAGCACCTGCAAGAGCATCCGGCGCCCCTGACGATCCACGCCCAACGCCAACACACCCATCACCAACGCCCCCACCAACACCCGCACCAGAAGCGTTGACCACACCGCGCCGGTCTCGATCCAAAACACCGACGCCCACATCACCACCGACATCACCGTCACGCGCGCCAAATACGCCCACGGGATGTCAAACCTCAAATGCTTGAACGCCAGCACCGTCAAGGCCACGATCGCCACCCCGTAGCTGGCCAGCGTCGCCACCGCCGCCCCCACAATCCCCCATGAAGGGATCAAGGCGACGTTGAGCACCACGTTGAGCACACAAGCGCCGCCAACCACGCCCGCCATCCTGTGGGTCTCCTTCTTCAAAAAGAGGCCCGCCGCGGACACCGTGTACCCCCCATAAAGCATGAACCCGCCAAAGGTCAGCGGCAGCACCGACGCCCCCTCCAGATACTCCTGACCGGCCAGCAAAAGGATCAACGGCTCTCTCACCGCCGTCACGCCCGCAATCGATGGGATCGCCAGAAGGAAGAAGACCGCCCCCGCGCGGCTCAAAAATGACGCTGTGGCCTCGGCACCTTCCTCGCTCCAAAGCCGCATGTACATGGGCTGAATCGCCAGCGCGATCGGCATCACCATAAACTTCTGCAGCGTGTCTCCAAGGTTGTACGCGGCCGTGTAGTGCCCCAGCGCCACGTCCGAGGCCAGCGCCTTGATCAACACCCTGTCCCCAAAGGCCAACACGATGCTGGTCACCTCAAAGGCCAGCAGCGGCAGCCCAAACCCAAGCGCCTGACGGATCACCTTCGACTGCGGCTTGCTGGGCTTGAACCCCGTCACGCGGTGGGTCAAAAAGACCACCACCGTCGCCATGATCAGTTCCGCCAGGAGAATCCCAACAAAGAACCCCCGCACGCCACCCACAAACCAGAAGACCAGACTCAGCGCCAAAGCCAACGACAGATACCGCGCCACCACGTCAATGACGTTGTAGAGCCGCGTGCGCTCCTCGGCCCGCAAAAAGGACATCCCAAAGGAGTGCTGCACGCGCAACAACACCAACGGCGCCGTCAACAAGACCAACCCCGCAAAGGTCCCCTCAATCCACCCCGCCGCGCCAAAACCCAGCGCCGCCGCAGCCTGAAGGGCCGCCGCAGCACCGCCCATCAACAAACCCGCCGTCATGTACGTGGACGCGAGCTTGGCCAGGCGCCCTTCCTTCTTCGCCTCGGCGTGAAATCGAATGATCGAGTTCTGGATGCCCAGCTTCCCCGCCGCCACCGACACCAACAAGACCGATGAGATCAGCCCCATCGTCCCGTACTCGGAGGGGTCAAGGACGCGCGTCAAAATGGGATAGGAAATCAACCCTGAGAGGATCGCCAGACCATTGCCCAAAAAGTAATGGCTGGCTTTCTTTAAGAAGGACCGCAACCTGTCGTTCATTGGCGTTGCCGATCCTCCCCTGCTTTCCACGCCGCGCGCATTGAACCGCGTTTCCAGCGCCACCAACCCAGCCAAGAGGCCGCCATCAACGCGCCCAGCGTCCGCAACACACCCAGCGGACCCGGCAGCGGCAGCAGCGCGCCCACATAAAACCCAAGCTGGGCCACAACCAGCGCCACCCACGCCCACCACACCAGCGTCCACCAGGGCGTCAACGCCACCGCGCCCAGCGAACCCGCCAGCATCAGGCCCATCAGCCACGGAAACGCCAGCCGACCCACCTTGTGAAACAAAAAGGCCCAGAAGACCGCCGTACCAGGCCTGAGCAAACGCGGCTCAAAGGCCATCGCCTGGTACAGCCCGCCCAACGTGCGTGCTTTGCGCCGAAACTCGTGCCCCAGATCATCGCTGTAGACATCAAAGGCCAGCGCGCCGCTGGCAAAGACAAACCGACGCCCGTCCAACGCCACACGCAGCGGCAAGAGCATGGCGTCCAACACCAGCTCGGCCTCAAAGGGCACAAACGCCTCACGACGCACCACGTAAAGCGCCCCCGTCGCCCCCACCACCGAGCCCACAGCGGCCTCGCTGCGCCTCAAGAGCGTCTCGTAGCGCCAGTAGAGCCCCATCCCCCGCAAAGAACCGTCGGGCTCGGGAGGCAAGACCAGATCCCCTGTCGCGCCGCCCACCCGAGGATCCAACAACGGCGCCACCAAAGCGCGAATGGAACGCGGCGCCAGCGGCTGACGCGCATCACAAAAGACCAGGAGATCGGTGCCGCCGTCCGCATCGACCATCTCGACCAAACGATTGAGGTTGGTGGGCTTGCCCGTGTTGTGGGAGTTTCGCCGCAGCTTCAGGCGCGGCTCATCGCGGGCCAACCGCTGGAGCACCGGCCAGGTGTCGTCGCTCGAAGCGTCATCGGACACATAAAACCGCAGCCGCTCGGATGGATAATCGAGCCCCTGAAGGGTCTGGATCTTGTCGGGCAGGCGCGCGGCTTCGTTGAACGCCGACATGATGACCGCCACCCTGGGCAACTCCCCCGGAACCATCCCCATGGTGTGCTCGGCCCCCTGAGGGTAGGGCTTGGGGCGCACACGAGCCAGCAGCGCCACGGTGATCGGGTAACCAATAAAAATGGACACCAGCGCCAACAAGGCCAAGAGCGCCACCGCACCTGGCAGCGCAGACCACCACACCATCACTCGGACCCCTTGCGACGGTGGCGAACGGCGTCCAGCACCAATTTACGAGCCGCGTCATAGCCCGCGTTGCCCAAAACCCTCTTGGGCACCGCCAACGCCTCAAAACGCGCCTGTTCGGACAACAACGCCCGCGTGCGACCACACACCAACCGCTCCAGCCGCGACGGATCGGTCTTCTGCGTGATTGAAAACCGAGGCAACGGCCACTGAGCCTGATCCGACAACGGCGACACCAACCCCGGACGCGAGCCAAAAAAGGTGTTGAACCCCGCACGGCGAGCCTCAGACAAAACCCTCGCGTCCACTCGCCCCCCAGGCGCCGACATCCACGTCACCGGGTATCCCACCAGGTCCTCAAGGACCTTGCGCGACGTCTCCAGCTCATTGCGCAGCGCCGCCAAAGACAGGTCCGTCAGATAGGTGTGGGTCTTGCCGTGAGCGCCGACCACAATCCCCATCCCCAGCAGGACCTTGACCTGTTCGGGGGTGAGGTAACCCCGGGTGCCGATCTTGTCTGTCGTGATGAAGACCACCGCGCCAAAACCCGCGTCCCCCAACCGCTCTGCGGCCTCGGTCAACACAGACTCAAAGCCATCGTCAAAGGTCAGCAGGACTTGCGGGCCATCGGGCGAGTCGCCCTCGGTCTCCTGAGCGGGCCAGGCGCCTCCGGCAAGCGCGCGGATCAGGGGAAGCGAGGTCGCCCCCACGCGCTCGAGCGCCAGGAGGTGGCGCTGAAAGAGCGTGGCAGAGACGGTGTAGTCCTCAGACTCATTGACGCCATCGGCGTACTCCACGGCGTGGTACATCAACACGGCGGTGCCGCCTGCGGCGCCAGTCACACGCTGACGCAGCGCTCCGGCGAGCTCTTTTGACCACGACATGATTCAGCGCGCTCCCTTGCCGATGATGACCACCTTGACGGTCTTGGCGATGATCGACAGATCCAGGGCAGTGGACAAATTCTTGATGTAGCTCAGATCGTACTGGAGCTTCTGGAGGTGGTCTTCGTCGTCGGCGCCGCTGTAGCCGTAGCTGACTTGTGCAAGGCCGGTCAGACCGGGCTTGACCTGGAGGCGGTGGTGATAGAAGGGGATCTTCTCGCGCAATTTTTCAATGAAGTAGGGCCGCTCAGGACGCGGCCCCACCAACGACATGTCGCCCTTGAGGATGTTGATCAACTGGGGCAGTTCATCGATGCGGGTCTTGCGCATGAAACCACCAATGGGCGTCACGCGAGGGTCGTTCTTCTGAGCAAACTGAGGCTTGCCGCCCTTCTCTGCGTCGGTCGTCATCGACCGGAACTTGTGCATCTTGAACGGCTCGCCAAACCGCCCGGCGCGCACCTGTGAGTAGAAGACGGGGCCGCTGCTGGTGGCCTTGACCAGAATCGCCGTCACCAACATCAACGGGAACGTCAGCACAAGCCCAATCAACGCCAGCACAATATCCAACGCCCGCTTGGTGTTGCGGGTCAGCGGAGAGATGATGAACTGCTCGTTGAAGATCAACCACGAGGGGTTGAGTTGGCGGACGTAGATCCTGTCAAACTCGCGCTCGTAGAAGGTCATGCCGTCGGTGATGTCACAACCGCGGAACTTCAACTCCAGAAGCTCCTCCATGGGCATCGTGCCGCGCCGGTTGCTCAGCGCCACCACCACCTCATCCACGTTGTGCTCGGTCACCACAGCGCCCACGTCTTGATAGCAGCCCAGCGCCCCGGGCTCCTCATCAAATTCGCGGACCTTCTGGGGGTTTGCGGCCAGAAAACCGACCAACTCGTAGCCCAACGCGCGCTTGCTGACGATCGTGCGGCCCAACTCGCGCGCAAAGGCGCCCGTGCCCATGACGAGATAACGCTTGTTGAGCCAACGTGCCCCTGCCGCGCGCATCAACGTCAAGCGGATGCTGAAAAAGAGCGCCGTGAAGACAAGGATCGTGATGGTAAAGATCACGCGCCCAAGTTCCACGGTCGGCGCCAGGAAGTAGAGCGACGTCAGCGCCACCACAGCCACCGCCATCCCCGCCACAAAGCGCCGGAAGAGCGCGGCGTTGGTGGGCAACTCTTTGTCGTTGTAGAGGTCGTTGCTGTAGAAGCAGAACTGAACGACGAGCGCCACCAGCACGCCTTGCATCATCAACCACGGCCCCACAACGATGTCATCGAAGTACGCCACGCGAACCGCGATGCCGCTGCCAAAGGCGAGCATCAACTCCACAAACTCAATGGCGAGCAGCAGGAGCATGAAGCGTTGGGCTTGCATGGAGGCGGCTCCTGGGGCTCAGCCTTGCCCAGGGGACGGAAGACCGCGCCCCTGATTGGGTTTCGGAGCGACGCGGCGAGCGCTGGGGATCACCACCAACACTTCGGCGTCCAGGTAGGGCTGCAAGTCCTCGGGCTCGTGAATTCTGGTGTCGAGCAACACCCGCAAGAGCGCCAACCCAAGGCCCAACGCCAGTCCCAGCACCAACCCCATGATGCCAAGCTTGATCAAACCAGAGCCCGAGGGGCGCTCGGGGCGGTTGGCCTTGTCCAGGATCTTGAACTGCGCACCCTGGTTTTGATCTTCGAGGCTCTGAGCGCGCTCGGCCTCCTCCTTCTTGCGCAGGAGGTCTTTGTAGGCTTCCTGGAGGATCTCACGGTCGCGCTCCATGGCCGAAAGATCCATCTCGACCCTGGGGACCTGGTCCTGACGCCCACGAATGGCCTTGATCTCGGACTTGATCTTGTTGGACTCGGCGGTCAACTGCGCGATCTCATCGTCGATGGCCTTGATCTGAGCGGCCACGACGGGATCGGTCACCACTTTGGGCCCATTGTTCTTGGGCACAGGCACAGGCTTGGGCGGCGCTGGCACTGGCACAGCCGCGATTTGACGCTGGATGGTGGAGATCTCGCCCTTGAGCCGAACCACCAGCGGGTGACTGGGTTGGAACTGCAAGAGGGCCTTGTTCAACTCGGCCTGCTTGGCGGCCAACTGCTTTTTGAGCCCTGCGGCAGGATCGGGGCCGCGACGTGGGGCGGTCCTGGGACGGGCGCCGTTGGTGCGGCGGCTGAGCTGCGGTTGCAAGAGCATCTTGCGCGTGCGCGCTGAGCGGATGTCTTCGCTGATGGTGTTGAGCCGAACCGTAAGCTGGTCGATGTTCTGGGACCTCGACTCTTTTTCGGTCGGCAGCGTGTCCAGGTTCTTTTCCTTAAAGGCGCGGATCTGGTCGTCCTTGTCGGAGAGCTTCACGCGGGCCTTCTCGGCCTGCTCAGCAAGGAACTTGGCGTTCTTGGTCGCCACGTCGATGCGCGTGGTGACGTTTTCGTCGATGAAGACCTGGGCGAGCTGGGCGCAGACGGCCTGGGCGGTCTTGGCGTCGGCCCCGGAGTAGGTGATCTTGAAGGACTCCTTGCCAAAGATCTGCACGTCGATCTGACTGCGCATCTTATCGACGACCTCGTCCATGGTCGCGCGGCGGCGCAACTCCGGGTAGAGGTCGTGGTCCTTGATGATCTTCTCCAGGCGCGTGCGGCTCATGACCTGACGCGCCAGCGTGTTGATGTACTTGCGGGGGTCGTAATCGACGGTGGCTTTGACAAACTCCTCGGGCAAATTCTGCGATTGGAGCAGAATCACCGTCTCGGAGTCCCAAAGCTTGTCGGTGGTGAAGTAGCGCACGACAAAGAGCGACGCGATCACCACCATCACCGTCAAAATGGTCCCTGGGTACCAGCCCATTCGCCGCACGTAACGCAGATAGCGGGCCAGCTGCTGAGTGCTGGCTTGTGCGTTGGCCGCATCTGGTATGTTGGTGCTCATCCCGGTCCTCTTTCAAACTCTCTCAGGGCGACACTAGCCCTTGCACAGACTCATCGGGCAGACGCCCGGCGGGGCTAAAGTCTGCGCGCGCTGAAAACCCCAGCAAAAATGAGTGCACTGCAATGGCACCCACATTCGCCGCATTGACCACATTCTGTTGTTGGGCGTCGCTCTCGGCCTGAAACTGGCCGATGAAGTTGTACGACGCATTGAAATCGAGCCAATCCAACACCCCCACCAACAGTGATGCCCCGGTGGCATATGTCCACAGCGGCGAATCTTGCTGATCCTGGGGCGAAAAGCTGTCCTGTGCCAGACCAAAGCTGCCCTGGGCGCGCATCGCAAAGCGCCTGTCATAACGATAGGTCACATCGCCGCGGACCACGTCGGCCAGCAGGACCTGACCCACCTCGCCGCTGTCAATGACACCGCGCTCAAAACCAAGCCCCAGACCCCAGCGTTGCCACTGGGCCGTTGTCCCAACGCTGACCAGACCCGTCAAGATCGGATCGTCGTTGACCAACGCAGGATCCACGACACCAAAGGGCTTGGTGATCGTCACCGCGCCCCCTGTGCCGGCCTGAACCGACCAGACCTCCGAGAGGGTCTTGCGGGTGGACAACTCCAGGCGATAAATCCGCGTCACCAACCCAATGCCGCCAAAGGCCGCCGCCGTGTTCTCAAAGGCGAGCCCTCCGTCCCAGCCTTGACCAAGTTGGCGCTGCCATTCCAGCCTCAAACCCAACGAGAGCGTGTCGCGGTCTTGCGCAAACGCGTCGCCAAAGGCCAACGTCACCTCGTCCTGGTCAATCTCCGCTGCGAAATCGCGCCGCATCCCCAGCTCGCCCCGCAAAGAGATCACGTCGCGCGCCGTCAACTGCAGCGAACCTCCAAGGCCGCCCTCAAAGCTCATAAAACGGTTGCGGGTGGTCAAAACGGGCGACACCGCGGCTTGCGCGGCGCCATCTTGATCTTGAAGACCGGCGCCGCCAGCCTCGATGAAACGGAAAGTGTTCAACCCCACAAAGAACTGACCACCAAGCTCCAGTTGCAGCCGCTCGGTGGCCTGCCACAAGAGCCGCGCGTCCACCCGATGATCGCGCTGCGGCGTCAAATCCACCGCCTGATCCAAACCGGGCTGCGCCACGGGCTGGTTGATCACAAAAAGGTACTGACTCAGCAGCGCCCACCGCGATCCCCTCACACCCACACCTGCGCCGCCCTGAACGGTCGCGAAAACCTCGGCGATCTCCTGGCCGCTGGGCAACTGGTCGCGGTTGCTGGTCGCCGTGGAACTGAGCGAAACGCCCGGGCTAAACACCACTTCCTGGGCAACGGCGCTGGCCTCCAAAGCAAGAAGCAGCACCACGCATATCCATGCCGCGCGCGCACACCGCGATATGCCCAACACTGCCGACCAGAAACCCACAGGACGTCCTTTTACCCACGTTTGACGCACGCACAACGGTTCATCATATGACTCATGTGCCACGGCACATACAGCCAGATTTCATCCTTCATGTTCCTATGTAGTTAAAAAACTACACCCAGGGATACCTTGTACCGTGCACCCCTATTTTGTCAAAGGTATTGAATCATACTACACCAATTATCATGAACCCCCTGTTCATTCCTGCCCCCTTGACAGCCTCCCATGGCCACGAAACGCCATTAAGTGGCCGTAAACACAAGATAAAGACACTCCCACCTCCAAAATGACCCGCCACACCCCTTTTGCATCAATCCACAACGCCGCCCCAGGATAAAAGCCACACCGCGCGCACCCCTGACACCCAAGACCCCCTTGCCAACCCCATCGAACGTGACGAACCACCTCAAAGCGGCTATGTCTGGTGGAGGACAACCTCTGTGACCCACTGACTCTGGCCCATAAACCACACGGCCAAGGGACTGTGTGGCCATGCAAACGTTGGGTTGTGTTGACGCTGGCTCCTGTCGAGGGTCCAACAACGCCAACACCACCCGGGGCTCCAACGATCAGGCCCGCCACATCCACCCCCGTCCAAACGAACCTGCGTGATACGGAGACACCTCCTCTTATGACAACCCCCCAGCGTTACCACCTGGACAATGGCCTGAAGGTCATCGCCTACCCACACCACACCGCACCCGTGGTCGCCATGGCCATGTGGGTCCAGGCAGGCTCAGCCGATGAGCGGCCCGGTGAAGAAGGGCTCGCCCACGTCCACGAGCACATGCTCTTTAAGGGCACTGCTCGCCGTGGTGTCGGCGAGATCGCGCGCGAAATCGAGGCATGTGGCGGCTCCATCAACGCCTTCACCTCCTTTGACAACACCGTCTACCACCTGACGGTCGCCAGCCGCTTCTTTGATCAAGGCCTCGATGTGCTCTGTGACGCCATCAAAGACTCGGCCTTTGACGCCCAGGAGTTGGACAAGGAGCTGGAAGTCATCCTTGAGGAACTCAAACGCGGCCAGGATCAGCCTTCGCGCGTGCGTATGGAGAAGCTCTTTGAGCTGGCCTACACCCAACACCCCTACAAGCGCCCCGTCATCGGCACCGCCGAGTCGATCTCTGCGCTGACGCGCCAGGACGTCACCAACTTCTACAAACGTTGGTACAACCCGGCCAATATGACCCTCGTGGTCGTCGGGGACATCTCTCCTGAGCGCATGAAAGAGGCCATCGAGGCCCAACTTGGCAGCATGGAGCCAAGCGAGCCGATCCCCAGAGAGCGGGTGGCCGAGCCGGTCCAAAAAGAACCGCGCGTGGCGCTCGGGCACGCCCCGACCCAGGAAATCCTCACCGCCATGGCCTTCCACGTGCCGGGGGTCGGTCACGAGGACGGCCCCACGCTCGACGTCTTGCGCCTGCTGCTGGCCTACGGCGACTCCAGCCGCCTGGTTGCTCGCCTGGAGCGCGGCCTCCAGTGGGTCAACGACGTCAACGCGGGCGCGTACATGCCCCGCGACCCGGGCATCTTCATGCTCACCACCGACCACATGCCCCACGAGGATCACCCGGGCGTCGGGCCGCTGCTCAAGACCACCCTGGCCGAGTTGCGCTCCATGGCGCACACACCCCCTTCACGGGAGAAGGTCCTGCGGGCCCGCACGCTGCTTGAGAGCAGTCAGGTCCACCAGCGCCAGACCATGGAGGGCATGGCCATGGTCCTGGGCTCCTACGAGGTCGTCGCTGGCGGCCTGGACAAAGAGGCCCTCTACTACCAACGGCTGCGTCAGGTCACCCCAGAGAGCATCGCCGATCTGGTTCGGCGCGTCTTTGTCCCCGAGCACCTCTCGCTGGTCGTCACCGGCCCCAAAGAGGCCATCGACGCCATGGACGCCCAGGCGCTCCTTGAGCAGGCCTGCGAAGGGCTGCGCGACGACACCGCCGCCCAGAGCGCCAGCCACACCTCGCTGCCCCGAGACAAAGACCGGATCGTGCGCCTGAAGCTGGGCGAAGACGGGCCGACGCTCCTGGTTCAGGAGGACAGCTCGGTGGGGCTGGTCAGCATGCGCGCGCTCTTCCTTGGCGGAGCGCGCCACGAGCCCGTCCAACACCCAGGCCTGGGCCACATGACCAGTTGCCTGTGGACGCGCGGCACCCAGAGCCGCTCGCTCGACGAGATCGCCCGCGAGGTCGAGTCGATGGGCAGCGGCATGGACGCCTACAGCGGGCGCAACTCCATGGGCATCCAGATGGAGGTCCTGGCCAGCCACTTTGGCCGCGGCTTGTCGTTGATGGCCGACTGCCTGGACAACCCGGTCTTTGACGCCGAGTTGATGGACGTCGAGCGCCGCTTGACCCAGGAGTCGCTGCGCGCGCGCGCCGACAGCCTCGGCGCCACCACCGCCCTGCTCTTCCGCAAGGCCCTCTACGGCGACCACCCCTACGCCCAGGACATCCTTGGCACGCCCCAGAGCGTCGCCCAGATGCAGCGCGAAGACATCCTGAACTTCTACCGGCCGCTGATCCAACCCGACAAGATGGTCTTGAGCGTGGTCGGCGACGTGCGTGCTGAAGAGGTCGCTCAGGCTGTCGCGCAGCGCTTTGCCGGCGGCGTGAGCTTTGCCGGAGGCACCAACAACGCCCAGGCCGACGCCCCGCTGGCGCTCCCCGCTGCAAAACGGCGCTTTTTGGCCACCACTCTGCCCAACAAGCAGCAGGCCAACATCATCCTTGGCTTCCGCAGCGTCGACCTCCACAACCCCGACCGCTACCCGCTGGACGTCATCTCGGCGGTCCTGTCGGGACAGGGCGGGCGGCTCTTTATGGAGTTGCGCGACAAACAGTCGCTGGCCTACTCCGTCTTTAGCCAGTTTATGATTGGCCTCGACCCCGGCAGCTTCACGCTCCACATCACCACCAGCCCCGAGAAGATCGGTCAGGCCGTACGCGGCATGGTCGAGCAGATCGAGCGCCTCCAGAACGAGGACATCTCAACCCAGGAGATCGAGCGCGCCAAGCTCTACATCGCCGGCAACCACGACATCCAGCTCCAGTCCTTTGGCGCCCGCGCCATGCAGATGGGCCTGGACGAACTCTACGGCATGTCCTACCGGCACCACCGGGACATCAACGAGCACATCCTGGCCGTCACCAAGGAGCAGATGCGCGACGTCTGCCAGCGCCGCTTTGACTTCAGCCAGGTCGTCCTGACCATCGTCCACCCCGAAGGCACCCAGCTGCCCGACCTCTCCGATCTGGATCTGCCGGACCCGGAGATCATCGGCCAGTAGACCCGGTCCTAAGAGGTCTCAAACGCCTCGGCGATCAACGCCTCCAACACCGCGCCGTCTCCGTCCCCCTTCACAAGCCGCACCACCTGCGCATGTATCGCCGCTGCCCTGGTCTCCAACCCTGGAGGCACAGGGATGTCTCTGAGCATCCGCTGGGTGATCTGGGGAAAGATCTTCTTGCCTTGGGTAATCGGCCCAATCCACCGGTCGTGCACCGCCTGACTGTTGAGCAACGCGCACACCACCTCCAGACTGAACCACGCGGGGGCATCTGGGAGCAGCGAAACACCGTAGATCGATTGAAGCGTCACGTGTCCCGCCCGGTCCAGCGCCGCCCGCACTCGTCCCCCTGTCTTGACCACCACCACTTTGGGCCCTTCGTAGCGCGCCATGGCCTTGCGCACCATGTCGCGGCTCATCATGTGGCTCGGCAGCGGCTGCACAAAGAGGGTTTTGACGGATTCACCTGTCAGAACCCCCACGTCCCCACCGCCAACCTCACCCTGCGCCCTGCTCAGCGACCGCTTGCCCGTCTCTTCCCCCCGTCGGATCGTCACAAAAGACCCCAAACGGGGCCACTTCAACGATTTTTGCCCGGCGTCGGCCTGCGGCGGCCACGCTTTGGACTCCAACTCGGGGTCCAAGCCCATCTCCAAGACCTGGATCGCCTCTCCCTGGCGCTCAAAACGCATCTGCGCGGGGCCATCGCCGGGTTTTCCGCAGCACACCACCGCGCTGACGGCCGCGTCAAAGACCAATCCGGCGTGTTCCACCCACAAATGGTGCCCGTTTGACGCCATAAAGCGCCTGAGCGGCTGCGTGGACTCGCGGGTCAGCACCGAATCGGGCAACACGTAGCCAAAAGAGGCCCCTTTTCGACCGATTTGGGCGCCGCGTTCGACAAAAAGCCACGATGCGTCCCACGATCCACGCGCCAATTCAAAGCGCGACGCGTCCACCGACGGCTTCTTCTCCTTGCTCAGGTACGGGGGATTGCCCAAAAGCACATCAAAACCCCCTCCCACACCCTCGTCCCACGTCCCCAGGCCATCTCCAACCCTCACATGGGCACCAAACGCCCCGCTCCCAAGCCTGCCGCCCTCCATTTCCAGGCAAGCGCGCACCGCCGCCACCGCCACAGGGTCCAAATCCAGACCATAAGGTGCGTCGCGCACGATCCGCAGCCACGCCGCCGCCGCTTCATCGCTCTCGCGCAGCGCCCCAGACGACAACAACCAGGCTTCAAAGAGCGCGCGGCAGGCCTCGATCAGAAAAACGCCGCCCCCCACCGCCAGATCGCAGCATCGCAGCGCCAAAATCACCTCGGGAGCGCGCAGTTCCGCCCCCTCCAGCGCCCACGCACTCCCCCGGGTCACCGCCGAGGACACCACGCGCCCCACCATCCGGCGCGCCACCTCGACCGGCGTGTAGTGCACCCCTGCCGCTCGGCGCCTCGACGACCCCAAAGACCCCTGGCTGACCCCTCCCACAAGGTGAATCAGATCTCCGCTGGCCTCACAGCCGTCCACGCGCGCCAAAAAATCGCGCAGCATCGCCCCCAAAGCCGCCTCATCAAAGCGCTCAGGACAGGCGCCCTGACCCTCCAGCGTCCAGAGCGACCCCTCAAGGCCGCCCACAGACTCCAGAGCGGGCTCCAACACGCCTTCCTGAAGCCACAAGGCCAGAGACAGACCGCTTGAGGACCCTTCAAGGGCCTGGGACGGCGCCACATCGAGCCACACCGGCAGCTTGTCCAGCGCCTCGGCCACCACCAGCGCACACACACGCACCGCCAGCAGCCGGGATGGATCAATGGAGCATGGTTTCACGTGGAAAAATACCTTCGGGGGTCGCCTCAAAGAGCTTCCAGGTCAGGCGACGGGGGCCATCGTTCATCCAATCGTCAAAGACACGCGATTGAATGTGCTGGGCGTGCTCTTCATTGTCCTGTGTGAAGGCGATCAGGAAGTCCTGGGACGGCACTGCGATCAACAACGGCCCCGAGCACCGCTCAGACAGCGCCCTCCAGCGCTCTTCAAGCAGAAGTCTGGCCGCATCCAGCCCATCGCGGCTCTCGTAGATGTAGAGCACGCCTGCGCCTTCGTCGTGGATCTCCTGCAAGAGCCCTGGCGTGGTCAGCCGCTCCAGGTTTTCCAGCGCAGCCTGCCGGATCGACTCCCTGGACACTGCCCAGGTGCCCACGTCCTTGTCGGTGACTTCACGGCGAGCAGGGCCAAGCAGCGCCACACCCACCTCCAGGCCGTGTTCAAACTCAAAGCGCACCGCGCCGGGCGCCTGAGGCTGGTCCTGGCCGCAGAGCGTCGGCACCACGCGCCATTTGGCCTCGTCCCAGCCAAGCGCCTGCCCCTGACCCAGCGCCTCCAACAGGCCCGTCACGTATTCTCGCTTGATCGCGTTGGCTTTGTCCGGGTGCGCCTCCAAAGAGAGCAACAAGCGGCCCACGTCCGCCGTCACCTCGGGGCCGTCCTCCAGACGCGCCGCAAAACGACGCGCCTCCAGACGGCGCACCTCGGCCTCCGGACAGCGCTCCTTAAGCTGCCCCATCAGCGCCTCGGTCAACGCCGTCACAGAGAGCATCCCCTCTTCTTCAAGGGGCGCCTCCTCCAACGTCTCCCGGCGCCTGGACGGCAGCCGCCAATAGAGCGCCGCGCTAACGCCCAACATCGTCAGGCACACCAGCGTCCCTGCCAGCACAAAGCTCGACACGTCACACCCTCGCCAGACCCCGACGCCAACGCTCCAGGTGACCCTGACGGGCGGCGTCGTCCATGGCGGGCGCAAAGTGCTTGTCCGCCTTCCAGTGCGACCGGATGTCGTCCAGGCCGCTGTAGATCCCCACCGCAAGGCCCGCCATCAATGCCGATCCCAGCGCCGTCGTGTCGGTCATCTCGGGCCGCACAATCGGACACCCCAGGATGTCCGCCTGGAACTGCATCAAGAGGTTGTTGTTCGACGCGCCGCCATCGACCTTCAAGCCCGACAGCGACTCTCCCAAATCCTGCTGCATCGCCGACAACACGTCCGCGTTCTGGAAGGCAATCCCCTCCAGCGTCGCCCGCGCAATGTGCGCCGCCGTCGTCCCGCGCGTCAGGCCGTGGATCACGCCCCGCGCCCCCGGATCCCAGTGCGGCGCCCCCAAACCCGTCAACGCAGGCACAAAGACCACCTCGCCGCTGTCCTCGACCTGCGCCGCCAGCGCTTCAATCTGAGACGAATCCTTGATCAACCCCAGGCCGTCGCGCAGCCACTGCACCGCCGCACCTGCAATAAAGGCGCTGCCCTCAAGCGCGTAGGCCGACTCCTGGCCAATTCGCCACGCCGCCGTCGTCAGCAGGCCGTTCTTGCTCGGCACCGGCGTCGCGCCCGTGTTCATCAGCAAAAACGCCCCCGTCCCATACGTGCACTTGGCCTGACCGGCCTCAAAGCACGCCTGACCAAAGAGCGCCGCCTGCTGGTCGCCCGCCATCCCCGCCACCGGCGTCCCGTCGGCCAAACCAGGGATGCCACGCACCTCGCCGTACACCTCGGAGTTGCCGCAGATCTGCGGCAGCACCTCGGCGGGCACATCAAAGATCCCCAGCAACTCCTCATCCCAGGATTGGCCCTGGAGGTCCATCAGGAGCGTCCTGGAGGCGTTGGAGACGTCGGTTTTGTGCGCCTGACCGCCCGTCAAACGCCACAACACGTAGGTGTCGATCGTCCCAAAGGCCAGTTCGCCCTTGGCCGCCCTGGCCCGCGCTCCGTCCACGTGATCCAGGATCCACTGCACCTTGCTGCCCGAGAAGTACGGGTCGAGCACCAGACCCGTGCGCTGGCGGACCATGTCTTCAAGGTTGCGGGCTTTGAGGCCCGCCATCACGTCCGCCGTGCGCCGGTCTTGCCAGACAATGGCGTTGTGGATGGGCTTGCCCGTGGCGCGATCCCAGACCACGGTCGTCTCGCGCTGGTTGGTGATCCCCACCGCCTTGATCTGGGCGGGTTCCACGCCCGACTCGGACACCGCCGCCTGCACGGACTCCAGCACCGAGGTCCAGATGTCTTCGGGATCGTGCTCCACCCAGCCCGGCTTGGGATAGATCTGACGAAACTCGCGGTTGACGCGCGCACGCACGCTCAAACCCTCGTCCAGTACAATCACCGTCGTCCCTGTTGTGCCCTGGTCAATCGCCAGAATGTAGTCCGCCACGCGGCACCCCCTTTGGTTGGTTTTGAGTCGGTCTGTGGAGGGCTCTTACGTATGGGGGCTGCCGCCCCCTTATGCCCCCGCTTTTTGATGCTTTGATGAGCGCTGTGGTGGCCTGGGAGGCTTGTTGATGGGGGTTCTACCCCCAAACCCCCGCCAGGACCCGCGGGTCCTGGACCTGCACCTTTCGCGCACGACGTTTTGGGTCGCCGCAGGATAACCAAAGAGTGGGTCGTTGGACAGGGGAGGTTGCCCGCGCGAGCGAGCGGGGAGGTGAAGTCGCCCATGGACGCCGCGCGCAGCGTCCGCCGGAGCGTGGGGGACTTTTTCAGTCCAGGGGGGTCGAGCTGGTCAGGTTGCCGTCGAGGATCAGGTAGCCGCCGCGCAGATCGACGGGCCGGTTGAGGACGATCTCGGTGGAGATGTCGCTCAGGTCGGGGGCCAGGTCGGCGACGCTGGTCAGGTCGATGTCGGGCAGGGGCAGCGAGAGGCTGTCGCCGACCAGATCGGCGATCAGGGGCCAGAGCTGGCTCAAAATGATGCCTTCGAGCGTCGCGGGCGCAAAACCGGGGGCTTCGCCGGTGCTGGACACCAACCAGGCGACAATCCGGGGCTCGGGCGAGATGGTGACGCTCAGGGCGCCGTCAACGAAGTCGATGTTGGCGCCGACCTTGATGTTGAAGGCGTAGGCGTCTTGCTGGTCGCCGAAGTCGGCGGCCAATTCCAGTTGGCCCAGCGTGATGATGACGTCGCCGTCGATCCCGTCTTCGGGCGTCGGCACGGTGATCATCGGGGGGAGCTTGCCGGAGACAAAGGCGGCCTCAAGCAGGAAGCTCAACTCGGCGGGCAGGATCTCGGAGGCGTCGATGTTGAGGATGCCCGCGTTCCAGATGGTGTGGAGCAGGCCGTTGAGCAGCCCCACCGACATGGCGATCTGGATGGGGCTGGAGGTAAAGAACGGCGGCGGCTGCTCGATGGGGAACTCCAGTGCCACGCCGGGCGCCTCGGGGAAGTTGGCGTTGGCGTTGGTCTGCACGCCCATGGCCACAGTGGCCTCAAGGCGGTTGTTGGGCACCGCCTCAAGGAGGGTCACATCGGCGGTGAGCCCCACGGCGGCGGGCTGACCAAAGCCCAGGTCGAGGTCAAAGTTGAGGCCGTTGAGAGAGTTCTCCAACGAGTCGAAGAGCGAGAGCAGTTGGTTTGGCAGATCGTCGATGAAGCTGCCCTCAAGCGCGCCCAGGAGTGTGTCTTCAAGCACCCCGCGCAGCGCGCTCTCGGCCAGATCAAAGATGGCGTTGGCCTCACCGCTGGCAAACTGGCTCTCGGCTTCTTCGATGGCCATCTCCAGAGTCTCAATCCCCACGTCATAGGGCGCATCCGCCGAGGGCTTGTTGAGCCGGACGCGGACAAAGGCCGAGGCGGTGGCGGTGATGGCGCCGGTCAGATCGACCTCGACGCCTTGGAGGTCAAAGCGCCCTTGCGTGCCTGCGCGCAAGCCCTGAAGCTGGATGTAGAGTTCAAAGCCGCCCTCGATGATGGTCACCTCAATGCGGGGCTGGCCGATGCGCACGCTGGGGATGCGCAGCGTCAGCGCCGCCTGGTCCACCACAGGGTCGGGGACCTGGGACATGATGTCGATTTCGTAGAGGAGCAGCTCCAGGATTCCGGCCAGATCCTCGGTCAGGACGGTCGCGGGGGTCTCGTCGGGCAGCGCCAGCGGCTCGCCGTCGTCCATGAAGTTCTGGGCGATGCGCAGCTTGACGCCCTGGTCAAAACCAACCTGGGCGCGGTCTTCGGGCACCGGCAGGTAGGACTGCGCCCAGACAAAATCGACGCCGCCGACCGACTCGATCGCCTGGAGGCCATCGGTGGCGACCACATCGACGTGGTTGATGCCAAAAGAGGGCTCCACCACGTAGGTGAAGTTGCCCTCGGCGTCCAAATCGACCTCATCCCCGTTGACGAAGCCGCGCACGGCCACCTCGCCGTTGTCGTCGGTGATCGTGCCGGTGACAGTGACCTCGGGGCTCTGATCGGCCACAAACCACTGTCCGGGCTGCGGAGAGGTGATGGAGATCTGGGGCCCCTGACCATCGACGATGAGGTCAAAGCTGCCGCAGACCGACTCACCGCTTTCCACCGGGACACAGCCCACCAGGGTGGCGTCTCCGATGGTTTCGAGCTTGAAACGGCCAGTGTCTTGAAGCGTCCCGGCCTCGGGAGGCTCGATGGTCCAGGTCAACTCGGGGGATTCGCCCTCGGGGTAGGGCCGCCCAAACTGGTCAAAGACGGTCGCCTCGGGCAGCACCAGCAGCCCGGGGGCGTACACGTGGCGCAGCGGCGACGCGCTGGCCTGAATGGTGGTCGGGATCAGCGGCGGCGGGGGCAGCGGGTCGTTGTTTTCGTTGTTGGGCTGGTTGTTGGTGTCGTTGTTGACCAGGACGTCGTTGTTGTCGTCCACCTGGCCCACGGGCGAAGGTTTGGGATCGTCTCCGCAGGCGCTGAGCCATACCAGAGCGCACAGGCCGACGGCCAGATGGCGCGCGGGTCCTGTGGGGCTCAGAAGACGGGCGGCGTAGAAGTGGTTCATGGCGCGGGTCTCCTTGTGGGTTCAGCGGCTGCCGAAGTTGCCTTCGAGCTTGAAGTGGGTGTTGGAGTTGCTCAAACCGGGGTTGAGCAGGCCCAGATCGGTGCCGCGCGGGATGCCAAAGGTATTCAGCGAGTCCGGCAGCGCAAAGCTGGGGATGGGCAACGCAGGCAAGCTGTTGTTGAGGGCGTCGTCCACGATCGTCTGGACCAGACGCCGCAGGAAGTCCTCCAGAATGGCGCGCGTGGTCGGGTCGAGGTTGATGTCCTCGGTGGAGAAGATCAGCTCTTCGATCTGAATGGCGTTGAAGCGCAGCTCGTCGCCGTTGACCAGCTCGACGCTGGAGCTGGCGCGGGCGCCGACATAGAGCACCAGCGGGGTGTCAAAGAGACCGGGGTAGGTCAACTCAACGCGCATCCCACCGAGCATGGCGTTGACCGCGCCGCCGTCCTGAAGCTCAAGCACGGGCGGGAGGCTGGTTTGGATGACGGCGCTGATGTCGTCGGGAGCGCCCAGCGTGTCGCCGCCGATGTTGGCGTTGAAGAGTCCGCCGCGCCACAGCGCGTGCAGGACCTGATTGATGATGGCCACATGAACGCTGGCAGCCACCGAGCGGTTGGTCGAGGGGTCCAACAGGACGTTGCCCTGGGGATAGGGCGCGCCCAGGGTCGGGCCGGGGACGTTGACCGGGCCGGTGAAGCGCAGACCCAGACCAAAGAGGGCGCGGGCGGTGTTGGTGCTCAGCGACGAGAAGCGCAGACCCAACCCCACCGGGATGTTGCCCGATCCGTCGAGCCTGGGGACGTTGAAGCTGGTGCCCAGCGAGCTGATGTCCAACCCTGAGACGACGCCGTCGAGGATCTCGTCAAAGCTGTCGCTGATGAAGTTGCGCAGTTGGTCACGCAGGAGGTTGCGGACGGTGCCTTCAAAGATGTCGACGATGATGTTGATGACAAAGCCTGCCAGGCCCCGGAAGTTGGTGTCGATGCTGCCAACGTTGACGCTGTTGATGGAGCGGACGTTGATCTGGGGGCGGTTGTTGACCAGGGTCATGTCGAAGGTCATATCGACGGTCAGGCTTCTGAGCGTGGCGGTGCCCGAGGTGCTGATGGTGCCGCCGATGCCGATGCCAAGCTGCACGTTTCGCACCGTGGCCACCGCGCGCAGGCCGTTGTTGACCAGCGAGAGGCTGGCCTCGTTGGCGCCGCCGACCGAGATGCTGTTGTAGTCCACGCGCAGGCGGTAAAGGCAGCCCAGGAAGGAGTTCTGCACGCAGCGGTTGATGAAGGGGCTGGCGCTTCGCAGCGAAGAATCCAGCGTGCTGACCAATCCAGCGCTGTTGAGGACGGTGTGGAGCAGGTCAGCCAGACTGTTGATGGCCCCGCCACGGCTGCCATCATCGATGGCGGCCTGGTTGAGGCGCAGCGCCACGTTGTTGTCCAGGAAAGAGTTCTCGGTCACCCACCGGTTGGAAGACAGGAACGCACAGGTGCGGCTGTTCTGCTCGCCGTAGATGTCGGTGGCGACCACATCGACAAAGTTGATGCCGTAGCGGGTCTCGATGGTGGCGCGGGCGATGCCTTCGCCATTGGGCACGACCGTTTGATCGTTGATCCGCACGCTCTCGACGCCGTTGACGTCGTTGGTGGAGACCTCAAAGGTGATCTCAGAGCCGGGGGCGATGTTGAGCATCGAGCCGTCGGCGGGGTTGTTGCACAGGATCGAGGGCCCGGCGCCGTTGACGACCACCTGGGTCTGGGCGGTGACGGGCAAGCCGTTCTCGGTGTCGCTGGTGACCTCGGCGTCGAGGGTGTAAACCCCCTCTTCATCAAAGCGGAAGCGGGCCTGACCAAAAGTAACGGCCTGGGGCGAACTGGCGACCTCAACCACGGCGTCGGGGATGGCGTTGCCAAAGCGGTCGGTCACCAACGAGTCGATGGAGACCACCTGACCAAGGCCGTAGGTGTCTTGCTGGGGGATTTTGGAGATGACCAGCGAAGTGGCGCGATTGGGGATGACCTCCAGGGTATCAGGAATCACCTCTTCGGCGCCATCAACCTGGCAGGACACGGTGTAGATCCCGGTGGTTTCAGCCAGGACGACCTGGTTTTCTTCCACGCTGACACCATCAACGACCGGCTCAAAAAGGATCCGGGGTGCGGCGTCGGGCACAGGGTTGCCGTAAGCGTCAAAAGCCGAGCAGGTCACCTGGGCGGTGCGCCCGGCGCGGATGACGTTCTGATCCAGCTCGGTGATCACCTGATCGACCGGTCCTGGCGAGATCGTCAGCGTCTCGGGCGTGGGATCGACCAGCCCCAACGACGGGTACGAGCAGGTCACGACCGCCGTACCAGCGCGCACAGGGATAAACTGCCCCGGGCCTTCGTCGCCGCGCTCCAGCGCCACTGCAGGGCTGATGGAGATCTGTGGGTTGGGTGTTTCTTCAAGCACCACCGTGGTGCCCGCCTCGTTGAAGATCCGGCAGTTGACCTCGATCGGGGTGCCAGCGGCCACTTCTGAGAGGGTCAGGAGCGTCTCAACACCCACAGGGACGTCGGGAAGCTCCTCCATGTCCGGCTCATCAAACTGAGGCTCTTCATCCTCCACATCGGGCTCGGCGTCCTCTTCTGGCGCGTCTTCATCGCCGCCAGCGTCGGGGATTTCCGTCTGAGAAACCGCCCCCGGAGGAGCATCATCGCCGCAGGCCGACGCGACAATCATCAGCATCGCCAGGAGCGCAAGATAGAGTGAACGGTGCTTGAGCATGGACTACCACCGGGGATCAGGGGAGGATGAGCGGCTAAAACTCGCCCTACGGATCAGAAATGCGACAGGTGATCTGGGCGCGATTAACATTTGGGTGCTTCAAAGTGTCGATCATAACGCGGATTGCGCTTCTACGCGACACAAGCATAGTGTCCAGGGCGAGGCCGCACAAGTCGGCCTTGGTGCAGACTCTGTTGACATAGGCCCCCCACCACGAGGAACCTTATGGGGCCTGCCAACACACAAACCCAAGCTTGGGCGCAGCCGAAACTGCGCCAGCCACGCAGCGAACCCCCCTGGCAGGCCTTCTTGACCGGGCCATCGCTGTGACAAACCAAGATGTTTCACGGGGAACACTGCGCATCGGCTTTGTTCCAAAGGGTGTGACCCGTTTTGCAAGGAGAGTTAGAGAAATGACCTTTGTGACCACTGGCCGCTGGACCCTGCTCATCGCGCTGATGGCGGGCCTCCTGGTCGTGACCGCCTGCGGCGATGACAACGACAACGGCGGCGACAGCGCCAACAACGCCGTCAACAACGACGAGAACAACGACGAGAACAACGACGTCAACAACGACGAGGACCTGTGCGGCAACGGGGAGTGCAACTTCGGCGAGACCCCCGGCAACTGCCCGCAGGACTGCGCGGACGACGAGAACAACGACGAGAACAACGACGTCAACAACCTCCCCATGGAGAGCACCATCGGGCAACCCTGCACCGGCAACGGAGAGTGCGGGCTGGGCGGCTTCTGCGTCACCGAGGACAACGGCTTCGCCGACGGCTACTGCATCTCCGGGTGCAACCCCTTTGACGCCGTGCCCTGTGACGGAGACGACAACCCCTGCGTGCGCCTGGGTGACAATGACCTGTGCGTCGATGGCTGCCAGAGCGACGACGAATGCCGCGATGGCTACGCCTGCGCCGACTACATCACCCCCGGCGAGAGCTTCTGCTTCCCCGCTGAGTGCCGCGAAGACGCCGATTGTGGCGATGGGCAGGGGTGCAACCGTGGATCTTGCGGCAACCTCGACGCCGTCACCGGCGATGAGTGCACCGAAAACGGCCAGTGCCAGCCCGGCGGCCTGTGCATCGCCGAGATCAACGAAGAAGGCGAAGAGAGCGGCTTCATTGGCGGTTACTGCTCCCTCTTTGGCTGCCAGGATGACAGCGACTGCGCTGGCGAAGGCGCCGTCTGCTCCGCAGGTGAAAACGGCAGCTTCTGTCTTGACGCCTGCGACGGCCCCGAAGACTGCCGTCCCCGCTACAGCTGCCTGGCCTTTGGTGGCAACCCCCCCGTCTGCATCCCCGGACAGTGCGAAGCCGACGACGATTGCCCCGGAGACTCCAGCTGCGTCAACGCCATCTGCGGCACCCCTGACGCTGAGATCGGTGATCCCTGTGAGGACAACAGCCAGTGCGCCTCGGGCGACCTCTGCTTGACCCCCGAGGGCGAAAACACCCAGGGCTTCGCCGACGGCTACTGCAGCCGCCTTGGTTGCAGCCCCATGACCAGCGGCGACTGCGGCGAAAACGCCACCTGCATCCCCATCGACGCCATGGGCAACGGCATCTGCCTGCAATCCTGCACCGAAGACACCGAATGCCGCGAAGGCGGACTCTACGAGTGCCGCATCCTCTACGACGGCCTGCCCCCCGAGTCCACCACCTGCCTGCCCGTCGAGTGCTTCGACGACAGCGACTGCCCCGAGAGCTTCTCCTGCGACCTGCTGGAGTCGGTCTGCATCCCCGAGTGACCCTCCACACTCCCTCCCCTTCCCCCCCTTCCCACTCCTCGCTGACGAACGCGCGGCCCCCAACACCAAACCCCAAAAAGGCTTGGTTTGGGGCCGAGCAACCACGGACGCCAGACGCCAAAGCGCTCAGCGATGGCCCACAGGCCGCCAAGCCGCCCATGACCTGACGCACTTCCCAAGCAATTCAAAAAAGAGAGAGGAAGCCACGGGTTTGGGGCGAGCAATAACGGATGGCAGGGGCCTCGGGACGAGCGAAGCCATA
>CAKZKQ010000238.1 GCA_937123825.1 uncultured Pseudomonadota bacterium
CGACGACGATATGCCCGTTCTGAACCGCCAATGACTGCGCTGAGATGGCTGAACTCACCCCAGAGGCCTCGGGACGAACGAAGCCATAGCAGCGCTATTGCGAGTGACCACCGTGGTTCCTGGCGCCATCAGGGCCGCCCCAAACGTCACAAAGTGAGTCGGACGTCTGCAATTTGGTATCATACGGTGTGTTTTAAGCGATGTGGGTTTGGGCGGTGGGGGCATCAAAGCGCAACGTGGAGCGGCCGCTGCCCATCGGCTCCACGACGATCCGCGCCTGGATGCGATCTTTGAGGCTGTCGATGTGGCTGATGATGCCGATCTGGGCGCCGTCGCTCTGCAGGCGCTCCAGAGCCGCCATGACCGTGTCGAGCGACTTCTGGTCGAGCGTCCCCACGCCCTCATCGAGCAAGAGGGTTTCGATGGGTGAGGAGGCCGCGCGGTGGTTGGAGAGCGACAGGGCCATGGACAATGAGACCAGGAAGGTCTCCCCACCCGAGAGGGTCGTCAAGGGGCGCGGCTGGGTCGAGTGGTGCGCATCGAGCACCACAAAGTTAAGCTCGGCGCGTCCCTTGGTGTCGCGCGCGATCTGGAGGCTGTAACGGGGTGCCAGCCAGGTCAGGTGCTGGTTGGCGCTGGTCAGAAGCTCCTGAAGGTTGAGGATCTGCGCAAAGCGGCGCAGCGCGTCTCCACCCCGACCCGCCACCAGATCCGTCATCGCGCGCCAACGCTCGGCCTCCTCGGTGGCCGTCATCAAACGCTGCTGAAGCGCCTGATGGCCTTCGGCCCGGCGGTGCTCCTCATCAATGGCGGCCTGCGCTTTGGCCTGGCGCTGGAGGCTCTCATCCAAACTGGTCTGAAGCCGCTCCACGCTGCGCGTCAACGCATCGGTGGACAGCGCCAACAAGTCCATCCCAGCGGGGCGAACCTCGTCGTGGGCGTCCAGCTCCTGTCCGATCATCTTCAGGGAAAGCTCGGCGTTGCGCCTGGACTCATAGAGTTGGTGGCGCTCGCGGGTGAGTTTTTCGCGCTCCATGGGGGAGAGCAACGCGCCGCTGAGAGACTCGATGTCTTCCACGTCCAACTCTCCAAGCTCCTCCGTCAGCGTTTGACGGTGCACCACCATCCGCTCCTGGACCTGAGAGAGGCGCGAGGCGTGCTCGGCGTGGAGCGTGGTGGTCTTCTCCAGGCGCCGCTCCAAAAGCTCGGTCTCGGCGCGGACCACTTCAAACACTTCGCGGGCAGCGTGGAGCTTCTCTTCAAACTCCAACTCAAAACGCGCCGGGTGGCTGGCGTAGGGGTGTTCCTTGACCTTGAGGGTCAGGGCTTCCACCAGGGCAGCGCGCTCGTCCAGGGCCTTTTGGCGCTCTTTGAGACGCTCTTCGGCGGCTTGGAGGCGTTCATTGGCGCGGATGGCATCGGCCGAGCACTGCTCACACACCGTCTCTGCGGTCCCGAGGGCGTTGCGCCGGTCCAGAAACTGCCCCATCAAGCGCGTGGCCTCTTCGACCGCAGCCCCCAGGTTGGGCACCCCTTCGACAGAGATGGGGATGGGGATGTCATGGGCGCCGAGCAGGCCTCGAATCTCGGCTGTGGCCTCTTCGACCTCGACCTCCAAACGCAAAATGTCCTGGTTTTGGCGCTCTACGGCCTCTTGGCTGGCCTCCAGCTTGGCGCCGAGGGTTTCGATGGACGATGAGAGCGTCTCTACGGCGCGCTCTCCCTCACGCAGGGTCTGCTCACAGGTCTGAAGCAGGGATTGACCAGCGGCCAGGTCGCGGACCGCTGCTTCAAGCTGGCGGCGCTGGGCGCCGAGCGACTCAAGCGCGCTGTCAAAGGCCTCGGTGTCGATGTGGGGCTCCAGCTGTGCCGACAAGAGGCACTCCTGGCGCTCTTGTTCAAGGCGCAGGTGACGCTCTTGCAAGCCCTCCAAAAGCCGTTGATGGTTCTGAAGCTGCGCCTGGAGGTGGGCGTCCTGGGTCGTGGTTGCCTGCAGCTCGCGCTCCATCGCGCGCTCCTGGGTCACCAGCTCCTCAACCACCTTCACCAATGCGTCGTGGCGCTGGGTCAGGCGCAGATCGGTGGCGTCTTGCTCTTGGGCGTCCTCTCGGTAGGGGTGCTCCAAGCTGCCACAAAGCGGGCAAGGCCGCTCGGGCTTGAGGCGCTGGCGTTCTTGGCTGAGCGACCGGGCCAGACGCAGGTCGATGAGGTGCTCGCGCTCTTGTTCCAAGCGCTCGTTGAGCTTCAAGCGCTCCTGCTCCAACTCCGAGCGCTGAACCACAAGGCGCTGACGCTCGGCGGACAACTCCTCAAGCGCGGTGGCGCTGCGAGCGCGCTCCTTCTCCATCGCCTCAAGCTCGTGGCCTTTGCGTTCCCAGTCCAAGAGGGCGGCGCGGCGCTCATCAATCCGTTCCATCGCACGGCGCAGGCGCTCCTTGGCCACCTGGGCATCCTCTTCACCAGAGAGTGCGTCGCCAAGTCGATCGAGCGCCTCCTGGCGCGCCTCAAGGAAGGGCTGCAAGGCGCGGCGTGCTTCATCGAGTTGAGCCTGGGCTCTGGCGGAGTCGCGCTCCAGGGTGTTGAGCTTGCGCTGATCGATGTCGCGCGACGCGCGCCGCTCGGTGATGTGGGCCACATGGCGAGTCAGGTTGCGGTGTTTTTCTCGCAGTCCGGCCAGTTCTCGGGTCAGTGGTTCAAGGTGGGCCACACGTTCGGCCTGCTTGAGGCGCTTGGCGCGCCGAGCGATGGCCTCTTCCAGGCGATCATTGGCGCGCCCGGCCACGCTGTCGGCGTGCTTGGTGCGTTCCTGGGCGTCGAGATGTGCCATGCGGCTCATGCGGTGCTCGTCTTCGGCGCGGCGGTGGGACTGGCGCAACCCTCTGGCCTCAGAGAGCGCCTTGCGCCCTTGGGCCACCTCGGCCTCGACCTTTTGAAGCTCTCCCCTGGCCTTGTCTCGCAAGCCGGTGGCTTCCTGCACCTGGAGGCGCTGGCCGTCGCGCGCCGTCAGCAGCTCCTGGACCTCATGGCTGAGTCTGTCGTGCTCGCCACGCAAGCGCCTCCAAACCTTCAAGAGCGCCTCTGCGGCGCGGCATCGCTCGTCTTCTTCGAGCCGGACCATGTCTTGACGGCGGTTGTGAAGCTCTGCGCCGGCCTGGGTCAACTGCGCGGTGGCCGACTCATGGCGGTGTTGCAACTCCCGGCGGCGCTGCCACCAGTTGAGTTCGGTGGTGGCTTGCTCAAGAGCGGCGCGGGCCTCCTTGGCCGATTGTTGGGCAGCGCGGTGTTCGCTGCGCAGCGCTTCAAAGGCGTCCAGACTCATCAAAGCCGAGGCGCGCGCTTCGGTCTCCAGCGCCAAACGGCGAGTTTCGGCCGCGGACAACTGCGCGGCGGCCCGCTGTGTGATGGTGCTGTAGATCTCGGTGCTGGTCAGGCGCTCCAGGATCGCAGCCCGCTCCACCTGACTGGCTTGGATAAAGGCGGCAAACTCGCCTTGCGCCAGGAGCATGCTGCGCTTGAAGTCTTCGACGGTCATTCCGTCGAGGATTTGGGAGAACTGCTCTTGCTGTACGGTTTTGGGGGTCTTGGAGCCCACAAGTTCTATGCTGGCGCCGTCGTCGGTGAGTTCAAAGAGGCTCCGCTCAACGGCTTGAAAGCGCCCGACGGGGCTGGATCGTGCGCGCCGACAGCTCCAACGCGCGCGATAGCGTTTGCGCCCCTGGAGGGTTTCGCGGCTGAAATCCACCGTCGCGCCGCAGCTGCCGGTGCCCTGGGACATGATGAGCCGGGCGTCGGTGTGCGCATGACCCCGTCGGTGGTGGAGCCTGGGGGTCTGGCCAAAGAGGGCCAGGCAGATGGCATCAAGGATGGTGGACTTGCCTGCCCCAGTGGGACCAAGGATCATAAAAAGCGGGGCATCCCCCAGATCCTTATCCAAATCAATGCGGTGCTCGCCGTAGAGCGAGTTGAGGTTCTGCAGTTCAATGCGGTGCAGTTTCATGGTGTGCCGTCCTTGGCATCCAGGAGTGTCTTGAAGCAATCCAGCATGTCGGGCTCGGGTGCATGTCCGAGGGTTTCGAGGGCCAACGCCTCAAAGACCTCCGAGGGGGTCCTGGGCGTTTTTGACGGGCGCTTTTGAGCGGGCGTTTTCTGACTCTCGACACGCCGCAGTTGCAACACGCGCGGTCTGTGGCGCGCGGCAAAACGCGCCAATGTCGTGTGGATGGCCTGCTCCAGGTCAACGCCTGGCCTGGCCCCTTCCACGCAGATGTCCAACCAGGCAGGCAACGGCGCCTTGGACTGGAAGGCGGCGATGGACGACAAAATCTGCTCAATGGGGCCACGCAAAGTCTGGATGTCGCGAAACCGTGGCACCTCAACGGGTGTCACCACAACCTCGCCATCCACATCGATGCGCAAAACGTTCTGAGAGCGCTCAACATCGTCCATCGTCAGGGCCAAAGGCGCGCCGCTGTACCAGACACGGCCTGAGTCGAGCGCGCGCGTTGAGCGACTGTGTCCGAGCGCCACGTGCTTGAATCGGGGATCAAAGATGGTCTCGGCGGGCAGACCCGCGTGGCCGATGGGCGGCAGGGCCCGGCTCTGCTCGGCGCTGGGCAGACCGCTGGCAGCCAGATGTCCCGCTCCGATGAGCGGACACCGTGGGGCCATCAACGCCGCGGCGTCGGCCAATTGACCGTAGCGGGTGGCCAGCGCCTCGGTCAGCGCCCGGGCCTGCTCCTGAGGCTGCTGCCCCACCGCCCGAATGCCCAGGGTCAACGGATGCACAAAAGGCATCGCTGCGATCACCGCCGAAGGTTGCGAGCGATCGGATCCCACGGTGATCAGCGCACGCTGCGGGTCGGCGTCGGGTTGACCCAGCAGGTGAATGCCCAGGTGCTTCATCAAGCTGGCGGGCGCATCGAGCAAGACCCCCGAGTCAAAGCTGCCCGCCAGGAGGATCACGGCGCATCCACGGTGCGGATCGGCGGCTTTGGCCAGGAAGCTATAAAAAAGTTGCATAGAGGCTGGATCAGGGTGGGTCCCATCAAAAATATTGCCAGCAACCAGCAAGGCATCAGCCTTGTGCTCATCCAGCGCCCCCAAAAGCCAACTCAGGAACCGTTCTTGCTCTGTAAAGCGGGAGGAACCTTGGAGGGAAGCGCCCAAGCGCCAATCAGAAGTATGTATAATTACAGCAGACATAGAATCCACGGGGCTCAGTCCAGTCAGGCGAGCCATCATACACAAAGGGCGCTGTGGATCACGTTCTGTGAGGTGACAAGTCTGCTTGTCACTCTTCGCAACAATGTGCGGATGCGGTCGTGGTCGGCGTCGAATGTGAGGCAAGAGGGCATTTTGTGCAGGGAACTCCCCTTGCGCAGGGCACCCCGGTTTGTTAACTCTTGATCAGGAGAAATCCCACGCAAGATAGGGAAAATGCCCAAAACCCATGAGGAGAATCTCCCGACGCCCGTTGTGAATCTGGGTTGATGCTTTGATCCAAACACACACAAAGGTCGTAACAGAGAGATAGAAAAGCACCGACCGGAAGCGGTCACCAAAGTGCTCACCATAGATTTCGATTATGAAGAAGCTTTTCGCAAAAGATAGACCAGTGAAAATTCAACGACGCCAGGCACACGCTACCGGTAATAGGGCTGCGGTGGTTGATGTGAAGGAGGGAGG
>CAKZKQ010000239.1 GCA_937123825.1 uncultured Pseudomonadota bacterium
TGGAGGCGACCCCTTCAAGGAGCGCAAAGCCCTGCTCGACCAGATGGAGCGTGTCGGCCGAGTGCATGGTGCCCAGCAGGCGGTGGCTCAAGCGCCAGTCGGCGTTGCTGACGGGCTTGGAGATGAGGTCACCAAAGCCCGAGGCAATCATGCGGTAGGGAGACTGGGCCATGACCTCCAGGTCGGCCAGGCAGGCCACTGGCGCGCGGCAGGGCAAGGTCACCTTGACCCCCTGGCTGAGGATGGCGGCGATGGCCGAGGTGTAGCCGTTCATCGACGGCGATGTGGCCACGATGGCGTAAGGAATGTCGGCCTTGAAGGAGGCCATCTTGGCGACGTCGTTGATGGTCCCTGCGCCGACGGCCACAGCGGCCACGGCCCCGACCGAGACCAGATGCTGGCGCAGCGCGTCGACCTTGGCGTCGTTGGCCACCGGCACGGTCTCTCCTTCGGCGGGCTCCAGGGTGTAGATTTCAAAGCCGACGCCTGCCTCGGTGAGGCTCTTGGCGACGGCTTCACCGGCCACGCGGTGGGTGTTGACGTCGCTGACCAGGACCCAGTGGCCTTTGGGCAGCTCCTGGGTCAGGATCGGCCCTGAGCGCTCCAGGAGATCGGTCTCAAGGACGATACGGCGCGTGTCGATGCGATCGGCGTAGGGGGCCAAAATGGCGCTGACATCGACTTTAACGGGCTCACTCATGGGCTCACTCTCCTGCTGGGAGGGGTTTTGGGGGCATCGGTTGTGGCGCGCGCAGGTCAAACAAGGCCCAGCCGCGCGTCAGGGATGATGCAATAGAGGGTGTCGATTGTCGAGGCCGACAGCCAGCGGGTCGAGCCAAGGCGTCATCGATGCATGGGGGCGCCGTGCCAGGCAGGCTCGGCGGCGCACCGCTGGCTCTTTCCTTCCGCTGCCCCGTGGATGAACTCAAAAACGGAAGGCCAGGCCGCACCAACCCTTTGGAAGGCCGCGTTGCCCATTGGCCGCGTGGCCATTTTCGGATAGCCTAAAAGCGGTGTTGGCGCACCACCGCAGGAGCGTCTCCCATACCAAAGCGCAAGGTCACACCATGCCCCCCAGGCCTCTGGACAAGCTCAAACCCCAACCGCTCGACGACACCATCTGGTCGCTGGCGACCAAGGATGGTTTTGCGGCCCTCAAGCGCTCAGAACCCCCCAAAACGGTGTGGGGGGCATGGCTGCTTTACAGCGCCTCCCATGTCATCACGCTGACCATGGCGCTCTTCTTCTGGGTCATCATCTACGCGGTGTGCGTCTTTCTGGGACACACGCTCTCCACAAAACTCCCGTCAATGGCCGTGGCGTGGTTCACCGCGCTGGGGCTCACGACCACCGCGGCCGTCATCGGCGGAGGCTGGCTGGCTCGCCTTGGCATGACCGCCCCAACCCCCATGGGGACCACCGTCATTCGCTCAACCCACGAACCCAGCAGCGACAACCTGGACACCTTGCTCCAGTGCCTGGCCCGTCTGCGACGTCGCCTCCCGGGCCAAACCCCCACCACATTGCTGACCTTCAAAGACCAACGCCCGGGGCTTGGCGCCAGCGTGCAAACGCCAGACGCCCGGCTGACCATCCAGCACCGCCGCACCCCGCGACGGCAAACCCTCAGCGTGCGCTCAGGCACCAGGACCCAGACCATCACTCTAGAGCGGACCAAAGCCTCTGGCGCCCCCTGGCGCAATCCCCATGGGGAAGCCGTCACCGACCCCGCATGGTTCTTTGGTCAGGCCTTTGAGGGGATGTTGGAGCAGTTTCCGGCGCTGCAAACCCCACGCAAAGACACCCTGCACGTCCGACGCACACCCTACCCCGTCGACGCGCCGCCATCCTCTCCAGACTTTGAGGCACCACACCAGGAACCCAAAGCCGCGTTCTCCGACGTGGTGCCGCCCTACCTCCACGCCCTGCCCATCATGCGCAAAGGCTTTTGGATGGCCCAACTGTGGCCGCTGGCGTTGATGATGAGCGCTGTGGGCTGGTTCTGGGCCGACATCGTCCCCAGGGATCACACCCAGTGGCATGTGTCGATGATGCCGTGGACCACCAGCGTGGCGCTCCTGGTCGGCGCGCTGTGCAACGGCGCCATCACATGGCCATCCACCCGCGCACGGATGCTGCGCTGGCCCCGGCTAAGCCCCCACGAGCCTCGCCAGCGCCCCACCACAAGCCACCTGGCCTCTCAAACGCTGCGTCTGCGCGACCACATCTTGAGCCTCGACGAGGCGCGCATTGACCTGCGGCGCCACTTTGCCTTGAACTTCTACCGCAGCCTGGCCGCCGACATTGGGCCGCTGACGATTGTGGAGATGGTGGCAGAAGGCGAGCGGATGCGTGTGGGCGTGCCGGTGGCCGACGATGAGGGGTGGCGCAAGCTCGACCAGCTTAACGCCGAAGTCCCATTGATGGATCCCCAGCGCTTTATCCAGGAAATCTGGCCTGCGCTGGCAGGCGCCGCCGCCACATCCAGCCACGCCCCTCGCTGGGACTTTTCCATGCCATCCCAAGGGACCGCGCAAGACGTCTCCATTGAGCAACAGGCCGCCGTCCATGCCCTCCCCTGACGCACCCAACGACCACGCTTACCCCATCGATGAGCTGCTCTGGAGCCTGAGCACCAAACACGGTGCGCGGGCCCTGGTTCCCGTCTACCGCCCCAAAAGCATCCTGGAAGCTTTTAGAAACCACAGCCTGGCAGTCTTACTGACCCTTGCCATGGCGGCAAGCCTTAAGTTGATCGTCGGTGGCTTGTGGGCATTGATGACCGTCATCATAAGAAACACCACAGGTGTGGTCGAGTTGGCCTGGATCCCTGGGTTCATGCTCACGGTAGCGCTGGTGGGGGCGGCCACCATCTGGCTGATCTTCAAAGCCACCCGGATGCCCCAGGCGATCATCAAGCCGACCCAGAAATACCCACAGGTTTTTGGCCCGGGCCCCCATGACTCGACCCTCGACGCGATCTTTCAGTGTCTGGTCGCCGTGCGCCCGCTTGTTCCAGCAAAGACCCAGGTCCGCATCAAGCACATTCAGAGCACCCACGATGCGCTTTTGGCCCTCATCTCATTGAACAACGGCGCCAAATTGACGCTGAAGGTGGAATCTGGGGTTGAAGAGCGCCGGGTGTTGGCACGTTGGAGACACGATGGCCAGGAAGAGGAGATGACCATCAAACTCATGCGCGGCACCCAAGGCGCCGCCTGGTCCACTTTGGACAATGAGGCCGTGATGGACTCCGCAGCGTATATGGCCCAGCGGCTGCGCCCCTTTTTTCAACAGACGCTGAGCCCAAGAGCGCTCAACAAGGATGCGCTGCGCGTGGTTCAAACGCCCTATCCGGTGGACGGGCAGTCGACACAGGCGCGCTTCAAAGTCCGCCTCCAACGCCCCAAGACCACGCTCCCCACCATCAAAGCCCCAGGTCAGGAGAGTCTGAACATCTCACGCATGGGCTTCTGGATGGCGCGCATCTGGGAGGTGATCATCCTTGGCCTCCTCCTGATGCTGCTGTGGGACACCACGACCAAGGTGCCGTTTAACAACAGCGCGCTCTACAACACACTCATCATGGCCTGGGCGCCCCTTGTCTGGTTGATCTCCATGTCCTTTATCACCATCATCACCAGACCCAGGCCAAAAACCAAACGCCTGCGTTATCCCAGGACATTCACCCCCCATCAGCCACAAACCCACCAGACGCTCTCATTGAATGATGGCGTGTTGAAGCTCGGCGGCGAAGCGATCAACCTGCGCCAACGCTTTGCCCTCAACATCTACCGCCCTCCAGACCAGACGCGCTCCCACCAGGCCATCGTAGAGGTCGCCCAGGAGCGCGCCCGCGTCCGCTTTGGGGTGCTCACCGATGGTCAAGGGGGGTTTAAGGTGCTGGATCAGCTCTCCGTGAATGCAGGCACCATCCCGTCCCAGGCATTTTTAATGGATGTATGGCCAGCGTTGGTGGGTTTTGCCTCTGAGCAAGGCCGCGCGCCGCGTTGGAACTTCAGGTGGGTCAAAGCCCCACAGGCCAAGGCACAAGCGCAAACATCCATCTCTGTGGAGAGCAAAGTCCATGCTTGATGCCATCCTGCAATGGGTGCAATCGCTGGCTCCGGGCTGGGGGTACACCGTTCTGGCCCTGGCTGCGATGATCGAATACATCTTCCCGCCCTTTCCCGGCGACACCATCACCTTGCTGGGGGCGGTGCTGATCGACGCCGTGGGGTGGTCTTTGCCCGCGGTGCTGACGGCGGTCACGCTGGGCAGCGTGGCGGGGGCCTGGATCGATTACGAAGCCGGGGCAGCCCTGGCGCGAGGCGGCCAGGACAACTGGCTGGGCCGAAAGCTGGCCTCAGAGGCCGTCAAACCCAAGGTCGACCTGCTCTGTGAGCGCTTTGCGCGCCACGGCGCCATCTACATTGGTCTCAACCGCTTTGTTCCAGGCATTCGGGCGTTCTTTTTTGTGGTCGCGGGCATGGCTGGCCTGCCAAGGGGACCGGTCATCTTCTGGTCGGCGGCCTCGGCGCTGGCCTGGAACGGCTTGATCATCGCGCTGGGTTACGCCATCGGCTTCAACCTTCCGGCGCTGAGCCAGTGGGTCAGCCGTTACACCACGGCGGCCTACGCGGTGATGGCGCTGGTGGGGGTGATCATGGCGGTGCGGTGGTGGAAAGGACGCCAATCTTCCAAAGCCAAACAAGGCTCGCCATCAGATTGACGCAGCAAAGACTCCCACACCACAACCCACCCCCTGAATGTCGGGGTCGCAGCCAACTCAGCCACAGCCTGAACACACACCTGCGCTCGAAGCCATGACCAGGCGTCAAGGCCGCCGCCAAAAGTCCCAGGAATTTCTCTGCAAAGATGTGACAGACAAAAACTTGCCACACCCTCAAACAGGGGGCTATAACCGGGGAGCCGAAGGAACGGCCCTATCAATGGCCAGGAAGACCGACATCACCGTTGTCGATGGGCTCACGGCGACTGCACCGCGTCCACCCTCTCAGCCTGTTCGGCCCTTCATCGACGCCTTGAAAGTAAGGCGAGGTTGATCTTGAAAGACGACAAGACCCGCAAGTCGAATACACTCCAGACCGAAGAAGCCGCCAGCACGGCGACGTCGACGGTCACCACCACCATCGAGCGGCCCAGCCAGGCAGCCACGGAAGCCCAAGATGCGGCCTCCGCAGAGCCCACGCTGACCCCCCTTGAGGAGAAAGTCATCCGCATGCGGTATGGCCGCTCCCTCAAAGGTCAGGAGGCTCTGGAATTTGCCCCTGGCGCTTCGATGGAAACTCGCCTCAAGCTGGCGCTGATTGAATCACGTCTGCTTGAAGCCTTCACCGCCGACGCGCTCGACCCGGATCCCGACACCGGCTCTCCGCGCTCGGTGCTGGCCGACAGCATCGACTGATCCTGGCCTCAAAACCCCCTTTGCACATCTTGCCGTGATGTCAGGCCTCGCCGTGGGCTTTTGCGCATCGCTCTGCCCTGCAAACCTTGCTCTTGCAGGCCCAGACACAAGTGCGCGCCGCCTTTCCATCTTTGGGTTCTGGCGTCAAACCAAGCCCATTGCTGTGCACCCACGCTCAGGCAATGGGTTTTGGGACAGGTGCGTCACACCACCTGGAGATGGAAGGACTTGGGGCGCGAGGCAAAGGTCTTGTAGCTGCCGCCAATGGCAAAGAGCGCCAGAAACTCGGTGCCTTCGCCAGGCTTGATGGTGATGAAGAGCTTGTTGCTGGCCTCAAGGGTGACAAAGAGTCCCAATCCAGCACCGCCCTTCTTTTGCTCAATCTGGTCCTGCCCCCCCTGCATGGCGCGCAAGAGGTAGGCGCGCACGGTGTCGGCCTTCAGGCTGCCAAAACCATCGCGCACCCCCACAGCAAGAAAGTCACCGTCGCAGGCATAAAAGAAGCGGGCCTCGTCTTTGGGTGCAAGTTCGACGCTCTGGCGGCGGTCGCGGTGGCGGTAGAGGTGGTTGCCCTTTTCATCGACCGGGGCGTTGTAAACGGCGTTGACGATGAACTCGTCGGCCACCATCCGGGCAGAGGCGGCCACGCGGCGGTGCACGCCGACCTTCTCCATAAAGCGTCCCAATGACCCCAGCAGCTCGTCCTTTTGTTGGCTGGAGCGGACTTGATGGCTCACCGGCTCGCAGGACTTCATGATCCCTTCGGGCAAACCAAAGCCGTCGCGGCCCAGGTGTCGACGCACAGTCAAGAGGATTTCGGAGGTCGTGGTGCCCTCATCGCGCGGCGTCAGATGCCAGCGGTGATCCTCTTTGAGCAGTTCCATCAACTCAGAGCGCTTGCGGCGATCGGCGATCGTCAGCACCGGCAATGTGGGCTGGGCATGGGTCCAGGCCGACAAACCGATGTCCAATGAGGCACGGCGAGAACGCCAGTCCTCCCCTTCTTCATTCTGGGGGCCGTCCACATCAACCAACACCATCTCTGGGGGTTCATTGAGGGCCTGTGGGCGCTCAACCAGGAGCTGAGCATAACGTGACAGGTCGCTGATGCGCTCCACCGCAACGCCCGCACCTTTGAGTTCGGCGCTCAAGGCCTCACTCCAGGCGTCGACGGGTGAAAAGAGCAAAATTCTTTGGGCCATGGGGTCCGTCCGGGGCCTCCAAGAGGTTCAAGTCGACATGCTAGAGGTCTTCCTCAAGCATCGGTGGTGTGGAAATGACAGAGCCGTCGGAGCTGCCGGAGAGCCGGTCGAGCCCCTCGGAGGGGATGACTGGAAAACTGATCTGAGGAGGCCTGGGCGGCGCCATCGAGGGCGCGCGCGCTTTGGGCTTGCCGCCGGAGAGGCCCCTGAAGGCTTTGACACCGCTGGCCGGGCCGCCAAAACCTCGAATGATGCCCCCGCCACTGACAGAGAGCCCTCTCCAGGCGCTTTTGATCTGCTCGGCGACCTGAGGATCGATGTTGGGATTGACCTGGGTGGCCACGGGCAAAGGGCTGGCGTTGCTGCGAAAGAGCACGGGCAGACCACCCGCATAAGCGTCAAAACCCACCGTCAAATCGGCCTTGCCGACTTTGACCGCCGCCAGCGCCGAGGCCACGTCTTTGGTCGTTTGGATCTTGAAGAACTCACCAGCCTGGGCCTGGTAACCAAGGAGCGTGGAGGAGACAAAGCCCTCACAGGCCTTGGCGGGCTGAGGCAAGATCAAGGTCTTGCCGCGCAGGGAGTGGATGGGACCACCACCGCGACCAATGACAGACATGGAACCCGAGCCAGTGGCAAAGGCCACGGGTTTGCCCACCCCCGCGACGGCAAAATAAGAGCCGCCGATGATGGCGTAGTCCACCCCGCCTGCCCCTTTGAAGTCCCCCGCGCGCCCAAAGGACTTGCCCTTGAAGGTCAACCCCGTGCGCGAAGAGAGCCCCGCAGCAACCGCGTTGACAAAGGACGCCTTGCTCATGGCGCCGCCAAAGTTGATGTCGGGGGCGTAGAGGGCAATGGTGTAGACGCGCTGCTCTTCCTGGCTTTGAACCGGGCCGATGGCCAACACCAGCGCGGCCAACAAGACCGTCAAAGTCAACGCGCGGATGGTCCAGCCATCGCGGCGCGATGACGACAGCGACCTGACTCTGATCAGGCCGGCGGCGTCGGTAGGCTGTCGCTGTGGTGTTTGTCTATTCAAAACCAAATACCCGCTGCTTGGCCTTGACGATACGGCTGGCCTCGGCGGCGCGAGCACCGCCCATGGCGGCCACGCGCTTGAAGACTTCATAAGCGCCGCGATCGTCGTTCTTCACGTCGTCCAGATAGATGGCGTAGTTGTAGAGGGACTCTGCGATGGCGCCCCGCTTTGACATGGCGCCAAAGACCTTGCCCGCCTTGGCCTTTTTGCCGTCCAGGTAGTCCAGCACGGCCAGGTTGTGCTTGATGATGTCGCTGGCGCGGGTGACCTTGCTGGCCTTGGCCAGAGTGCGGCGCGCCTGGGCGCGGTTGCCGCGGCGGAAGAACTCCAGCGCGCGGGCAGAATACGCCACGGCCAGGACCTTCTTGACGTCGTCTGCGCGGGCGCCTTTTCGGGGGAGCTTTTCGGCCAGACGCAGCGCCGCGTCAAAGCGACGAAGGCGCAGCAGGATGTAGGCCTGACGCAGGTCGAGCGCCAGCGCGTCGTCATCGGGCAAGCGAGCGCGCTCATCGGCGGGGAGCTTGCGCAGCGCCTTGCGGGCCTGGGCCAGCAGGCGTTGGGCTTTGTTGAAAGCGCCGATTTCGGCGTAGGCGTTGCTGAAGGCCAGATCCAGCGCCACGACCTCGGCCGGACCAAGCTGGGCTTTGAGCCCTTTGGCGGTGTCGAGGATGGCCACCGCGTCGCGCCACTGCCCTTCTTCGCCCAGGACCTGCGCAACCTGAATGCAAGACAGCGCGATGTTTCGCTCAATGGGCTTTCCGGCCATGCCCATCTTGCGGGCGGCCAGGAACCATTGCAGCGCCTGGGGCCACTGGCGGTCTCCGGCGCTGGCCAGCCCAAGGTCGTTGGCCACGGCGGCGTCGGGAGCGCGGTTGTTCTTCAGCAGCGGGGTCAGCTCAGCCAGCGCCGCAGCGTAATCTTTGCGCCGCAGCGCCAGTCTGGCCGCCGCGCGCCGGACATAGGGCATCGGGCAGTGGGATTGGCAGGGGGCGGCGGCTTCCTTGCGGGCGGCCTTGACGTGATCGTCGGCGTCGTCGAGCTTGCCCAGCGCCATCTGGGCGCTGGCGGCCAGCAGGTGCCCCTCGGCTTTGTGGGTGGCCAGGCGCAGGACCTCCTGACCATCTTTGAGCGCGTCCTGGGCGTTGCCCGCTTCGATCAACGCGCGGCCCCGATGCAAAAGCGCGGTGCTGAGCGGTCTGCGCAGATCCTCACGCAGGGGCTCAATCCTGTGGGCTTTGTCCAGCGAGGCCACCGCATCGGCCAACGCGCCGTCGGCAAAGTGATCTCTGCCAAGGGCCGCATGGAAATCAGAGACCTTGCCGTCCATGCTGATGGCTTGTTGATGGCGCTCGATGGCCTTTTTGATCTTGCCCTGGCGCCGCAGCGCGTCCCCCAACGAAGACACAATCCAGGGGTCTTTGGGGGCGAGGTTATGGGCGGCCTCAAGACGCGCACGGGCATCGGCGAGCTTGCCGTCGGCCATCAAGAGCACGCCGATGTGCCAATGTGAGCGGGCGTGCTTGGGGTCGATTTTGACGGCCTGCTTGAAGGCCTCCATCGCGTTGAGCCTGCGTCCAAGGCGCCGCTCACACAGCCCGACCATATAACGGGAAGTGACGTGGCTTGGGCGCGTGATGGCAAACGCCTTGTAGTTGGCGATGGCCTCATCAAAGCGCTCAAGCTGGTAGAGGGCCGAGGCGAGGTTGAAGTGGACGTTGGTCTGGTCCGGGTCGGCCTTGAGGACCTCTTTGAAAAGTTCGACGGCCTCTGCGTAGCGCTTTTGCTTAAAGCGGATGTTGGCAATGTTGATCTGGGCCGGGAGGTTGCCCGGGTCGAGCGAGAGCACCAGGCGAAACTCGGCCAGCGCGCCTCCGACACCTGCCAGATCGTCTTCGAGGGCTG
>CAKZKQ010000240.1 GCA_937123825.1 uncultured Pseudomonadota bacterium
AGCGCTATTGCGAGCGAGTTCTGTGGCTCCTGGCGCCGTTAGGGCCGCCCAAAACCGCTATTGCGAGGGAGTGACGTGAGTCCTGAGCCCATCAGGGCCGCCCGAATCAGCGCTTGGGTTCAAGGCGCGTGATTCCGTTCATGTATTTGTGGAGCGCTTCGGGGATGTCGACGGAGCCGTCGGCGTTCTGGAAGGTCTCCAGAATGGGGATGAGGATGCGGGGGCTGGCCACGGCGGTGTTGTTGAGCGTGTAGCACACGCGGGGTTTGCCGTCCTCATCGCGGAAGCGGATGCCCAGGCGGCGCGCCTGGAAGCCGTAAAGCTCCGAGCAGGAGTGGGTCTCGTTGTAGGCCTGGCGCGAAGGCATCCAGGTCTCCACCTCAAACATGCTCACCTTGCCCTGACCCATGTCCCCGGTGCAGGCCTTGGCCACGCGGTAGGGCAGCCCCAGCGCCTGCAAGACGCGCTCGGAGTTGTCCAGCAGCAGGTGGTGCATCTTCTTGCTCTCTTCGGGGTCGTCGCGGCAGATGACCACCTGCTCGACCTTGGAGAACTGGTGCACGCGGTAGACCCCGCGCGTATCCCGGCCATAAGAGCCCGCCTCGCGGCGGAAGCAGGGCGAATAACCGGTGTAGAGCAGCGGCAGATCCTCAGAATCGAGGATCTCGTTCATGTGCATGGCCACCAGATGCACCTCGCTGGTCCCGATGAGGTACTTCTCATCGCGCTCCAGGTGGTACGTGTCTTCCTCGCCGTGCGGGAAGAACCCGGTGCCCTCAAGGGCCTCGTAGTTGACCATCAGCGGCCCGAGGATGGGCGTAAAGCCGCGCTCCATGACGATGTCCAGCGCCAACCGCATCACGGCCAGCTCCAACAACGCCCCAGCGCCCTTGAGCACATAAGCGCGCCCCCCGGCAAACTTCACCGGGCGCTTCTTATCCAAGATCCCCAGAAGCTCGCCCAGCTCCTCGTGATCCCGAATCTCAAAGTCGAACTCGCGCGGCTTGCCCCAGTGGCGCAGCACCTCGTTGTCGTGCTCGTCTTTGCCCACCGGAGAGTCGTCCGAGGGGATCTGCGGCAGCGCCAGCATCAAAGCGCGGTACTCGGTTTCCACGGCCTTGAGGTCTTCTTCGACCTGGCCCATCTGGCCCTTGATCTCTTTGACGCGCGCGATGATCCCCGGGCGATCCTCGTTGGAGGCCTTGGGGATGCTTTTAGAGAGCTGGTTGCGCTCAGCGCGCATACTCTCTGACGACTGGAGCAACTGGCGGCGCTGGGAGTCGAGCGACAGCAGTCGGTCCACGTCCACGTCAACGTTTTTGTCACGCACCGCGCGTCTGACATCGTCAGTGCGCTCTCTGATCGTCTTGATGTCCAGCATCTCCGGGCCATCCTCCATGTGTGGGGCCGTTTGCTTTGTCAGACCCCAATCGGTTTGTCCCTGCCTGGGTCGGGGGGCTTGCTCAGGCCAGCGAAACCGTCGTCGCGCGCCCTGCAAGCCTTTCAGGGGGATGGAGCGGGATTTAACACCGGCCCTGTGGTCGGTCAAGACCCACAACGTTCCACATTTTGGTGTTGGTTTGGGTTGTATGGGGGCTGCCGCCCCATAGGCGCCAAATTAAGGTTCACGAGCAAGCCCACAAGTCTCAAAAAACGAGATAGA
>CAKZKQ010000241.1 GCA_937123825.1 uncultured Pseudomonadota bacterium
ACTCTCGCCATGTCGCTGTCAGCGGCGGGTTATGCACAGGGCAAGATCGCCGTTGTCGACCTGAACGAGGCGATCCTGCAAACCGACTTTGCGCAGAAACGCATGGCTGAGGTACGCAGCCAGGAAGACTACAAGGCCGACAAGGCCGAGTTCGACAAGCTCAAGAAAGAGTTTGACGAACTGGTGCAGAAGTTCCAGAAGGACGCGGCCGTGATGAGCCAGGAACAGCAGGTGGCCGCGCGCCAGAAGCTGGCCAGCACCCGCAGCATCGAAGCCCGCGTCATGGAAGACATCCTGCCCTGGTACGAGGCTGGCCCCGAAGCGCTGGGTCAGGCCATCGAGGCCAGCGTCAGGCACCACCGCAAAGAACTCCACGCCGGGCTGACCTTTCTGGGGACGCTGGGCAACAACGCCCCCTTCATTGGCCTCTTTGGCACCGTTCTGGGCGTCATCACGGCCTTTCAGGAGTTGGGAAATGACGCCCTGGGCTCGATGGACAATGTGATGTCGGGCATCGGCGAGGCGCTGGTGGCGACCGCGGTGGGGATATTGGTGGCGCTGCCGGCGGTGGCGGCGTACAACGCCTTTCAAAAGCGCGCCATGGACACCGAAGAGAACATCGCGCGCCTGGGGCACCTGCTGATGGCCCAGCTTGAGCGCCAACGGCACCAGAAGACGGAGAAAGGCTGATGGCTGGAGGCTCACTCAAAGGCGTCGGCCGAGGCGCCACCGGCGGCATGATCACCGGCATCAACGTCACCCCGCTGGTCGACGTCGTTTTGGTCTTGCTTGTGGTCCTGATGGTCGCCTCGACCTACGTCGTGGCCCAGACCCTCAAGGTCCAACTGCCCAAAGCCAGCGCCACCGATGGGCCGGCCAACAAACCTCAGAAGGTCACCTTGACCTCCAAGGGGCAGTTGCTCTTCAACGACGCCCCCATTGAGCCTGAGGACCTGCAAAAGACCCTCAAAGAGGCCGCCGCCGCTGACCCCGACATCAGCCTCGTCGTCAGCGCCGACACCACCGTCGAGCACGGCAAGGTCGTGGCCATGATCGACATGGCCAAACAGGCCGGGATCAAACAATTCGCCATCAACGTTGAGCTAGGCCGACCATGAGCGCCCGCACCATCGTCATATCCCTGGCCGTGCACGCCGTCCTCGGCGCGCTCCTGCTGGCCGTCGACGGGCAACCGCGCCAGCGTCTGGCCACCGTCATCCAACTGGTCGAGTCCGCCCCGGCGCCCACACCCACGCCCGAAACGCCGCCGCCGGCCCCAGAACCCACCCCAGCGCCAGCTCCCGAGGCCAAAAAACCGCCAGAAAAGCCCCCTGCGTCCAAACCGCCGCCCAAACGCAAGCGCCCCAAACCGGCCAAGGCCAAGCCGCGCACCAAAACCGCCGACGCCCAGCCCAAGGGCAATCCCAACGGCGACGGCAATCCTCGCGCGCCCTTCTTCAGCGGACTGGTCCTGGGCAACGCCGATGGACCCGGCATCGACATGGGCGTGGCCGAAGACATCGAGCGCGCCCCCAGAGACGGCAACGGTCCTGCTGGCCAAGGCCGCGGCGGTGGCGGCGGCGGTGAACAGGCCCCCGCATCTGCCCAGCCCGTCGTCCGCCGCCCCTCGGCGCCCTGCACCGACAAACAACGCCCCAGCGTCCAGGACCGACGCCAGCGCATCCCCTACCCCAGTCAGGCCCGTGCCGCTGGCGCCCAGGGGAGGTTGGTCCTCAAGCTCCACATCGACGCCGCAGGCACCATCAAACGCGTCGAACTGGTCTCGGGCGTCCACCCCGACATCGACCGACAAGCCATCAACGCCGTGCGCTCCTGGAAAATGACCCCCGCCATGCACTGCGGCCGCCCCGTCGCCAGCACCTACACGCTCGCACGGCGCTTTGAACTGACCGACTGAGACACACGCAAGGACACCCACCGATGGAGGCAACACGGCGACACCAGGACACCAGCGCGCGCAAAAAACGCGCGTCATGGTTATGTCTTAAGCGCGCCTGCCAACTCCTGCTCATCGCCCTGCTGACGGTCCTGACGCATCCCAGCGCGCATGCTCAGACGCTCACCAAACCCCCAGAGCTGACCCGCTTTGTCGAAGCCGCGCCCCCACCCGAAGGCGGCACCGCCCAGGTCCTGCTCCTGATCCAAATCGACGCCACTGGCAAAGTCACCCAGGTCGAGGTTCTGGAGTCTGGCGGCGAAGGCTTTGATCAAGCCGCCGTGGAGGCCGCGCTGGCCTTTGAGTTCCAACCCGCCGAGGTGGACGGAGAGCCCGCCGCCATCAGCATCCAGTACCGCTACACCTTCACCGAACGCATCGAAGAGCCGCCCCCAAAACCCACCATCGCCGCCCTCCAGGGCCAACTGCGTCTCTCCGATGGCACGCCTGTGGCACAGGGACGTCTGGAGGTCGTGGGGGTGCCCGACGCCGTGGTCATCACGGACTCAGAAGGCCGCTTTGCCTTTGAATCGCTGCCACCTGGGGTCTACGACATCGAAATCAGCGCCCCAGGGACCGGCACGCTGCGATTGACCGAGGACCTTCAGGAGCCTGTGCTCCACCAACGGATTTACGAATTGGAGGTTCTGGGCGACGACGTGGACGAAGAACTGGTCATTCGAGCCCCGCGCACGGCCATCACGCGCAGCAAGGTCAGCATCAAGGCCGATGAGGCCCGCAAAGTCCCCGGCACCCAGGGCGACACCCTGAAAGTGGTGCAGAGCCTGCCTGGGGTGGCCCGCGCATCGGCGGGCTCGGGAGCGCTGGTGGTCTGGGGCGCGGCCCCCGAAGACACCCGCGTGCTGGTCGACGGCGTGGAAATCCCAGCCCTCTACCACCTGGGCGGCGTGCGCTCGACCATCAACTCGTCCCTGGTCGAGTCCATTGAGTTGATCCCGGGGGCCTTTGGACCCGCCTGGGGCCGGGGTCTGGGCGGTCTGGTTCTGGTTGAAACCAGCCGGCTCGACCCAGAAGCCATCACTGGATACGTCGGCGCAGACCTCTACGACACCTCCGCCATGCTCTCGGCCCCGGTTGGCGAACGCCTGCGGCTGGGGGCTGCTGGGCGCTTTGGCTATCTGGACCAGACCTTGACCGGTTTTGTGCAGGAGGGCGCCGAGAGCCTTTTTCCCATCCCGCGCTACCGCGATTTTCAACTCAAGGCCGAGCTTGACCTGCGCCCCGATGAGTGGGTCGGCCTGACCATGCTCTACTCCGATGACGCGCTCCAGAGGCAGTCCGGCGACCAGATCGACCGGGAAGAGACCTCTTATCTGGCGCTCATCATGCCCTACCGCCGCTTAACCCCCGAAGGCGCCAGTTATCAGGTCACGCCCCATGTCGTCACCTCGCGTCGGCTCCAGGACCAGCGCTTTGGGCAAACCCCCGCGCGGCTTGAGGTCAACTCCACCGTGGCGGGCCTCAGAGCCAACTACCGCGCCGCCCTATCTGAGCCAATGACGCTGGAGATGGGCATCGACGCCCAGGCCCACTGGGCCACCGTGGAGCGCCTGGGCTCGCTCAACCGACCGCCGCGCGAAGGAGACATCGCCGTCTTTGGACAGCCCCCTGGTGACGACGTGGCCGCCGACCGCCAGGAGACCCTCCTGGTCAACATGGGGCTCTACGCCAGCGTCGAAACCCGGCTCGGCCCGGTCGTGCTGGTGCCCGGCCTTCGGGTCGACCTCTTTGGCATCCAGGGCGACCGGCTCAACCCTCCGGTGGGGCAAGCGCCGCCGGTGGGATTCTTGCGGATCAAACCCGCGCTGGCGCCCAGGCTCTCGGCCAAGTGGCAGGCGGTCGATGCGCTGGAGCTTCAAGCGGCCGTGGGAGTCTACCATCAGCCCCCGCGCCCCGAAGAACTCAGCGCCGTCTTTGGCAACCCCCAACTGAACCTCTCCAACGCCCAACACGCCGTGCTGGGACTGACCTGGAGCCCGGAAGAGACGATTTCGGTGGAAGTCACCGGCTTTTTTGAGCGATTTGGCCGCCTGGTGGCCCGCTCCCCGCTCGAAACCCCACCGCTGGCAGCAGCGCTGACCAATGACGGCTCGGGACAAAGCACCGGCGTCCAGTTCCTCTTGCGGCGCTCATCCCCCACGGGCCTGTCTGGCTGGCTCAGCTACACCCTCTCACGCAGCCAGCGCCAGGACTTCAAGGGCGGTCCCACGCGCCTCTTTGACTTTGACCAGACCCACCAACTCTCTTTGGTGCTGAGCTACACCTGGAAGTCATGGACGCTCGGCTCGCGCAGCCGGTTCTCCACCGGCTTCCCCCGCACCGAAGTCATCGACGCCTTCTACGACGCCCGCGCCGACCGCTTCTCGCCGGTGTTTGGCCGTCACAACGGCATCCGCATCCCCAACTTCTTCCAGCAAGACCTGCGCGCCGAGTACGCCTTTGACCTTGGCCCGGGGCAAATGTCGCTCTACCTCGACATCCAGAACATCACCAATCAGCGCAACGCCGAAGAGTTGGCCTACAACTTTGACTTCAGCCAGCAGCGCCTCATCCCAGGTCTGCCCACGCTGGCCCTGCTCGGCGGGAGGTTTGAGTTTTGAAAAAGACCCTGACCCCGACCCTCTTGTGCCTTGGCCTCTTGACCGCCTGCACCCCACTGGAAGAGGACCAGCCCTCGCGCATCACCGACACCCGCATCCTGGCCATCAAAGCCACGCCCGCCGAAGCGCGCCCCGGCCAGAGCGTGCGCTTCACCGCCCTCATCGCCGACCCCCAAGGCCCCATCGATGCCGGTCAGCGCCTGAACTGGGCGCTGTGCCTGGCCCCCAAACCCCCCACCGAGAACAACTCCGTGGTCGACGACTGCCTGGGCGACGAAGCCGTCACCGCGCTGGGACAAGGCACCGAAATCGAGGCCGTCTTGCCCGCCCAGGGCTGCCAACTCTTTGGCCCGCTCTCGCCCGGACCGGGCTTGAGGCCCCGCGACGCCGACATCACCGGCGGCTACTACCAGCCAATGCGCCTGAGCGTGGAAGACACGGTGGGCTTTGGACTTGAGCGCCTGCGCTGCGATCTGGCCCAGGCCCCGCTGCAAATCGCCCAGGCGTTTGAAGGGACCTACCAGGACAACCTCAACCCCTCCATCGAGTCTCTGGATGCCCCCGAGGCACTCTCTGCGTCTCAAACTGTCACCTTGACACTCACCACAGACGCCCCCGAGCCCTACGTGCGCTTTGACGCCATCACGCGCGCCCTGGTTGAGGATCAAGAAGCGCTGACCGTGTCGTGGTTTGCCACTGGAGGTCAGTTGCAGGCATCGCGCAGCTCTGTGCGCGACCAACAAGTCCAGGTTCAATGGACGGCACCAGGGCAAGCGGGAGAACACTGGCTTTTTGGCGTGCTGCGCGACAGCCGGGGCGGCGTGGATTTTGTTCAACACAAGATCAGTGTGACACCTTGACCAAAAAACCCGGTGCTGACGCATTCGGGCCATGGCGCAGACAAGTTCCCACACCCGCGCATGCTTGCGCGCATCTCCAATAAGGACTATCTGGTGCCTTGTAGGCATTTTGTCTGCGCGAGAGCAGCGTGCCCGGGACCGGTTTCTAGACAGGAGCGCCCATTTTATGAGCCCCCATTCCAAGAACGATCAAACGCCACAAGAAGACCCCAACGGGGAGGTTGGCATCCGCCGCCGCAAGGTCGACCACATCGAGCTTTGCGCACGCGACGAGGTCGAGTATCGCCTGAAAACCACCCTGCTTGAAGACGTGCACTTGATGCACCAATCCATGCCGGAGCTGGCCACAGACGAGATCGATCTCAGCACGCCGTTCATGGGCAAGACGCTCAGCGCCCCGCTTTGCATCTCGGGGATGACCGGCGGCGCCGAAGAGGCCCAACGCCTCAACCTCCAATTGGCACAGCTTGCCCAAAAGCTCGGGATCGCCTTTGGCGTCGGGTCACAGCGGGCCATGTTGATCGATTCGAGCCTCAAGAGCACCTACGCGGTGCGCAAAGTGGCCCCGGACATCGTCTTGCTGGGCAACATCGGCATCGTTCAGGCCACCCAGTGCACCACCGGAGAGCTTCAAGAGCTGGTGGGCTCCATTGGCGCAGACGCGCTCTGTGTCCACATGAACCCGGCCCAGGAGATGATCCAGGAAGGCGGAGACAGGGACTTTCGTGGGGGCCTGGACACATTCTCGCGCCTCGTTGAAGAACTCGACGTGCCCGTGATCGCCAAAGAGACCGGGTGCGGGGTCTCGGAGCAGACGGCCATGGCACTGCGAGGGCGCGGCGTGCAGTGGGTCGATGTCTCTGGGGCTGGCGGCACCACCTGGGTCGGCGTCGAGGCGCTTCGTGCGCGCCCTGGCCGGCGCATCATCGGCGAAGATCTTTGGGAGTGGGGCATTCCCACGGCGGCCTCGGTCGTCTTTGCGCAGCGCGCCGGGCTGAAATCCATCGCCAGCGGCGGCGTGCGCAACGGCCTCGACGTGGCCCGTGCCATCACCCTGGGCGCCAGCGTCGGCAGCATGGCCCTGCCCTTCCTGCGCGCGCTTCGTGAACACGGCATGGAAGGCGCCCAGGCCCACGCTGAGCGCGTCATCGAAGGCCTGCGCACCGTGATGCTCCTGACGGGCTCTCGCAACGCCCAGGAGCTGCGTCGAGCCCCCCACCGCATCGGCCCCGCGCTGCGTCAGTGGTGCGGCTGAACGCCACACAAACACCCCAAAGAAAAAGGCCGTGGGAAGAGTCCCACGGCCTTTTTTATGTTGAGCATCGTGCTGGAGGCTTTGGGGCGGCGACAGGCCGTCCAGCGCTCGGGTGCAATCGCTCGCAGCGCCTATTGTGAGGATTAGTGCTCTCGCCCCTACCTTGGCCCTTGTAGGCTCACCAATGACGGCAGCTTAGGTCAAGAGAACCTAACGCAATCCCATGCGCTCAAGTTCTTTGCAGCCGCGCTCGTTGCCCTGGCTGCAGGCTTCTTCAAAGAGTGAGGCGGCCTTGTCTTCGTCCTTTTTGACGGCTTTGCCGTCTTTGTGGACCAAACCAACGCCCACACAGCCGCCCGCGCTGCCGTTTTTGCAGGCTTTGTCAAAGTACTCCAGGGCTTTGGCGTGGTCTTCTTCGGTGCCATCGCCAAAGTAGTGCATCAGGCCGATTTTGGTGCAGCCGCGCATGTGGCCGCCATCGCAAGCCTTGTCAAAGGCCTCACGGGCACCGGTAAAGTCGCGCAGCGAGGTGATGCGGACCACGCCAAGGTTGGTGCAACCCTGGAGGGAGCCTTTATCGCAGGCCTTCTTCAGGATGGCTTCGGCGCGCTCTTTGTCCTGGACATGGTATTGACCGGTGTCGAGCAGGAAGCCCAGCTTGGCGCAGCCGTCGACGTTGTCGTTGTCACAGGAGGTGGCGTAGAGGTCGCGGGCCTTCTCCTGATCTTGCGCGACGCCGTCGCCGATCTCGTACATGTAGCCGAGGTTGTTGCAGCCCTCGCTGTAGCCCTCAGAGCAGGCCAGCTCAAAGTACTCTTTGGCCCCGGCTTTGTTGGCGTCGAAGCCGTTGGAGCCTCGGATCATAAAGAGGCCAATGTCGTTGCAGGTGGCGGCGTCTCCGCCCCGACACGCGGACTCCAGGCTTGCGGTGGAACCAAAGTCTCCGGTGGGTTTGGGAGGCGGGTTGTCGAGCCGGGCGAGCTTGTCGCAGGCGTTGGGGTGACCGATGTCGCAGGCGCGCTTGTAGTGGGGGCGAGCGGCGTCGGGGTCTTTTTTCCAATCGACGAGGAAGTCGCCAAGCTCGACACACTTGGCCACGCTGCCGCCGTCGCAGGCCTTTTGCAGCTCGACCACGGGGTCTTTGTCTTCTTCGGTGCCGGGTTTGGCGGCCTGGGCGCCCTTGTCGGTGGCGGCAGGGGCTTTTTTGGCGGGGGGAGTGTCCTGGGACTTGCAGCCAACCGCAGTCAGCAGGGCCACGGTCAGGACCAGGCCCCAGCGTGCGCTTGTGACGATCATGATCGCTCCGTATGTGGTGTCCACGAGATGGGCGTGGATGTTATACCATACATACCACCGATGACCCCAACCCGGGCAACGCTCTGCGCTTGACCCTTTGAAGGTTCTTCATGGCACGCTTTCCCACGACACAGGCCGTCCGCGGCTTCTACAACCGTTTTGGCTCCAAACAAGATGCCCAGGCCTGGTACGAAGACCCTGCGGTGGACCGGATGCTGGCCCAATCGGGGCTGGAGACAAGCCGCGCGGTGCTGGAGATTGGCTGCGGCACCGGGCGGCTGGCCATGCGCCTGCTCCAGGGGTTGATGCCCGCCGACGCCACCTACACCGGCATTGACTTAAGCCAAACCATGGTCGGCCTGACCAAAGAGCGCACCTGGCCCTGGCGCCAGCGCGTCACCCTCCATGAAGGCAGCGTGCAAACCCAGGTCTCTCTTCCCCCCGAGAGCTTTGATCACATCGTCTCGGCGTTCGTCTTCGACATCTTCTCGCCAGAGCAAATCCGCGACACGCTCGCCCTATCCCACCGATGGCTGCGCCCTCGTGGGCGTCTGTGTCTGGTGAGCCTGGCCCCGGGACAGACCCCGGTGACGGCGGCGGTGTCCAAGGCTTGGAGCGTGCTGCACCGGGTAAGCCCGTTGACCGTGGGAGGATGCCGTCCGGTGGCGCTGGCGCCTTTTGTTCAAGCCCCACAGTGGCACACGCTGCACCACAGTCAGGTGGCCACCTACGGCCTCAACGCCGAGGTCCTGGTCGCAGAACGCATGACCACGCCGTAACCTCCACACAGGCGTCTCTGATCCTCATCACCTGAGTTGGCCGCCAACAACAAAGTGTAAGCAACTTTTTGGCAGTGCGTTGGGATGGTAAGGTGCGCTCTGGCGCCCGAACAACCAACACGCTTCGCCTGCGCGACCCCATTTGACCTCAGAGCTTGTGCTTGGAGCATGAAGGGTGGCTGCTGGCGAATGCCCAACAGAGGCTCACACCATGCAAGAAGGCCGCTTGAACCGTGCCCTGATGCACGCTTTTCTGGCGCTGACCGTGGCCTGCGGCGCGTTTTCCCCACAACAAGAAGCCGAGGCTTTTTGTGGCTTTTATGTGGGAGGGGCGGACGCCAAACTCTTCAACAACGCCACGATGACGGTCATGATGCGCGACGGCAAGCGCACCGTGCTCTCAATGCAGAACAACTATCAGGGGCCTCCCAGCGACTTTGCCATGGTCATCCCCGTGCCGGTTGTCCTTCAAAAAGAGAACGTCAAGACGCTGCCCAAAGAGGCCTTTGACCGCATTGACCAGTTGGCCGCGCCGCGCCTGGTCGAGTATTGGGAGCGCGACCCTTGCTACCAGGATCCAGATTATCTGGAGACGGCCGACTTCATGGATTTTGATGGCGCCGCACCTCAGGCCAACGCCTCGGCGGCGGGCGCTGAGGAACGGGCAGTTCGCATCGAAGCCCAATTTGAGGTCGATGAGTACGAAATCGTCATTTTGAGCGCCGAAGACGCCGGAGCGCTGGACGTCTGGCTCAAAGACAACGGCTACAACATCCCGCAAGGGGCCGAGCCGGTGCTGCGGCCCTACGTAGAGGCTGGCACCAAATTCTTTGTGGCCAAGATCGACGCCGACAAGGTCAAGTTCAATGACCAGGGCAAAGCCATGCTCTCGCCGTTGCGCTTCTTCTATGACTCGGACACTTTCAGCTTGCCGGTGCGCCTGGGGCTTTTGAACGCCAACGGCCCCCAGGACCTCATCGTGCACATTCTGGCACGCGGGCAGCGCTACGAAATGGCCAACCTGCCCAACGTGACCATCCCCACCAACATCGGGGTCGGCGAGGACGCCAAAGAGAAGTTTGGGGCCTTTTACGCGGCCCTTTTTGACCGCACGTTGAAGGAAAACCCGGGCGCGGTGGTGACCGAGTATGCCTGGGACGCCTCGACCTGCGACCCCTGCCCTGGCCCTGCGCTCTACCCCGAGGACATTTTGACCTTTGGCGGTGAGGTTTTGCCGGACAGACCCCAGTGGGGCTTTGTGCTGACCCGTTTGCACGCCCGCTACACCAAAGACCAGCTTAAAGAAGACCTGATTTTCCGGGCCGCGACCCCCATGGCGGGAGGACGCGAGGTCCGCAACGCCCAGGGAGAGTTGGAACACGGCGCCTCGCCCGATGGCATCAACAACTTTCAGGGCCGTTACATCATTCGGCACCCCTGGACCGGAACGGTGGAGTGCAACAACCCCGTTTACGGCATCTGGGGAGGGCCGCCCGGCGGCGGTCACCAGCAAACCAGGGCCGCAAAGGATCTGGCGGACGCTCCCCGTGGGGAGATTCGTTTGGCCCAGGTGGTGCGCCAGGAGATCCCAGAGTTGGGCGTGGTGCCAGAGACCCCGCCGATCGACATGGGGCGACCCGCCACCACCGACACGCTCTCTTGCGGCCATTGCAGCGTGCATGGTGGCCAAAAGGGCTCAAGCTGGCCGCTGTGGTCGGCGCTGGGGCTGACGCTGGGCTGGGCGATGTGGCGAAGGCGCCGTCAATGACATGGATTCAGGCCCCGCTTGGCGCAGGCGCACCTTGAAGC
>CAKZKQ010000242.1 GCA_937123825.1 uncultured Pseudomonadota bacterium
TCTCCGCCGTTCACAGGTGGCTCGCCGGGATCGTTGTTGACCTCGTTGTTGCCGTCGTTGTTGGGCGCATTGTTGCCATCATTGTTGACATCGTTGTTGGGCGCGTTGTTGGGATCACCCGGCATCATGCAGCCCGAGGTGTCAAAGGTGCAATCGTCGTTGCAAGCCACGGTCCCTTCGGTGCCCGCCACAAGCTCGCCACACATCGCCGCGCCCAGGTTGTCACCGTCGCAGTCTTCGCCATCTTCAATGACGCCATTGCCGCAAGGGTTCTGAGCCTCTTCACAAGCCGAGGTGTCAAAGGTGCAGTCGTCGCCGCAACCAAGCGTGCCGCCGTCAAACTCCAGGCTCTCGCAAGAGGCACCGGCCAGGTCTTCGCCGTCGCACTCTTCCATGTTGCCCTGGGCACCGTCACCACAAACATTGTCCGGATCGGCCTCACAGTTCGAGGTGTCCAGGTTGCAGTTGGCATCGCAAGCAATCGTGCCCCCCACAAAGCCTTCGCCTTCACAAGTGGCGCCGCCGAGCTCCTCGCCGTCACACGCTTCATTGTTGTCGATGGCGCCGTTGCCACAGGTCAGGCAAGCGTCGGTCTCGATCTGGCACTGGTCGTTGCAGCGCAGCATCCCGCTGACCAAACCGTTGGTCTCACAGGTCTCGCCGTCAAAGTTGTTGCCGTCGCACTGCTCGCCTTCATCAATCTGGCCGTTGCCACAAGGATTGGGCGGGCCAGGGAAGTCATTGGCGTTGCCGGGCTCAGTGGCATCGAACATGGGGCGCGGATCACCTTGGACCCAGTTGCAATCCGGGTCGCCGAACTCTTCACCGTTGGTGAACCCGTCCATGTCGGAGTCGAGGTTGCAGACACCAGCCCAGTTGCGGCCGTTGGCGCGGTAATCGTTGCCGAAGTTGTTGCGCGCACCCCCGCCGCCAGGGTTGAAGTGGCACGTGGCGCAGCTAAAAGGGGTGGGAATGGTGGCGGGGTAACTTCCGCGCGCCTGGGCCGAATCGGCCATCCCCATCCACGACGCCGCAGCCGCCGCCGCCATCAAACCAAACTTCGTCATCTTGCCTTTCATGGACCCTCCGTTTCATTGGTCATCATTCAGTTAACAACGACTGCAATGAATGTGACAGCATCTGTTGGCATGCGCAAATGATTTGCGATTGAGCACGACGGCCACGCGCTCCAAACGCCAAGCACGGGCAAGCTTGACGATCGGGCCCGGGGCTTGCACAACATCGGCCCGATGTATCGGCACGCTCCGCTGGCCCAAAGACCATCTGTGGACGCTGGCCGACCCAACGCCCAGAGCTGTAGACTGTGACCATGAAAGAGTTTCTGCCATTTTTGGACCTCAAAGAGCACCGCCCCAGCGACGCCGGCAAAGACTTGCTTTCGGCGTTGGCGGTGACCTTCTTGTCGGTCCCTCAGGGCGTGGCCTACGCGATGATCGCCGGGCTGCCCCCCTCTGCAGGGCTCTACGCCACGGCCCTGCCCACCATCGTCGGCTCCATGATGCGCTCTTCAAGGCACGTGGCCACCGGCCCCACCAACGCCATCAGCCTCCTGGTCGGCGGCGGCGTGGCGCTGATGACCGGCACCGACCCGCTCACCTGTGCCATCACCCTGGCCTTGATGGTCGGCGTCCTCCAGATTATTGCCGGAATCCTGCGCCTCGACGCCATCGTCGACTACATCTCCAACCCCGTCGTGCTGGGGTACATCACCGGCGCGGGCCTGCTCATTGGCATCGGACAGCTCCACAACGTCACTGGCACCCAGGGCGCCCGAGGCGACGTCCTTAACCGCCTCTCGGTCTGGATCCAGGGGCTCGACCAGCTCCAATGGCAGGCCGTGGCCATGGCCGCCGCCACCGCCGCCTTCATCCTCATCCTGCGGCGGATCCGCAAAGGCCTGCCCGGCGCCCTCATCGCCATGGCGCTGGCCACCGCCGCCTCCATGGCCTTCAACCTCCAAAGCCACGGCCTGATGACCGTCGCCGACATCGAACCCATCCCCAAAGGCCTGCCGCCGCTGACCTTGCCCGACCTCTCGCTCATCTCCAGCCTGCTGCCACTGGCCGTCGCCTGCACTGTGCTCTCTCTGGTCGAATCCAGCGCCGTCGCCCGCACCACCGCCAGCCGCTCCGGCCAACGCCTCAACCTCTCGGCCGAATTCACCGGCCAGGGTCTGGCCAACGTCTCGGCGGCCTTCTGCGGCGCCTACCCCACCAGCGCCAGCCTCTCTCGCTCCGCCCTCAACGAGCGCTCCGGCGCCGTCACGCGACTGTCCGGGGTCTACTCCGGTCTGATGATCCTGGCCATCCTCCTGGCCTTCGGACACCTGGCCAACCACACCCCCATCGCCAGCCTCGCCGGTCTGCTGATGGTCGTCGCCGTGGACCTCGTCGACACCGAGCGCATCAAGCGCACCCTGCGCAGCACCCTCTCTGACAAACTCAGCTTCGCCGTCACCGCGCTGGCCACATGGGCCATGCCGCTGGACCAGGCCATCTACCTGGGCGTCGGCATCAGCCTCATCCTCTTTTTGCGCAACGCGCGCCTGCTCATCGCCCGCGAAATGGTCGTCTCCAAAACCGGACGCCTGCGCGAAATCCTCCCCTTCACAGACCCCGGCGAAAACCAACGCTGCACCGCCATCCGCATCATCCACCTCGAAGGCCGCCTCTTCTTTGGCGCCGCCGGAGAACTCCAAAACCTCCTTGAAGAGATCTACCTCCAAACCGACATCAAAGCCCTGGTCATCCGCCTCAAACGCACCCACGGCATGGACATGACCATCGCCGCCGCCCTCGAAGCCTTTGCACAGCGCATGGACCAACAAGACAGACACCTGATCCTCAGCGGCGTGCGCCCAGACACCCTCCAGATCCTCAAACGCATCGGTGCCACCGACCGACTTCAAAAAGACCACATCTTCGCCACCAGACCCCGCTGGTTTGCCTCCATGCACCAGGCCCTCGACTACGCCTGCACGCTCACCCCCAACGGCGACAACACACCCATCCGACTCTACCTCGAACGTTACGGCGACGTTTCAAAACCAGGCGACAACCAAGACACAAAACAAGACAACGCCACCGCCTGACCCCACCACAATCAACCCACCGGGGTCCCGACCACCACCGTCACAACGCCGCCGACACAGGCCGCCGCCATCCCCACCTGCGCTGGCACGAAAATCGCTGCAATTCTCACGCGCGCACCACCATCCCATCGGTGCACACGGAGGAAGAAGCGTGAAAATATCCACCCGCAGCCACTACGCCGTTCGCGCGCTCTTCCACATGGCATACCACAGCCCCAACACCCCCATGAAGGTCGCCCAGGTCTCCGAAGCCGAAGCCATCTCCGCCAGCTTCCTCGACCAGATCTTCCAATCCCTGCGCAAAGCCGGCATCGTTCAAAGCAAACGCGGCCCACGCGGCGGCTTTGTCCTCGCTCGCCCCCCCAGAGACATCACCCTCAAACACATCATCTGCGCCGTCGAAGGCGCCAGCGCCCAGGGCATCTGCCGGGAAACCCCCACCGAAGACACCCAGCGCCCCACCAGCGGCATCGACGTCGGCGCACAGGTCTGGCAAGACGTCGCCGCCCGCATCGACGCCATCATGAACCGCGTCACGCTCGAAGAATTGGTCCTGCGCGGCGAGCGCATGGGCCTGCATCGCCCCTCCGCCCAACACTTCACCTACGTGATATGACGGCGCCCTTTAAAGCCCCTTTGGATTTGCTCGCCCCCCCCGGAACTCCTGACACAAATCAACCGCCATCCGTCAACAGAGGCTATGAGCGCCGTTTAAGAGGGATGAGGGCATAAGCCTGGGCCATGTGTTTGGCGTAGGCGGGGCGGCGCGTGACCATGCGCTGGTCGATCATGGGGATGGAGATGAAGACAAAGAGTTCGGTGATGGACAAGGCCCCAATGGCGGTCCACCAGGCGGTGGGGTCTGCCGCCAACGCAAAGAGAAAGAGCCCCCACCAGAAGAGGATCTCACCAAGGTAGTTGGGATGGCGGCAATAGGCCCAGAGGCCAGAGGTAAGGAAGCGCTGCGGATCGGTGTTGGTCTGGACAAAGCGGCGCAGTTGTTGGTCAGCGGTGGCTTCGAGCAGGATGCCGGTGGCGGTGACCAACGCGGCGACAGCGTCGAGCCACCCCAAAGGACGCGTGCCGGTGCCCAGGGCAATGATGAGAGGGAGGCAACCCAGGTAGACCATGACGGTGGGGAAGAGGTGGATGCCGCTAAAGCTGACCAGCCACCACCAGCGGCCCGTTTTGCGTTGGAGATCGACGTAGCGCCAGTCCTCATGGTCAAGTCCACCCCAGCCGCGGGCCCAATTCCAGGTCAGGCGAGCCCCCCAGGCGCAGACCAGGGTCATGGCAAGCGCCTGACGGACGGTGTCGACCTCAGGGACCGCGA
>CAKZKQ010000243.1 GCA_937123825.1 uncultured Pseudomonadota bacterium
GGCAGGGTGTGGAGTGCAGGTCCCGTCTGACCATTGCCTCAGGGTCCAATGGTCAGAAGAACCGTTCAGGCCCGTTTGGAGCGGCGGCGCAGCCAGATGGCGCCGGTCAGCAGCGCCAGCGCGGTCAGAAAGCCCAGGCCAGTGCTGCGGGCCGGCAGTGCCTCGCGGGGGAGGGTGCAGAACCACAGTTGGATGGGTTGGGTGATGTCCTGGCGAGCGAATTTGAGCCAGGGGGTGCCGCAGTAGTCGTTGGATTTGTTGCAGCCTGGGCGGTAGAGGTAGACGTCGGCCAGGGTGGCGCGAAGCTGGGCTTCGGCGGCGGGGTCTTCAAAGGCGGCGACGGTGTCGATGATCCAGCGCGCGGTGGTCTGGCGCGCCCGCTCGACGCGTCCGGCGTCAAACTCATCGTCCATGTTGCACTGGTCCATGCGCTCGGAGTGTCCCAGCCCGTCGCGCGCTTCGTCCAGCGTACCGTCCTGGGCCTCGATGAAGTTGCCCACGCTCAAAACACTGAAATCCGTGTGCCTCAAGATATGGGTGTAGGAGTCCTGGAGCGTGTGGACCATCTCGCCCAAATCGAAGGCGGGAGAGTAGACCTGAGGCTGGATTTCGCCGTAGTGGGGCATGGTCCAGCGGATGCGGCGGTTGAGCCTGCCGTTTTGCCAGCGCTCGTTGGCCAACTCAAAGCGCTCCAGCATGCCATCCTGGATGTTCTCCAACGCCTGTGCGTTGCCCTGGTCGCCGTCTTCAAAGTCGCGGCGCAGCGAGTGCGGGGCTTGCGTCTCGTTGGCCAGGTGGGTCTCGCGGGCGTTGTTGAAGCGGACCACGGAGAGGCCTCGCGTGTCAGGCTCACGCACGCCCGCGACAAAAGACGCCAGGAGATAGCGCCGCTTTAGATCGGTGTCCTGGAAGTTGTACCGCTTGGCGACGTCTTCGATGAAGGCCCGCGTGCGCTGGTCGTTGGGGACAGCGTCGAGTTTATCAAGCAGGACATTGAGGGCTTGGGAGACGTCGGGGGCCTGAGGGGATGACCAGGGGGCGCCGATGGCGCCCAGCGCGCCCAGCGTGATGTTTTCGTGGCAGGGTTCGCTGGCGGGGGTCCTGATTTGATAGGCCTGGGCGGTGCTCGTCAGAGCAAGGATCGAGGCCAGCACCACCGGGCCGATGAGCTTGTGTTGTCGAGTCTTCCTTGCGCCCACTCCCCAGAACGGATCGTCATGTCAGAGTAAATCCCCCGAGGGCTGCCGCTGGTGATTGGCGCAACGATGTCCACCGAGATCGGCGTCAATTCAAAGGCCCACTCTTCTCCCATGCCCCAACGCAATGAGCCGGGGCGAATGTCGATGAACCAGCCCAGCTCGCCGGCTTCATCCAGGGTTGTAGTGGAGTGCAGGACCGTGGTGCCGACCGCAAAAGAACTGCGCACGTGGCCCAGGAAAGCCAATGACTCAACGCCGACGCCCATGTTGAGCAGCCGCAGCGACTCGGTCTCCAGGGTGAAATCAAAGGTTTGGTCAAACTCGACCATTCCAAAGAAGCCAATGCTGTCAAACCGGCGCCCGACCTGGACCGACGGGCTCCAGCGCCCAACAAAGAGGTCACGACGGGCATCGTAGAGGGCGCCGCCGAGCTGCGCCTGGACCCACAAGGTGTCCGAGCGGATGACCTCGTCCAGGAGGATGTTGTCCGCGCGCTGTGGGTTGAAGGGGCGCAGCGGGATGACGCCGTCGCTTGGGGGCGCGGGTTCGCCTTCTGGTTCTTCTTGCTGGGCCATGGCGGACGACGACCACATCAGGGCCGCGATGAGCACTGCCAGGGTGCACTTGACGTTCATAGACTCGCTCTTGTGCGGGTTGGTGTATGGGCACACGGACACACCGCTGTGCGGCGTTGTGGCTGCAAGCGAGGTGTGCAAGGCTGATGGTTTTTGGGTGAACCGGGTTTATCAGGGCTGCGCGTAGACCTGGGCGGCGGTCAAGAGCACTTCGGCGCTGAGCCTGACCCGGATGTCGACGTTGACGTAGTTGAAGAAGACGCGTCCGCTGCGCGACACCAGATAGACCGAAGGCACCGGCAACTGGATGGGGCCTTTGACGCCCGCCTTTTTGTGCCGGCTCTGGGCCTGCTCCCACTTGCGCTTGGAGCCAAAATCCTTCTCGGTGACCTTGTAGGAGACGCCCATGGCTTGCATGGACTTGTAGCCGGGGTCCGAGAGGATGGTGTAGCCCAACTCGTGTTTTTCAACGGTGTCTTTGAGTTCTTCTGGGCTGTCGGGGCTGATGGCGCTCATCTGATAGCCCAGCTTGTTCCGGTGCTCCTCGCCACGGTGGAGTTGGCCAAGCTGGACGTTGCAGTAGGGGCACCAGCCTCCTCGATAGAAGATCAACACCGTTTGCTTCTTGCCCATGGCCTCGTTGAGGTCAAAGGGGCGGCCTTCGATGTCCTGGAGGATGAGTTTTTCGGGCACTTTTTGCCCGATGAGCAGTGGTTGGATGGCGGCGATGGATTCTGCCGGGGCCTGGGGGCCGCCTGGGGCTTTGGCGAGTGCAGAGTGTGCTGGGAGCGCCAACATAAAGAGCGCGGCGACCATCAACAGTGGCTGGGTCCAACGTGTCATGTGTGATTGTTCTCCTGCGTCGGTGAGCGGTCTTGCTATTGCACAGTATCTCTGGGGGTGGCGGCGTTACAATCGGCCTGAAGTCGGTTGCGTTTGAGTCGTTATGTGTGCCACACGCAAGATCCCAGCACCTGTGTTGTTCCAACCATTCATCGGTGGTTGAGGCTGTGCTGCTGAGCTGTTCTCAGGGCGATTTCGTCACTTCTCCTTTCTTTGGAGTGGGGATCGCAAAGCCAGCGTGCCGCAGCCTGCGACCATCCCAAGGCAGGGGAAGAGATGTCAACATTGAAGCAAACGCGGTACGTGGCCTTTCTCAGGGCGATCAACGTCGGAGGGCGGCGCGTCAAGATGCCCGCGCTCAAGGCGCCCTTTGAGGCGTTGGGGCTGAGGTCTGTGTCCACGTTCATCGCCAGCGGCAGCGTGATTTTTGACAGTTCGGAGCAAGATCCTCAGGCGTTGCGCGCGTCGATTGAGGGGGCCCTTAAAGAGGCGCTGGGATTTGAGGTGGAGACGTTCTTGCGAACAGCGACACAGTTGCAGGCGCTGTCTGAGGTCCGCTGGTTTGACGGCGCCGAGGCTACCGAAGGCCTGGAGGTCAACGTGGCGTTTGTGTCCGAGGCCGTCGCTGGGCCTGCTTTGGGGCGCGTGATGGCGTTGGGCCAGAGCGTTAAGGCGCTGACGACCCACGACAACCACGTGGCTTGGTTGCGTCGCAAGGGGGACCGCAAGTCGGGCATCGCCACCGTCGATCTGGAGCGGGCGCTTGGGGCGCCGGCCACCGTGCGCACCGCCAACACCATACGCCGGATCGTGGCCAGGTTCTGCGCCGCTTGAGCGTCAGAACTTATTTTTGGGTGTGCAGGCTTTGCCCAGGAAGTCCTCCATCAGGCTCTCGCCGGTGCCCCCAAAGCTGCCCGAGCGGCGCCCGCTCTTCCAACTCACCCTGACGCCGTCGGGTTTCATGGGTTCGATGGCGGTGATGGTCACGCAGTGGCCTCCCTGGCGCAGCACGTAGCTCTGGCCGACTTTGTGGGTGGTGCTTGGACCTCTTTGGGCCGCTTGGGGGCCGGGCTGGGTGCTGA
>CAKZKQ010000244.1 GCA_937123825.1 uncultured Pseudomonadota bacterium
GGATGCGCGCGGCGGCCGGATGTTCTCAGTCAAGTGCGACAACTGCGTGGGCTTTAAAGATCTGGCCTGTATTTCGGCCTGTCCCACTGGGGCGCTCTTCCAGGTGGACGGCGCGTCGTTGTTGGATTTGCTGGAGAACATGGATGACAAGGGCACCGACGCCCGCATCCTGGACCAGCTCAACCCCGATCCGATCCCGTTTTACCGGGGTTTGTCGTGGTTTTTTGCCATCTGCGTGACGCTGGTGGCTTCGCTGGAGGTCTTTGGGCGTTATTTTGCGCCCGAATACACCATCATGGCCCAGTTGGGTCTGCTCAACATGGAGATTATTGAGCAGACCGACGTGATCTACCGTTACCGGGCCGGTGAAGACCTCAGCATGCTCTATGGGTATCTGGCGGCGGGGCTGGCGGCGGCCAGTCAGCTTTACCGGGTGCGCAAGTGGTTGGGCAACTTTGGCGGCGACATGCGCCTTTGGTTGCAGTTCCACATCATTACGTCGGTGTTGGGCGTGATGTTCGCCTTCTGGCACATCGCGCTGAACTTCGTCAACGCCGCGGCCATCGCCTGGTGGGCGTTCTTTGTGGTGATCGTTTCGGGTGTGGTGGGGACCTACCTGCACACCTTCATCCCCAAAGGGCAGGCGGGCAAGGAGCTTAAACTCGATCAGCTCCAGGAGCGGCTGGCCAAGCTCAACCGTGAGATTGAGAGCTTCTACAGCACCAAGAAGAGCGCCAAGAGGGCTTTGAGCACCGTGGGCAAAGGCAAGCAGAATGCCACCAAGCTGACGCGTCTCCAGGACCTTAAAATGCTCAACAGCGGTGAAAGTGAGTTCTTGACCGGTGTCTTCAAGCTTGTGATGGCCGACATCGCCTCGCTTCAGGACCGCGACGCCTTGCAGCGTGCGGCGTTCCGGCGCGCGGGGGTGACCGGCGAGAAGAAGCGTCAGTTGGAGCAGTTGTTGACCCAGCGCTCAAAGTTTGAGCGCGGCATCGCGTTGTACGAAAAAATCCGTGACTACAGCCGCAAGTGGCTGACGGTTCACCGGGCCTTTTCGTACATTTTCTTTGTCGCGCTGGCGTTGCACATCGCCTTTGAGTTGATTTGGGGTACCGCTTCGCTGAAATTCTGGTAGAGTGTAATTCGGACTCGAAACCTGCCTTTTGACATGTTGTAGCTGGTGATTGTGCACGAAATTCCCTGTGAATTGTGCGGGACACTGGTGTGTGTGGTTTCGAGCATGGTTGTAGGCCGATCGTGGGTTTGTCAGCAGCCTGTGAATGCTGTTAGATAGGAGGCGGTTGGTTTTGCACCGTGTGCATAAGGTTCACATGAGGAACGCTCCTGGCATATTCGCCGCGCCTTTGGCGCTGGCGCTCTTGTTGGCGGCAGGCGTGATGGTGTTGTGGTCGTCAGTGTCTCTGGCGGGACCACCGCCGCTGGCTGCATCCCACGCGCGCTTTGACAACCCCGAGGGGTGCGTCAAGTGTCACGACGCCGACGATTACTCCAAGGTCCCCAGCGGAAAGTGTCTGTCGTGCCACAAAGGCATCGCGGTGCGCATCCGCTCTGGGCGCGGTTACCACGCCAAGGTTGGCGGCGCGTGCGCCAAGTGCCACCGTGACCACCGCGGGCGCGGGGCGACGATGATCGCCTTCAACCCGGCCAGCTTCAACCATGACCAGGCCGGTTGGCCCCTGCAGGGCGCCCACAAAGATGTTCGGTGCCAGAAGTGCCATACGGGCACTCGCCCTGGCGGCCGGGTGCGGACCTACCTGGGTGCCAACGCCAACTGTTCATCGTGCCACGCCAACATCCATGGGTTTTCGCGTGGGAGTTTGAAGAAGTGCGACCGCTGCCACAACGTCTTTGGTTGGGGGCGAATCAACGCCAACACCAACTTTAGCCACAACGCCGAGACGCGTTACAAGCTCGACGGCGGCCACGTGGGCGTGTCGTGTCAGAAGTGCCACAAGGGCAAGGCCCGCTTTGCGCCCACGCCCCACGCCGACTGCAAGAACTGCCACAACGACGAGCACCGCGGTCTTTTTGCGCGCTGGGCGTGCAAGAACTGCCACAACACCAAGAAGTTCAAGTCGGTCAGCTTTGGCCACAACGTGCCGCGCTTCAAGCTCACCGGCAAGCACAAGGGCGTGTCGTGCAACAAGTGCCACGTCAACCGCAACTGGGCGCCGCCGTGGAAGCCTGCCAGCAACCGCTGCAACAACTGCCACGCCAAAGACAACAAGCACGGCACCCAGTTTGAGGGGCAATTGTGCAACAACTGCCACTCGCCGGCGGGTTGGCGTCGGTTGAACTTCTCGCACAACAAGCAAAGCCGCTTCCGTCTTGTGGGCAAGCACGAGCAGGTCGATTGCAAGAAGTGCCACAACGGTGGCCGCTACAAACCGCTGCCGATGGAGTGCAAGAGCTGTCACGCGCAGGACGATCCCCACAAGGGCAAGTTTGGGGACAAGCCATGCGCCAACTGCCACACGCCCAAAGACTGGCTTAAGGTTAAGTTTGACCACTCCGTGACGCGCTTCCAGTTGACCGGTGCCCACCAGGACACCGACTGCGAGAAGTGCCACCCGGGCGGGGATTTGAAGGCGACCATTCCATCGTCGTGCGATGGGTGTCACATCGACCTGCACGGCGGTCAGTTCAAGGAGAAGCTCTGTGGCAACTGTCACGGCATGGACGCCTGGCCCATCGACAACTTTGCCCACAACGATCAGGCCCGCTTCAAGCTGGTCGGCAAGCACATGGAGGTCGACTGCGACAACTGTCACCTCCAGGGTCACTTCAAGCCCATCCAGGCCAACTGCTCGACCTGCCACGCCGACTTCCACCAGGGTCAGATGGCCAACAAGGTCTGTGAGCAGTGCCATAGCCCGCTGGGCTGGCAGGATTTGAACTTTGTCCACAACCGGGACTCGGACTACAAGCTGCGCGGTCAGCACGTGACGCTCGATTGCAAGAAGTGTCACACGGACAACAACTATCGTGGACTGGAGAACCGCTGCGCCGATTGTCACACCGACATTCACAGGGGCACCAAGGGCGCCCGTTGTGAGGACTGTCACAACGAGATCGCCTGGGATACCAACACGGCGCAGGTGCACTTCTTTGGGGCTTACGAGCTTAGCGGGGAGCACGACCGGCTGCCGTGTGAGCGTTGCCACACCGGAGAGCAGGAGCTTGGCGGTCTGGGTCACGAGTGCGCCAACTGCCACCGCGACCCGCACTTCTCAAGCTTTGGTCCCTTCTGTGTCGATTGCCACACCCAGGACGCCTGGTTGCCCAGCAAGTTCCGGCACTTCCAGACCGGCTTCCGGTTGACGGGCCAGCACCGCTTTGTCAACTGCGACCGTTGTCACGTCAACCGCATCTACGGCGGGCTGCCGACCCAGTGTGAGTTCTGTCACACCGACACGGTCCAGCGCGTTGTTCAGAGCCCCCGCATTGGCGAAAAGCACTCCTGCTTCGTGGCAGGCTGCGGGGATTGTCACAGCACCATCGGTTGGGCCCAGATCAGGGCTCAGTTCCGAGACGCCACCTGTATCGGCCCATGAGACGAAGAGCAGCACAAGGACTCAAGAGACGTGTGTGCCTCTGGGCGCTTTTGGCCCTGGGGGGCGTGGCGATTGCGGCCACCGCCCAGGCCCAGGAAGCGGCGGTCTTTGCCGGTGACGCTGGTGAAGATGGTCTGGCGGCAGACACCAGCTATCAGGGGCGCCTGGCCGCTCGCCATGTCATCACCACCGACAGCCAGGGGTTTCAGGCCCAGTTGCTCTTTTTTGATGCCGATTTGGACGTCAAAGAGTTGGCGCGCTTTGGTGACAAGGGGCGGCTGAACTTCATGCTCAACAGCCGCTTCTTGCTGGATTTTACCCAGAGTCAGCGGATCTCCAACAACGAGTTTACCGGCGACGGGATTCAACTCAACGAGCGGCGTTTTGGTCAGACCCAGACCTTTGCCGACGTGCGCGAGCTTTATGTGGAGGCCGAAGACCTGGGTCCGGTGGACATTCGGGCGGGGCGAGTGTGGCTTTTCCAGGCAGGCGGGGCGTGGGCCGATGGCGCGCAGCTTCAGTACAACCTCAGCCGCAACTGGTCCACCGGGATTTTTGGTGGCCTCCAGCCCGATCCTTTTGATTATTTGCCCACTGCCGACCGGCAGACTGCGGGGACTTACGCGGCCTACGAGGCCGACCGCTTTCAGTTCTCGGGGGCGTACACCGCCCAGCTTTTTGGGGGCAACCTCGACCGGCATTATCTCTTTAGCCGGGCGCACTGGTCGGTGCCGACGGGCAACTGGGGCAAGTCCCTCTTTTTGAGCTACTACGCCTCGCTGGACCTGCCCAACGCCGACGCCCAGGTCGATGACCCGGTGTTGACCTCGTTCTTCACCAACGCCACCTACTGGGCCAACAACACGCTCAACTTCTCAGTCCACTACGCGCGCTTTGCCACCAGCCGTCTGGCCGACCCCCGGCAGAACCGTTTTGCCGCCGAAGAAAACCAGCGGCCCTTGCTTGGCAACGTCATCAACCAGGGCGCCTACGATCAGGTCCGCCTCAGCGCCGTGCAGCGCTTTAGCCACTATCACGTCTACCAGCAAATTGACATCCGTGACCGAAACCTCCTGGACCAGCGCACCGCGATTTATTATCGCGCCGGCATCCGGGACAGCGGATTTTTGGGCACGAACCTCTTTTTGCACGGTCGCCTGACGGTCAGGAACAACTTCCTGTCGGACTCCACCGAGTTTCTGGTGGAGGCGGGCCACCGCTTTGGAACGTCCTTTGAGATCGACGCCGCCTTTGCCTATCAAACCGGCGGCTCCCTCATCGCGCTCCAGGATCAGGACGTCTTTTTTGCCAACGCGCGTGCATCATACGATTTTACACCAGACATCTACCTGTCTTTGGATTATGATTTGACTGTAGAGACCAACATTCAACAAGAAGAACTGGAGACGGCTGGCTCCTTGTTGGTCCACACGGTATTTACGCGACTTTCATATCGACTCTGATCGTTAGTATGCCCAGACCCCTCCGCGCGCTTCTGCTGTCGTTGGGATTGTTGTTGCTTCTGGTGGCGACACCATCCTCCATGGCTCAGGAGCCGCCGCCCGATGCAGGTGTCGCTCCCGTCGACAAACCTGCTCCTGACGGCGACGTCGAGCCCATTGGCCCTCCAAAGCCGCAGGGTGAACCCGCCGATTCTGCCGACGCCGGTCAAAACCTCCAAAATCCCCCCAAAGAGACTCCCGACGCCGAGGATGGAGGCGCTTCAGAGCCGGGTCCCGAAGGGCCACCTGATGCGCAACCACCCGCCAAGGACGATCCTGTCGAGCCCGATGGCAAAGACCCCAAAGAGCCTCAAGAGGTGATGGGGCCGCCCGCACCCGAGGCGCCTGATGTGCCCGAGTTGGTGGCCGATGAGGTGGCGGCGCTGCGGGGTGATGATCTGGAGGCAGCGGCGCTGGTTTTGTCGACGGATCGTTCTGGATTGGATGATCTGGAGACCCTCAAGGTCTTGAAGCAAAACAGTGAGTCGCTGGCTGCGGAGTTGGACGAGGCGCTCTCTAAGTCCTGGATCTTGTCGGGAGAGTTGCGGGAGGCCCATCGCCATCTGGAGGCGTTGCCTGCGCCCAAATCGCGCTCTGAGGCGATGTTTTTAAGGGCGCGTTTGGAGGCGGTGGAGCGCCGAGAGGGGCGGGGCGCCCAGGAGGGCGAGATCCTCAGCGCGCGTTTGTTTGCGGCCCAGGAGCGCCGTCGGTTTTTGGGCCGTCGCCTGGACTTTGTGGAAGCGGAGTTGGTCCGCAAGCGCAACGAGGACGCCGAAGCCCAGCGCCGCCGTGAAGAGGCCGAGAAGGCCGAAGCCGCCGCCCGCAAGGCCAGCCAGCAAACCGAAGAGGATCTCAAGCGCCTTGAGGAGCGCCGCCAGCGAGCATTGGACGACGGCGGTGCGGCGGTGGACATCGACAAGATGTTTGATGAGATCAAGGGGTTGGTGCAGGAGCGCCTCTACATTGTGCAGCGCCAGAGTGACCTTGTGGCGGCCGAAGGGGGGCTCAAAGGTCAGCGCGAGCTGTTCAACACCTATCGCAACACCACCGATGCAGCCGTCAAGGCCATCCGCGACAGTCAGGCCGAGAGAAATCAGGCCGAACAATCCCGCGCCAATGCCTACACCCTATTTTTGGAGATGGAGCAGCGCCAGGAGATCTTCCGCCAGCGCATCGGACGTCTGGAGGAGATGGTCGACCAGCAGAGCGCGCTTTTGCGAAAGGCGCGCGGCGAGCTGCCCGGGGTCTACAGTGAGTTTGAGTTGGCCCAGGCCGACGTGCCTCCCGACGGCCTTCGTGGCGAGGTCGCCAAAGCCAAGCTTGAGTTGAGTAAAACCCACCTTGAGGTCCATCAGCGCTATCTCCAACTGTTGGAGGTGAAGCTGCGTTGGATCACGGGGCAGCGCAACCTCGTCTTGGACGAGCGCGACCATGCTCGCCAGATTCAGGAAGAGTTGATCTCGTTGCTCTCCATTGAGCGGCGTCGCTCGCTCTATGAATGGAATGCTCAGAACATTGAGCACGCCGGCGTGGAGATTGACGATTTTGTCGATGGCGTTCGGATTGAGGCGCGCCGCACGGCGGCGGATTTGGATGAGCTGCCCAGCCGGGCGCTGAGCATCGAGGGGGTTCTGTGGTGCCTGAAGATGCTGCTGGTGTTGGTGGCGTTGATTCTGGCGTTCCGGTTTTTGCGCAAGAACCACAAGCCCATCGTCAAGGGGCTCAAAGAGCGTGCCCATGAGTCGGGCTTGATGGCGTTGCGGCCAGGTTTGATGACCAAGCTTTTGGAGGTCTTTGATGCGATCTTCATGGAGCTGGTCTTGCTGCTCTTGTGGAATGTGGGGCTGAGCTTCTTCAACCAGGAGGCGCCGCTGGTGCTTCTGGCCCGAGTGCTCATCGGCAGCATCCTGATTTATCGGCTCTTGATGGGGATGCTTCGGGCGCTGGTTTTGCCGCGCTGGTACCGCCAGTCCTTGCAGGACAAGAAGGGGCGCGATGCCCGCGTCAGGCCGCAAGAGTTGGGTGACGAGCAGGATGAAGACCTCTTTGGCAAGCTGGAGTTGGAGCGCGCCAAGTTCATTGTCTCCACGCTGCGCTACATGCTGCTCTACACGTTGGTGTGTCAGTACAGCCTTTTCCTGGTGCGCCGGGCCTTTGGGATGCTCTTTGTGGGGCGCTGGCTGCACGTGTTGGGGTATCTGGGTTACGGGCTGGTCATTTACGCGCTCTTGAGCTTGTGGAAGGACTTTATTGCCCGTCAGTTTGCGCGTCTGGCCGGTGAGCGCGGCGAGCGCGCGGTGCAGTTCATCAACACCCACAGGGACCGCTTCTATGGGATGGTGGTCATCTTTGGTGCCTTCATCTACGTGGTGGTGCTGGAGTTGGTGCGGTGGGCGCAGCGTTACCTGCAGGGGTTGGAGGTGACCAAGCGCGTGGTCAACTTCATCTTCCGAAAGCGCATCGAGTTGGACAAGCACACCCAGGAAGCCAGCGCCGACATGGATCCGCTGCCTGAGCCGTACATCGAAGCCTTCATGGAGCGCCCGCTCAACGAGTCCGAGTTTCTTAAGCACCGCCAGGGTGAGCTGGACGAGTTGATGACTTATCTGGAGCGTTGGCGCACCGATGGGACCGATGGGGCGGTGGCGATCCTGGGCGAGTACGGGATGGGCAAGACGACGCTGCTGGACATTGCGCAGAGCCGTTTGGAGGGGCTGGGGCCGATGTTGCGCTACGACATCGTGCAAAAGCACACCAATGAGGCCGAGGCGCTGGGGCTGCTGGCGGAGATCTTTGGGTTGCCCAGGCGTCCGCTGAGCGTCGCGGAGATGGCCGAGCGCCTCTTGGAGTTGCCGCGTACGGTGGTCTTGCTCGACGGTTGCCACAACCTTTATTTGCGGCGCGTGGGTGGGTTTGACGCGATTCGGACCTTCTTGCAGTTGGTGTCGTTGACCAACCACCACCATGCTTGGCTGATGACCTTCAACCGTTTTGCGTGGCGGTACATCAATCGGCTCAAAGATTGGGGCAAGGCGTTTTTGGAGGTGGAGCTGGGGGCGCTGACGGAGCAGGAGCTGCGGACGTTGATCGAGCGTCGCAGCGCGGAGACTGGGTTTGAGCTCAATTTCCGCTCGTTGGCGGTGGGGACGTCTGGGGGCGCTGATCCGAGCCGGGATGTGCGCTCGGCCAATGGCTATTTCAGGCTTCTGGCGGACTTCTCCAAGGGCAACCCCAGGGTGGCGATGCGCTATTGGCTGCGGTCGTTGTGCATTGGGGCCAATGAGAAGACGCTCGACGTAAGGCTCTTTGCGGTGCCGCCGATGCCCCAGGTGGGGCTCAGCCCCGACTTTGGATTCATGCTGGCGGCGATTGTGCAGCACGAGAACCTCTCGGGCAGTGAGTTGGAGACGATCGTCAACGTTGATCTGGCGACCTGCACGATGGCGTTGGACATCTTTCAGGAGAAGGGCATCATCCAGTTGCGGGCCAACTCGCAGCGGGCGTCCATGGCGCCCGAATACTTTCGCCAGGTCCTGACGTATCTGCGGACCGTCAACTTTCTCTACGACTGATGGGGGATGGGGTGTTCAGAACGATTTTGAACAACGCCGCCTCCTGGGCGGTCAGGGCAGGGGGGATGGCGGCGGTGGCCGCGGCGTTGTTGTGGCCACGGGTGTCGTGGGCGCAGGACGACAGCGGCGACATCAACGCCGAGTTGATCGGTCAGCTCCTCGATACCGACAAGCTGATCGTCGCCTTTTTGATCATCGGCAGCGCGTGGGTCATCAGTCGCCTGGCGGGGGCGACGCTGGACCGCATCGGCGAGCAGGTCGCCACCCGGCGCCTTCTGATCAAGAAGGTGGCCAGTCTGACGCGCTTTTTGATCTACCTGGGGGCGGCGCTCCTGGTGGTCTTTGGCGTCATCCAGCCCGAGCGCCACACGCTGCTGGCGCTGGCGACCGCGTTGGGTTTGGTCATCGGTCTTGCCCTCCAGGATCTCATCGGATCCATCATCGCGGGCGTCATCATTTTGATTGACTCGCCGTTTCAGGTCGGCGACCGCGTGGCGTTTGGGGACGTTTATGGTGAGGTGGCCGAGATTGGTCTGCGCACCGTGCGGATCAACACGTTGGACGACAACCTTATCTCGATTCCCAACAACAAGTTTCTGACCGACGTGGTCTCATCGGGCAACGCCGGTGAGTTGAACATGATGGTCGTCATCGATCTGCACATCGGGACCGATGAAGACTTCATGTTGGCCAAGCGCCTGGCTTACGAGGCGGCCATTACGTCCAAGTACACCTTCCTTGAGAAGCCGGTGGCGATTCACCTGCGCGATGTGTCGACGCCCAACGGCTTTGCCACCCGCGTGCGTGTAAAGCTCTACGTCATCGACGTGCGCTACGAGGTGGCCATCGTCACGGACATCACCGAGCGCATCAAGGCGGCCTACCGCGAGCACAACATCCGTCCTCCCTACCACGACCGCCGCTCGATGTTCATTCCCATGCAGGTGGCGCCGCCCATGTTGGCCACAGCTGCCCCTGCCGGCGCCGCTGCGCCAGGTGGAGTGGTCGCAGCGGCGCAGGCCATGGCTCAGAGCGGCGCGCAGGCGTCGTGGGCCCAGTCAGGGCCGCTCATTGCCCCTGCTGCGCCATCTGAGGTGTCTGAGGTGTCTGGGGCTCCTGAGGCGTTCCAGGAAGACAGCACCCCTGAGGACATCAAAGAGGCCAAAGCAGCGGTCCAAGGCGATGTGTCGGCGGCCCAAGAGGGGAATGTGACCGGCGATGGAGCGGTCCATGAAGAAGAAGGGCAAGGGGAGGCCGATGAACAGGGGGCTGGTGGAGATGGTGAAAAAGATGATGGAAAAAGTGCTTGACACCCCCGGGGGCTTTCTATAAAACCCCTCCTTGTCTTTGAGGCACAAAACTTCAAAGACCACGCGGGAGTAGCTCAGTTGGTAGAGCATCTGCTTGCCATGCAGAAGGTCGCGAGTTCGAATCTCGTCTCCCGCTCTACAAAAGCCCTGGTTGGTCAACAACCAGGGCTTTTGTGCTTTTTGCCCGCTTTTGAGCAAAGCGTTGTTGCGCGGCCCGTCCCCAAGAACAACAAGCGCAACAAGCCGCTTGGTCGTTTGAAGTCGGGGCTTTGCTGGCCGACCGGTGTCTTTTGAGGCGCTCTTGCTTTGCGGCGCTGTTGGCCTTGGGCTTTGTGGCTCAACAATCGTATGACGTTGCAAACGCGCCTGGGAGATTTTAGGGTGTGTTGTCGGCTTGTTTTGTCGCCGCCGGACTCGTCCCCCTCGCGCCAGATGGGCTTTAGGGGTGTCCGAAGAGTCGATACCACACGCAGAGAGGTCCCATGGGGGTCTATTATCGGTGCACAAACTGCGAGGCAACGCTTCACCTCACGCCTCAGTCCAAGGGTTTTGGGCAACTGAGGATCACGTGCATGGTGTGTGGCTCCGAGGCCATGTACTCGCCCTCTGGTCCCGAACCCGACGCGCGGATCATCGATGCCACCTCCATGGATGGTGGGCCACCGTCTCTTGATGAAGAGGCGCCGCCCCAGCGCATGACAGGGGTGGATCTCAAAGGCATCATTGGCGCGGCGCCCAGCGGCGACGAAGGGCCAAACCCGACCGTGCCGCTGCAAACCCCGCAGCAGCTTCTGGATATGGACGCTGCCGAGGCGGCGCCGACCATCCCCGTGTCGGGCATTTCAGACGAAGAGATTCGCATTTTTTCGTCCAACAAACAGAAAGGCTCGCGTCGCTCCGGAAAGAAGGTCACCGGTCTGCGCTCTTCAGACGACAGCATCGCGCCGACCACACCCATGCGCAGCCCCGTGGAGATGCTCAACGCGGCCTTTGAGCGTTCCCAGGGCAAGAAGAAGAAGGGCGAGGACCTGTCGACGGTGGAGCAACCGGGGCTGGCTGCGGACATCATCCAGCGCGCCACCGCCAGCGCGCCGTCGCTCTCGTCTTTGTCGTCGTTGCCGCCCGATCTGGCCAAGAAGGAGCCCAAAGGCGAGATCGCGCGGACCCTTTCGCTGGACAGGCCTGTGGTGCCTTCGGCGTCCTCCATGCCTCAGTCGGCGGAGATTGTGACGCCGCCGCCGCAGAAGGCGCTTTTTACGCCCGATGAGGACAAGATCCCCACGCGCTCGGTCGAAGGGCTCTCCAACCGCGAGGTGACCCGCTACGCGCGCGAGCTTTACACCGAAGAGGTTCCCTTTGAGCCCAATGAGCCGATGACCATTCCGCCCAAGGAGGACACGCCTCTGCCGGGTGACAATGATCCCACGCGCGGTTTCAAGGGACTCCAACAGCCCCCGACGCCAAAACCCACTGCAGCGCCTTCCAAACCCAAGCCTGCAGCGCAGCCTTTGAGGCCAGCGCCGCAGCCCGCTCCCACGCTGCGCCCTGCAGAGCCCACACCGCCTCCCGTCCATGCCCCGCAACCCGCGCCCAAGCCCAAACCCGCGCCGAGCATTGCCCCGGTGCAGTCTGTCGCCAACGGGCCTGAGACTGGTCTTGCGGTTGGATTGTCCAAAGATGCGTCCTGGGCAGGGCAGCCTGGGTTGTCGGTCGACGCTGAACCAGGGCTAGATTTGCACGACACCCACCGTACCGGAGAGCCCGCCAGCTTTGATGGCCACTCGTTGGGGTCTGTCGGCCCTGCGTCCGGCCCTGGTATTGGCCCCAGCTTGGGGACTGGAGAACCCTCCGGGCCTTCGATGGGCATCGGTGGCGGCCCGCAGAGCGGTGGGTTTGGCATGGGGCCTGGAGCCCCGCAAGGCCCATCTGCCGGTCCTGCGGGTCCTGGGGGTTCGGTGGGCGCTCAGGTGGCTCCGTCGCTCAAAGATGGTGGCCAGTTTGATGAAGAGATGCCCCAACGCTCACGACGCCGACAGCGCACTGCGGGCGGCGTTGTGCTGGTTGGGTTGGTCTTTGTGATTGTCTTTGCGACGATCCTGGGCGGTTTGCTGATTTTCAAATACGTCCAGGGGCAGTCCGAAGAGGACAAAGCCGCTGTTGAATCCCCCAAAGACGACGCACAAGACCCAAAAGAGCCAGCGCGCCACGAGCGCTTTGGCTTTGAGGCCGTCATCGAGAAGAGCCCCTTTGAGGTCCAGGACACCAACTTGAAGGTCAAGCCCGGCAAGGGCGACACCTCCAGCGTCACGTTGACCGGCAAGATCAAAAATGCCGGCGACACTGCGCTGGACGATGCCACGCTCAAAGGGACCATCGGGGTGCTGACCAGCGAGGACAAAACCCAGACCCACAAGCTGATCCTCAAGAGCCTCAAGCCCCGCGTGTCCCGCAAGCGGACCTGGCAGCCCGGCAAAGATGTGGCCTTTACGCTCAGCGCCAGCGATGTCCCCACCAGCGCCGTCACCGGTGAGGCCAAGGACCGCTTCTTCTGGTTGGTGCTCGAAGCCAGCAACGGCAAGACCTTCAACTTCAAAGGCACCATCGCCGAGCTTCCCCTCCAACACTGATCCGCACTTCAGGGCGTGTTTACAAAATATCCCATCGACATGCGGCCCAATGACAACTATCCCGTCGTCATCGGTGCTCGACGAACCTCCAGTTCCTCTGCGCGCTC